>CAIZFH010000066.1 GCA_903932155.1 uncultured Granulicella sp. | reverse complement strand
TGGCTACCTCGTGGCCTATGCAACGGACCTTTTCGGTTTCAGGCAGATGGGCTTCACGGAGCGCTCAATGTGGGCGATTGCGTGCTCGTTCAGCGTTGTGCCGATCGTCTCGTATCTGGTGGGGCGCAGTGCAGGCCTGGGCGCTATATGCTGGTTGTTCGCTGGGTCTGCCCTGCTCACATTGCTGCTGCTGTGGCACAGGAGCAGCAGGCCCGGTTGGTCGCGCAGGGACAGATGGGTGATCGGCCTCCTGGCGTGCGGGTGGATTGCGTTTGTGCTGTTGATGCTGGTCGATCTGCAGGTTGGAAACAAGCTGTATTTCAGCGTAGTCATGGCCGACCAGAGCTACCGGGTCGCATTTGTCGATGCCGTGGTGAGGACGGGTATTCCGCCGGCAAATCCGTTGTACTTTGCCGGCTCTCCGGCACCGATGCACTACTACTACTACTGGTATGTGCTGTGCGCGGCGGTGGTAAAACTGGCGCACGTCTCGGCGCGGCAGTCCTTTATCGCTAGCAGTATATGGGCCGGTTTCGGCCTGATGGTAACGGTGAAGCTCTACACCACTCACTTCTTTAAATGGGGACGGAAGCAGGGATGGATTGCGCTGGGGCTTCTCTTCGTGACGGGCGCGGATCTCATACCCGCTCTGGGCAATGTCATCTTGCAGCCCTCGTTGAATGGCGACATCCATTGGTGGTCGGTTGATCCTATCGCCGCATGGCCGGATTCGCTGCTGTGGGTGCCGCACCATGTGTCGAGCGTGTTGTGCTGCCTGCTAGGATTCCTCTATCTGTGGCGCACGTTTCAGAGCATGAATCAAGAACCTGTTAGCCGCAGCAGTAGTCGCTGGGCCATTATGCTGGCGGCTGTTGCGTTTGCCAGTGGGTTTGGTCTGTCCATTTTCGTGGCGCTCGGCTTTGCACTGATGATGATTGTCTGGGCAGTGTGGCTGGCAGTACTGCGGCATGCAGAGCGTTTTGCGTTATGGCGACGTGTGGCGGCCATTAGCCTGCTGAGTGCGGTAATACTGGCTCTATTTGTAAGCGAACTGATGGGCAGTCACAGCCATTCTGTAGGCGGCCAAGGAAGCGAAAGCGCTGCACCAACGAAGCACATGTTCTCGTTGAGCGTAAGACGCATGATTGACCCCGGTCTGTTGACTGGTCTGCCCGTGTTCACTGCCTGGAATAAGGCGCATCCGGTACTACTGGACCAGACCTTACGGCTGATCCTGCTGCTGCCGGGGCTGGCAATGGAGTTGGGAGTGTACGGGGCCGTGCTGGTACTGGTACTTCTGGCCAGGCGGCGCAGGCCGCCGATGCAGGTGGATCATGCACGGGACACAGCGTTGTTTTTTTGCGTTTGCGGCCTGGTGATGGTGCTGTTTATCAGCTCCTCTGTGATTTCCAATAACGACTTCGGTTATCGAGCCGTGATGTTGCCGCAGTTCTTTCTGCTGCTGCTGGCTGCGGATGTGCTCGGTTCGTGGTGGATTCCCGGTAAGACGTGCGCTGTGCCGGCGACTCCGGGCAAGCGGAGGTTGCTTTACAGTCTGCTGGTTCTGGGATTGGCCGGGTCCATTTATGCTGCGTTACTGCTCAGGGCGTGGCTGCCCATTGAGGCACCTCGTGTGCAGAACGGCTTCAGCCAGTTGCCGAAGGATGCCTTCGAGATTCGGGAGGCATTTGCCTCGCTGAATCCTGTAGCTTCAAAGAACGCGGTAGTAGCATTTCGGCCGATCGACCCTATACTTGACCGGAACAACGTGGTTGTATTTCCGAGTGAGTTCTACCAGCGAATGCTGGTGATGAACGCCGGTAGGCAAATCCTGAATGCAGAGCGGGAGTGCGCTACACAATTTGGCGGCGATCCGGCGGAGTGTCCGGTGATTCAGGCAGCGACAGTGCAGCTGTATGCATCGCCACCTCCGAGTGCGGAGTGGGCCCGGGATTATTGCAGCCGGTTCGGGGTTCAGTATCTTGTGATTAGCCATCGTGACCCGGATTGGGACAGAGATACAGGATGGCCTGTGACACTTCCCAGCATCGCACGGGAACCTGGGTTCAGGATTCTGCAGTGCGGTGTGCCGGCTATGCTGGAGTTCTAGCTTCGAGCCCGCCACTGCAAACGGCGGTATACGGATCTCACCAACGCAACACTGCTGGCTAATTCATCTTGCTCTGCGTCGGTTCATATCCTGAGGTCTGCACAGGGATCCCTGAGACCCATCCCGCGATGGCAAGCACAACAATGGCCGGCTCAATTGGCTGGCGAGAATCCATCCAGGAATGCGTAAGGTAGTAAGTCAGCGGAAATATTACGATCAACACGAAATATGGAAGGGCTGCATTATGATTCTCTCGCCAGAGATGCCGCGCACCGCGCAGCATCAGCAGTGTCATGCTGACGCAATAAAAGATATTCGGCAACGCGAATGGCTCAATTTGCCTGAATTCATTGCTGAAGCTCCAAAATCCGGTCCAGTAACAAACAACCCGCTGCAGAGTGACGATCGTAAAGAATTGTGGGTGGTGGCGAACATAGTTAACCGCCATCGCGCGCTTCTCCGCCATATAGGCTGTCTCTCCCAGGGTAAGATACCGCTGCATCTCCAATGGATTGGTGGCTGGGTGCAAGCGGGCTGGGTTCGGCTCAGAAGTGTCACCGAAGTTGCCTACATAAAACTCCAGCCAGAAATTATCACGTACCGGACTAAGCACATGCAGTACACGGTAGTTGCGCACAGTCCATGGAGCTAGGACGATAAGTACGCTAACCACGGTCAGTGCTCCATGCAATAGCCAGGGCTTGCCTGCTTTTCTTGTATTCCACAATGCCAGCGCCAATAAAAAAGGCAGCACCGCGAGTACTGCAGGATTAGACAAGGCTGCAATGCCATACAGTGCTCCGAAGCCGATCCATGCCATCAGATTTGTTGAACCGTGAATTCGTTGAGCTATGCAGAAGCATGTAGTAAACAGTAGTGAAGTAAGCGAGTACTCCCACACGCGGTCCGCGGAAAAGTAGATAGCAAACGGGTAGACGGCCCATGCCCAGCAGGCAATCTTTGCGCCTCGCATACCCAGAGAATACTTTGCACTGAAATATACGGGAATGCAGGCAAGGGTGGAGAACAGGCTATTGAGAGTAAGAATAAGGAAGCCCGATTTTAGCGAGTACACGCCAAAGAGACGAAAGACTTCGGCTAGTAGTCCTGTATACAGTGGTGGCACCAGGGCGGTGGGCCCGCTGATTGGATAGTAAGGAGAGGAGAATCCATGTCCGCTGGCCAGCGCACGCGCCACCCAGCCTACCTCCCAGCCGAACCGATCATAGTATTTGTCCGCATCCGGCAGATCGCGATAGGAAAAATACACGACCACCATGCGGATGACAAAAGCAAGAAGCAGGATGAACGGAACCAGGCGCGGTGATTTATCAGTAGCGGCAGCCCTTTTATCCGGCGACCTACTCTGAATCGCATCTATTTGTTCCGTAGCTGCGCTCGCCATGGCTCCAGTCCAATAAAAGGTTATTCCTGCTGAACCCAGCTATAGTCTGAGCAATGCACGCAGGGGATGTTGCATATAGATGGCTAAATTAAGGAGGCATTTGCATGCCAGGGAGAACCCGCTGTGAGAGCAGGAGGTGTTTGCAGTTGAGAGCCTCGAGGATCAATTCACAGGAGTTGCACTAAGGAAGCACAACTCGACTCACAATATCAGACTTCCAGTGGCCGAACCGAATAATTGTGCGCTACGGGCCAATACAACTTGCCAGCACCGTCCTCATCACAAGTGACATCGAGCCTATCTTCGCGTTGAAGCATGGAGGATGCTTCGTCGGCCGAGATCGGCTTGCTGAAGTAGTATCCCTGAATCTCACCGCACTGGTGGAAGCGCAGAATAGACATCTGCGCTTCGGTCTCAACCCCTTCCGCGATCACTTTGAGACGCAGGCTGCGAGCCATGCTGATAATGAAGGCAGTAATGCCTACATATATTGCGAAGGGATATTAAGCATAAAATTCCAGGTTGCTCACCCGATATTGCACTTTAGTCGCACCAGGAAACACGAGGTGCGATAGACAAGTGAAGTGACCGACCCAGCTAGATGGATTCTGAGGCGGCGCACGCTCATAGTTCGTCCGCCTGATAGTGTCTTGATGAACTTACTGGCCCGAAGATGACAACAGGCAAGCGAGCTATCTGGGGATGCGAGAGCGTATCCCCCACCCGTGGGAGGCCATTCTTCGCAAAGGGCTGAATTGTCTCCGGCTTTATGCCGATGATGGAGCGGATACACCCGCGCGCTGCTTGCGCCTCCGGGCCCCAGGGAGCAAGACGATGCCTGAAGTTGAAAGAGCGATTCCGCCGTCCGTTGATGTGCATAAGAGCCAAAGAACAGCCTTGAGTGTCAGTGCGCTGGCTCAATCCTTCCTCGACAACCTCTTCTGCGTGCAGGGACGCTACCGGGAACGGGCCACCGTAAACGATCTGTATATGGCCCTGGCGCATACCGTGCGCGACCGTCTGATCGAGCGCTGGGTTTCCACTGTAAAGAACTACCAGGCACAGGATGTGCGCGTCGTCTGCTACTTATCCGCGGAGTTTCTCACCGGGCCGCATCTTGCCAACAATCTGATCAACCTTGGCATCTACGAAGAGACCGATCAGGCAATGCGTTCGCTGGGCATCGAACTGAATACCCTGATTGAGCAGGAGCAGGAGCCAGGGCTGGGCAATGGCGGTCTGGGGCGGCTTGCGTCCTGCTTTATGGACTCCCTGGCCACGCTCGATATCCCTGCCATCGGCTACGGAATTCGCTACGAATACGGCATCTTCGATCAGCAGATCAAAGATGGTTGGCAGGTGGAGACCACCGACAAGTGGTTGAAGCTGGGCAATCCCTGGGCACTGGAGCGGCCAGAAGACGCCTTCGATGTAAAGTTTGGTGGACGCACCGAAGCCTACACCGACTCCGCCGGCCGCCGCCATGTGAAATGGCTTCCCGAGCGCGTTGTGCGAGGAGTTCCCCACGATACGCCGATTCTGGGCTACAAGACCAATACCGCAAATACCATGCGGCTGTGGTCGGCGCAGGCGGTCGACTCCTTCGACTTTGGCACGTTCAATACGGGTGATTTCTTTGGTGCAGTCGCCGAGAAGGTGTCGTCGGAAAACATCTCCAAAATCCTTTACCCCAACGACGAAGACATTCAGGGTAAGCAGTTGCGGCTGGCGCAGCAGTTCTTCTTCGTGTCGTGTTCGCTGCAACACATTCTGAAGATTCAGCTCTCCATGAATCGTCCGCTCACTGCGTTACAGCGCAAGTTTGCCATCCAAATGAACGACACCCATCCGGCGATTGCCGTGGCCGAGTTGATGCGCTTGTTGGTGGATGAACACTCGATGGAATGGGAGACGGCATGGCGGGTGACCCAGGGAACGCTTTCCTATACCAACCACACGCTGCTGCCGGAGGCGCTGGAGCAGTGGGAGTTGAGTCTGTTTGGTGCGCTGCTGCCGCGCCATCTGGAGATCATCGATGAGATCAACCGGCGTCATCTTGAGGGTGTGCGCCTGCGCTACTGGGGCGACGAGCAGCGCGTGCGTAACCTTTCACTGATCCATGAAAACGGTGGGAAGTATGTGCGCATGGCGCACCTGGCCGCGCTCGGCAGTCATGCGATCAATGGTGTGGCAGAGCTGCATACGGAGTTGTTGAAGACAAGCGTACTTCGCGATTTTTACGAGCTGACGCCGGAGAAGTTCAGCAACAAGACCAACGGGGTGACGCCGAGGCGCTGGATAGTGCTCAGCAATCCCAGGCTGGCCCATCTGCTGACTTCGCATGTGGGTCCGGGCTGGGAGCACGATCTCGACAAGCTGCGTCGACTTGAAACGATGGTGGACAACCCGGATCTGCTGCGTGAGTGGAAGGCGATCAAGCTGCACAACAAGCTGGAACTTTCGGCGTACATTCAGGAACGAGTTGGCATCGCCACTGATCCTACTTCCATGTTCGATGTGCTGGTCAAGCGCCTGCATGAATATAAGCGGCAACATCTACAGATTTTGCATATCCTGACGCTTTACAAACGTATCCAGCACAACCCGGAGATCGACCTTGTGCCGAGGACGTTCCTCTTCGGAGGCAAAGCCGCGCCCGGATACCACATGGCGAAACTGATCATCAAACTGATTCACTCGATCGGCGAAGTGGTCAATGCCAATCCGCTGGTGAGGGAGAGGCTGAAGGTGGTCTTCCTGCCCAACTACAACGTCAAGGTGGGCCAGAGGGTCTACCCGGCAGCCGACCTCTCGGAGCAGATATCGCTGGCCGGCAAGGAAGCCTCGGGAACCGGCAACATGAAGTTTGCCATGAACGGCGCGCTCACCATTGGCACCTTGGACGGAGCCAATGTGGAGATTCGTGAGGAGGTCGGCCAGGAGAACTTCTTTCTCTTCGGGCTTAGCGTGCAGGAGGTGCAACAGCGCAAGGCCGAGGGCTACTATCCACGCGCGCCGTACGACGTCAACGAGAGCCTGCGCGAGGTGCTGGACTCACTGACCAGCGGCGAGTTCTCGCACGGCGACCGCGGCTTGTTCGCGCCACTCTACAATTCTCTCCTGAATAAAGATGAGTATCTGCTGCTGGCCGACTATCAGTCGTACATCGACTGCCAGGACCGAGTCAGTGAAGCCTACCGCGACCAGGACGCGTGGGCTCGCATGTCCATCCTGAACGTCGCACGCATGGGCAAATTCTCTTCGGACCGGTCGATTCGCGACTACTGCGCGGACATCTGGAAGACGTGGCCGGTGAAGATCGAGTTGTAGTCGAGGAGGAACGGATACCCCATCCTTGTGGCGGCCAACTCGCCGCGGGATGGGGTATCTGCGACTTTGCGCCCATAGTAGGATTGCCGCAATAAAGGATTGCCTGCGCCGGGGGTGTCTTCATCCCTCGCTCATACTTTGCACCATTTCAGTCAGCTGCACTCATCTAAATTTCTACGGAATCCGCTGGAACACTGCGCGACAAACCCCCGGCTCTTCCTCTGGAGCACCTGCACATAAGGGTGCCATGGGGACGGCTTGGGATAGACAGTTTGAACGGAGTGACAAATTCCCCATTTCACGCTGCAACCAGGAGGTTCAGTGCAACGAATTCTGGCCAGAAGTTTGTTTCCCCTAATATTGCTTGTTCTACAGTCCACCTCAGGCAGACCACAAGACGCTGGCACCTGGGTTGATTCGAATGGCAACGTACACTTTACTAAGCCACCCGCGGGCGTAACACAGCCCGTCGCAGCGCAGCCTGTCGCAGCGCAGCTCGGCGCAGCGCCTCCCGTGGTAGCGCAGCCCAGTGCAGCGATTGTCCCGGTAAACCATTATCAACGGTGGCAGGATCCGGCCGAGAGCGCCTTTTCAGTCTCGCTGCCGGTGGGCTGGCATATATCCGGCGGCACCGCCCGCACCACTCAGATCGAAGTCCACTATGTGGTGCGCGCGCAGTCGCCCGATGGCGGCGCGCAAATGTTTATGGACGATCCAAAAATCATGATGCGCGAAGTTCCCAACCGGGCAACCCAGATGATGGGTATGCGCGTTGGTCAGGTTATGCCAACTGGCTCGGGCACCAGCCTGGTGCTGGAGCCATATCGCCCCGGTGCGCAGTTTGCCTCCGAGTATGTGCAGCAGAGCTTATGCCCCTCTGCCACCATGATGCGCGGCGGTCCCATTCTCTCTCAGACGCAGGCCTTGAATGCGGAATTTGGCCCAATTGCGCAGGCTGAAGGAAAGACGGTACACGTCGATGCCGGGGACGTCTCATTCAAATGTGGCACCAGCATCGGCTATGCCTACGCCATTACCGTGCAGGCTTTTCAGCCCGGCGGACAGGTCTCCATCTGGGCGGTCTATCGCATTGCCGGCTACCTATCAACTCCCGCGGACAGCGCATCGGCGGCCGCGGCCGTAAACCAGGCGCTGGGCACATTCCAGATGAACCAGGCCTGGCTGCAGAACTATGCCAGAGAGTGCAACGATACGGCCGGCAATGTCATCCGCGAGTCCAATGCCATTACCCAGTCCACCCTCCAGCGGTCCCAGCAGATGGAAGCGCAGGAGGAGGCCAATAATGCGGCCTGGAAAAAGAACTCCGACGCCAACTTCAACGCCATTGAGAACACCAACAAAGCCATCACCAACTCCGGGTCGTCCGGTTCCGGCGACAACGGCAATGGGCACGACTACAACGCGCAGCTAGGCACCAAAAAAGTGTGCAACGATGTGGGCAGTTGCCAAACGGTCGGTGCCAACGTGGATACCTGGTACAGCGACTGTAGCGGCCAGTTTTATCCGGGAACCAACACGGGAGAGCCGCCGCCGGCCAACCTCAGCGCCTGTTGGGCCAAGGGTCATTGAGAGGTAAGTCATGCTATCTGTTCCCTGCGCAACTCCCGCTCGCGCAGCCAGGTGAAGATCACCGGAGTCACGATCAGCACATGGAGGAGGGAACTGAGCATTCCGCCCAGTACAGGTGCGGCGAGCGGTCGCATGAACTCCGCGCCGGTGCGTGTGGACCACAGCAGCGGCAGCAGGCCGGCCACCACTGTTGCCACCGTCATCACCTTGGGGCGAAGGCGCAACAGGGCACCCTCCATGACCGCGGAGTGCAGGCCGGCGATTGTAAGTTGACCCTCCGTGGCGATGCGACGCGCGACCGCCTCGTTGAGATAGATGACCATCACGACCCCGGTCTGCACGGCCGTTCCAAAGAGCGCGATAAAGCCGACCCATACCGCGACTGAGAAGTTCAACGCCAGCAGCTTGACCAGAAAAACTCCGCCGCTGAGTGCAAACGGAACAGCCAGCAGAACGTGCGCTGCCTCCTTCGCGGAGTTGTAGGTGCGATAGAGCAGCGCGAAGATCACAAGCAGGACCATGGGAATCACCAACTCCAACCGCTTGCGTGCGCTGATCTGGTTCTCATACTGACCGCTCCATTCGACGTAGTAGCCCGGCGGCATCTGAACCTGCTCGGCGACTGCGCGCTTGGCCTGATCGACAAAGCCGCCTACATCGCGACCGCGCACATTCAGCAGCACAGCCCCGCGTAGCAGGCCATTTTCGCTGCTGATCATCGAAGGTCCCGTGGTGGTCTTGATCTTCACGACTTCGCTCAGCGGGACTTGTGCGCCGTTGCTGCCGGTGACAAGGACTTCGCCGAGTTGCTGCGGGTTTTCGCGGAAGTCGCGTGCATAGCGAACGCGAACGGGGAATCGCTGGCGGCCCTCGATGGTGGTGGTCAGGTTCTTGCCGCCGATCGCGGTTTCGATCACGTCTTCTACATCGGCCACATTCAATCCATAGCGGTCCGCCGCCGTGCGATCTACCGTCATCTCCAGATACGGCGCACCTGTTGTGCGTTCGGCGTACAGATCGACTGCTCCTGAAATCTGCTGCACAACCTCCTTGATCTCCTCCGACTTCTGCTCGATCACACGCAGATCGGTGCCGAAGACTTTGATTCCGATCTGAGTGCGAATGCCGGTGGACAGCATGTCGATGCGGTTGCGAATGGGCTGCGTCCATATATTGGTGACGCCGGGAATCTGTAGCTTGTCATCCAGCCGCGCAAGGATAGCGTCCTTCGTCAGCCCCTTTGGCCATTGGTCCTTCGGTTTGAAGGTAATGGTGGTCTCGCTCATGTTGACCGGCGCAGGATCGGTGGATGTCTCGGCGCGTCCCACCTTGCCAACCACCATCGCGACTTGCGGATCGGCGGAGATGATCGCGTCCTGCTGGCGAAGAATTTCCGTCGCCTTGGTCAGCGAGATGCGCGGATCGGTGATGGGCATGAACAGCGCAGTCTCCTCATCGAGCGGCGGCATAAACTCCGACCCGATCGTCGTCGCCGTGTAGAGCGCGGCACAGAAGAGGGCCAGTGCGGCAGTGAGCGTGATGGCGCGATGACGCAGCGCCCAACTCAACGTGGGCCGGTAGATTGCGCGTAGCACGCGCATAATCGGGTTCTCGTCCTCACGATGCAGCTTGCCGCGAATCAGAAATGTGCAGAGCACCGGTACCAGCGTGATGGCCATGATGGTGGAGCACAGCATTGCGAATGTCTTTGTGAACGCGAGCGGATGAAACATCTTGCCTTCCATCCCGGTAAGTGCGAAGACAGGAACGAATGCGAGAATGATAATGACCATGGCGAACGAGATGGGCCGGCCCACCAGGCGCGCTGCATTCAACGTGATCTCCCAGATGTGCTCGCGATAGTTGCCGTGCTTGTGCTCGTACTCTTCCGCCTGGCGGATCACGTTTTCCGTCATTACGATGCCAGCGTCGACGAGCACTCCTATGGCGATGGCGATGCCGCCTAGCGACATGATGTTCGACGATATATCCATGCCCCTCATGAACAGAAACGCACCGAGTACCGCCAGCGGCAGAGGAATCGTGACCACAAGAATGCTGCGGAAGTGCCACAGAAAGAGAACATGCGCCAGTGTGACCAGCAGGATCTCTTCGATCAACGCGTGGCGCAGTGTGTCCACAGCGTGGTCGATGAGAATGCCGCGATCGTAGAACGGAATGATCTTTACACCAGCAGGAAGTCCCGGCTGAATCTCTTGGATCTTCTGCTTGATGGCCGCGATCACCTCGCGCGCGTTGGCCGCATAGCGGATGATAACGACACCGCCAACCGCTTCCTTGCCGCCCTTATCGAGCACGCCGCGACGGAATTCTGGCCCAAGTTGCACGCTGGCGACATTGCCCACCGTAACGGGCGTGCCGTTATATGCGCCGAGCGAGATGTCTTCGATGTCCTTTAGCCCGCCGATCAGGCCGATGCCGCGCACCATGTCTTCAGTGCTGCCCACCTCCATCACCTTCGCGCCGACGTTGTTATTGCTGCGTTCCACCGCGCCGACCACGTCCTTCAGTGCTATGTTGTAGGCGCGCAGCTTCATCGGATCGAGGTCGATCTGGTACTGCTTAACAAAGCCGCCGACGCTAGCCACTTCAGCAACTCCCGGCACGGAGTTGAGTTGGTACTTGATGAACCAGTCCTGCAGCGAGTGCAATGTTCCGCTGTCATACGGGCCTTCTACCGTGTACCAGAACACCTGACCTACGCCGGTCGCGTCCGGTCCCATCATTGGCGTCACCCCCGCAGGCAGGAAGCTTCCAGCGAGAGAGAGCCGTTCCAGCACGCGGGTGCGCGCAAAGTAGATGTCCACAGAATCCTCGAAGATGACATTCACCATCGAGAAGCCGAAGGCCGACTGTGAGCGAACCGTGCGTACATGTGGCAGGCCCTGCAGATTCACCGTCAGGGGATAGGTGATCTGGTCTTCAACCTCCTGCGGGCTGCGCCCAGCCCAGTCGGTGAAGACGATGACCTGGTTCTCGCTGAGGTCGGGGATCGCGTCGATGGGCGTGCGCAGCAGCGCCCAGTAGCCACAGCCCGCCAGCACAGCATAGGCGATCAATACCAACCAGCGGTTTTTCAGCGAGAACTCGATTATGCGGTTAATCATTGGTGGCTCCTACTTCGCGCTCAGGTGTGTGTGTATGGTTGCAATCACAGCGCCGTTTCTGCTTGCCTCGACGGTCACGCTCCACGAGCCCGACATTCCCGGCTGCCCCTTACCCACATACATCTGCTTGCCGGACGACCACGGCAGCTCAAACGTGCTCTTCATCTCCGGCATTCCCATCGATGGCATCGCGGGCATCACCAGCGTCACCGTGACGTGTGCGTCGGTGATCGGCTTTCCATCGGGGCCAACCAGAGTTGCGTTGAAGGCGTTGTCTGCGCCTGCCTTCAGCGGAGTGTCCGTTTGCAGATTGATCTTTGTGGTGGCCGCAGTGCTGCTTCCGGATGCTGGGGTTGGCGCGGAGGGGTTTGGTGCGCTCGCTGCAAACTCCTTTGAACCCCCATACATTCCCGACATGCCAGAGCTGAGATGTGCCTGCGAATCGATCAGGAAGTTTCCGCTAAGCACCACTTTGTCTCCGCGCACCAGGCCGCTCGTTACAGGGAATAGATCTTCGGAGGGCGCGCCAACAGCCACTTCGCGCGCTTCAAAGACTCCATTGGGCCGCGCGAGATAGACGATCTTCCGCGTACCCGTGTCGAGCACCGCAGAGCGCGGCACTACAATCGACTCGCTCGCCGCATGGCTGATAAACGTCGCGTTGACAAACATGCCCGGCAGCAACTTCATCCCCGGATTCGCCAAATGCACATGCACGGGCACGGTGCGCGTCTGCTGGTTGGCTTGCGGCTCGATGAAGTCCACGCGCCCGTGCAGTGTGCGATTGGGCAGCGCCTCCGAAGTGATTTCCACCTCCTGCCCGCGGCGAATCTGCGGCAGTTGGTCCTCGTAGACATCGGCCTTGATCCACACCTGGCTGAGGTCGGCGACGGTGAAGAGTGTGTCGCCCGCGTTGACGTACTGCCCCTGCGTCACCTTGCGCTCCACCACGCTTCCCGACGCCGAGGCATAGAGCGTTGTGTGTGGAACGCCGACCGACGCGGGTGCGTCGATCTGTTCTTTGTTGACGCCCCACAGCTCCAGCTTCCGTTGGCTCGCATTCACCAACGCATCGGCTTGTGCGCGTGCACCGGCTTCATCGGAGCCTCGCAGTTGCTTGCGGTTCTCCTGTGCCAGCCGGTAGTCCTCGACCGCTGTTGCCACCTCAGGGCTGTATACATCCGCCACCGCCTGGCCGCGCCGCACGCTCTCGCCGGTGTACTGCACATAGAGTTTGTCCACTCGTCCGCTGATGCGCGCACTCACCGCGGCAAGCTGTGCCTCCGGCTGCTCCACGCGTCCAAATGCGTCGATGTCCGTCTTCAACGCTGCCGTACGGACCTCGGCTACTTGAATGCCCGCCGCAGTAATCTCCGCCGGTGTCAATTCCAGCGTTGTACCCGGCTGCGTCCCTTGGTTCGCTTCCGGTTGCGCTGCCGCCGCTGGCTGCTTCATCGCCCTCGATACAGGAGAGGTCGACTCCGCTGCATAAGTATGGTGTCCGCTAACGATCAGAATGGCAGCAGCCAGTATGGCAACCACAAGTCCAGTGCCGGTTCCGATTACGAATAACTTCTTTTCACTGGCAGTCATTTGCTTGTCCTCGCGATGTCAAAGTTGGGGATATCATTGTTGGTTTGAGTCGGATAAATGTCAGGCAAAGCCGCACCAATCGCGCGCTCCAGTTGTGTGCTGCCCGCGTCTTCTTCCGAGAGCGCCTTGAATGTATCGTTGCGAATGTCGAGTAACAGGTTCTGGCTGTCGATCAGGTTGGTAAACTCACCGCGATTGTTCTGGTACGCAGCCGTCGACGCCTTGAAGGCAGCCTCGGCCTGTGGCAGCAGTGTGTCGCGATAGAGCTTCACACGGCGTTGCGCGGATTGCACCGCAATCTCTGCCTGACGAATTTCAAGAAATACGGAAGATGTGCGCGCATCGAGTTCTGCCTGAGCCGCATCGGTTGCAGCGTCAGCTTGTTTGGTCTCACCGTCATGACGCGCTCGGTTCAGGGACGGAAGGTTCATTGTGATTTCGCCCATGTACGCGCTGCGGGAGAAAGACCCCGTCGGCATCAGCATGTATCCTGCGGCAACCGTGATATCCGGCTTCATTGCAAGCCTAGCTAGTCGGCTCTCGTCGCCGGATTTCACAATCTGTTTGCGCAGTGCGGCGAGCTCCGGACGATGCTCGATGGCCACTCTCTTCAGTTCCTCGATGGGAGGCAGCGTCTCTGGACTTCGATAGTTGCCCGCAATCTCCACCGCCTCATCTGGAGATCGGCCCATCAGTTCATTCAATTGCGCACGCGAGCCATCGCGCTCCTCTTCCAGTTGGATCAGGTGTTCGCTCAGCCGGGTCAGAGCCATCTGCGCGCGCAACACATCAACCTGCGGCACCTTGCCGGTGGTGTACTCCGCCAGCACAGCAGAAAGAGTCTGGTTCAACACCGCAGCCTGCTCGTTGTGCAGCTTCATCTCATCGGCATTGCGCAGCAGCGCGACGCAGGCCTCGCGCACGCTGGCTGCAACCTCCTGTCGCAGGGTCTCCAACTCATCGCCGGCCACCTCCACGTCGTCACCGGCAATCTTGCCGCGCAAATCTCGCTTATCCTTGCCGGGAATGGTCTGCTGCAGCGATATCATCAACTGCGCCTGATTCAGGTCCCAGGGCTTGCGGATCGGCGTGCCCCAATCGCGCACCATCAGCATGGGATCGTCCAGGCTGCGCGCAGTCGTTGTTTTCATCTGCGCCAGCGACAGTCGTCGCACCGCGGCGCGAATCTCAGGGTTGCCCGTGAGAGCATCCTCAACCGCCTGTTCGACCGTTATATGTGCCGTCACCGGCGCAGCACCGAGAACAGAATCGGAGACGTTCGAACGAACTGGACTGGATTCGGGAGACGAAGCAGTCTGACCCCAGCATCCGATAGACGATGCTATCGACAGCGCCAGCACAGCCGGCGCCAAACCATAGATATTCTTCACTCTTCAACTCCGCATAACTAGACAGGAGGAGATGGCCCGGGGTGCAAAATCGCGCACACCGGAGGATCACGGAGAAGAATGAAGATTTAGATTCGTAAGTTGAAGATGCCAGGTGGTGGAGACTGCGAAGGAAGGGCCGCAGCGATCACTCCCATGCGCGAGACGGAGTTGTCGCTGGCTGGCAGAGTTACCTGCATAGCAGCCATCTGCGTAGTACCAGAGAACGTCGCAGTCACAACCGCGGAAGGAACCTGTGGGCTGGTAGTGCAGCAATTTGCCCTGGCTGGAGCGCACGGCATACTCATGTGCTGGCAGCAGCTATGAGTTGCGTGCTGAGCCGGAAGTACGCACGTTCCAACCGAGAACAGCAGCACGCCCATGAGGGCGACTGTAACCGCTATCCGTTGGCTGAATCCACGCAGCATATTATCAGCCTACCACCTTTACAAATTATCGCAGTGACATACGTCACAAGATGTTGGAAGCAGGCAGCGTCGGAGGTTGGACGTTCTTGTCCCATGGCTAAAGTCTCTCGTACAGTCAATGCGCTCAACAAGCACTGACCGGTGAGAGTAGAAATCGCCATTCAAGATTAGTCGCCGAAACCGCCGATTGCGGCGGCGAGCCTTGATACAGGACTCGGTTGTCAGATAGCACAACTTCAGCAGTAAAGCTGCGACCTTCGCGTTAGGATTGCGCAGCCCCATGCATCGATGCAATCGGGCCAACAGACACTTTCTATCCTGTCGCTCAATATCACTGGTTACTCGAGTCCTGGTGTCAGCTTTTCCATGTTGACGCCGGATCCCTTGTAGTATCCCGCTCCATCCGGCCCTGTATCGCGCCACTGCGATGTGCGGTCCAATAGGTAATTGTTTCCTGCCGAGTCATGCGCATACTGTGTGCCCAAAATTGAGTTGTAGTCCTTCAGGCTGTCGCTCTCCGGCGATCCACTGCTCTTACGCGCGCCGCCGCTCTTGGGCGGCTCATAGGTTGCATACCCGTCTGCGGGTGGCCGCAGGCTCGAGGTGCATTGCAACGAAGTCATAATAGCCTCCGCCTCTGCAATCAGCTGTGGGTTCTGCAACGGCCCATACGCAAAATAATCGCTGCTGATGTACTGTCCCATCGGTGCAGGATACACATGGTACAGCGCCACGCCTTGTTGGGCTCCGGCGTTGAACTGGTGCACTGTGTAGTAACCGATATTCTGTGCTGGCCCGAGCTGAACTGGCTGATGCAGGATGAGCTGAAGCATTCCACCAATATGTGTTTCCGGCGGGCCGTAGATCGCGCCATAGTTTGCCTGCATCGCCGGATTTATTCCTGCGATTCCCCAGCCTGCATAGGCGCCCTCTGGCCCGAATACGTCAGCGGTCTGGCCGTTCGGCCCAGGATTCAGCTGCCAGCCCTGGGGCAGAGCGGCCCGGCAAGGCCCCTGCTGTACCATGTGTGTCTGCTGCGCCGCGGTAATGGGCATGGCCCCGCCGCCGCGCGGAGCTCCTCCAGTTTGCGGAGCCCCCATTTGCTGGCCACCATTCTGCCCACCGCCCATTTGTTGCGCTGGTTGAACTGCACCGCCCGAAGGGGTGCTGCCTGCTACCACAATGATTTCCAACGATAGATTTTTCCCTTGCATCGGATGGATGATGCCAACGCGAATCCGGTCCCCTGGCGTATGCGAACCCAGCGCCGCGCTCACCAGGTTGGGCGACGTCATCGCTACACCGTCTACCGAGGTAATCAGGTCTCCCGGACGCAACCCTGCCTTCTCCGCCGGACCGCCCGGCACCACTTGACCTACCGCTACCGCGCCCATTGGCATGCCGTACTGCGCGGAGCTCATCGGATCAAGAAAGCCGATCCCGATACCCACCCAGCTCTTTCCGGAGGACTGCCCGGATGCTGGTGTCAGTTGGCAGATAGAAAACATCAACAAGAGCAAGAGTCTTAAGCGAATGCGATGGATCATGCATTACTCCTTCAAAGAGAATTTCAAGAGAGCGAGTCGCAAAAGCCAGGGTATGCGCACGCCTATATTGACGGGCGTCGAATGTCATCCGCAAAGCAGACGGCTATTGCACTGTGACGGTAACAGTCCCATTCGCCGTGGTCGTGCCCGAAGTGCCTGTCACGGTCACGGTATAGGTCCCTGCAGTTGTGCCAGGACTGCTTGTACCTCCTCCGCCACTACTCCCACCACCGCATGCGGAGACGCCGACGGAGAGGGCAACGAGGAACAGAAGCATTCCAAGCATGGTTCTCCATCTACGGCGCTGGCCCGGAATCCCGAAGAGCAACAGACAGGCAAGTGTTCCACCGCCAGCCGCGTACCAAGGTACATCCGAATGTCTGGGATATACCAAAGTCGAGCTGGTGGCTGCCGTAGTTGAGATGGTGAGGGTGGCTGTTCCAGCCGTGGTGCCGGTAATGCTCACTGGGCTGGTCGAGCCGAAGTTCAGGGTGGGCTGGAACTGAGCGCCGGTTGGGCTGGAAGTGATAGCTGCCGTCAGCGTGATACTGCCGGTAAAGCCTCCGGTCGGTGTCACGGTAACAGTGGACGCGTTCCCCGTGGTGGCGCCGCGGGCGACTGTGACCGCGGTTCCTGCAATGGTGTATGTGGGTACAGCGGTTCCAGTTCCGTTCAGGCTTACAGTTTGAGGCGATCCGCTGGCGTTATTGGCAACGGAGAGCGTAGCCGCAAACGTGCCTGTCGAGGCCGGATTGAAAGTAATTGCTATCGCACAATTCGATCCTGCTGCAAGCGAGCTTCCACAGTTATTGGTTTGACCAAAGCTGCCCGAGTTGGTCCCGGTAATGGTAATGCCGCTGATGGAGAGGGCGGCGTTGCCGGTGTTGGAGAGAGTAGCCGATTGAGCTGTGCTGGCGGTGCCAGAGATTGCCGTGAAAGTGAGCGTGGACGGAGTAAGCGCGGCAATCGGTGCGATTGCAGTGAAGCTGGCAGTCACGGCGCAGTTCGCCGTAATCGCCCCGGTCGTATAGGTGCTGCTCACAAGCGTTCCGCCGCAGCCTGTGACAGAGGCAATCAGATAGCCGCTGTTTGCCGTCACCGTAAAGCTCGTGGTGCCGTTTGCCGCTATCACTTGTGCTGTATTTGGGCTGATGCTGCCGCCCGTTCCCGCACTAGGCGTTACTGTATAGGAGAGCACCAGCCGGGTCGATTGCGTGGTGCCGGCCACGAGTTGGCGCGTGCCGATATTGTTAGTGGCCATACTGTAGAAGGCATACGTGTGCCCGAACACGCCCGTGTAGGTCGCCGAGGTGCTTGCGGTTGCGGCTTGCCAGAGTCCGAAACTTCCGCTGTCCAAGGAGGCATAGACATCGAAATAGGCGATTCCCGAGCCGCTCGGGTCAGCGCCGCTCCAGTTCACGGGGAACGAGGTCGTGGTCGTCGTAGCCGGTAGCGCGGTCACGCTGCTCGCGGGCAGTACGGAATCGATCGTGTTGGTGACCGTGTTCGTGGGAATAGCCGCATTGGCGTCGAAGACGATCGAGGCCTGGTTGGTGATCACGGTTCCATTCGATAGTCCGCTCTTCGGTGTCACCATGAATGAAACGAAACCGTCGCCGCTGAGGGAGGCGTTGTCGGGCGGCAGGAATCCGGCTGATGGGTCGGTGACCAGACTGCCGGTTGTCGAATTGATGGATTGCATGGTCCAGGTGAGAGCGCCGGTCGTTGTGTTGAACGCGGCGTTAACCTGTACAGGGTTGCTGTCGGTCGAGACTGTCGCCTGCGTCGAGTAAGTTTGCAAGCCGGATGGCACGTTGATCGTGACATTGTTGAACGCAATCTGCGTAAGCCTCATGGTCGACCAGTCGAGATTTGCGCTGAGCGGATCGGTGACTACCACGCTGACCGCCGGCGCGGTTGCGGTCGGCTGATTCTCAAAGTAAATGGTGTAGGGAATCGGGCTGCCCGCCGGCACGAAGCCCTGGTTGCCAAACCCGCCCGACATCTTGCCGTTGGGGTCGGTGCCCTTCTTGTTGGAGATCGTAACACTCCCCGAGCCAGCACCTCCCGGTCCTCCCGGCGCGGGCGGAGGCGGCGGTGGTGGTGGAACGGGGCAACCGCTACTGCCGCTGCTGTCGCTGTTGCCGTTGCTTGGGACTGCTACCCCGTAGCCAGAAGCTGCAGAGAACCCTGGTGTTCCAAACCCACCGCCGGACGCATTCAACCCGGACGATCCGACGCTAGAGAACACTGCACCGTTAGCACCTATCGTCACGCTTTGGGATGAACCGGTGAGAAAACCGTCGGTAAGCCCCGCGCGATCGGAAGAATTGCTATCGATCCGCATAAACGTTACGCTAGCGCCCGGCGTGCCCGCTACAAACTCACCTGAGCCGTACCGATTGCCATTGTGAAGATTTATGTAATACGTGGTTCCCCCGCCAGGACCATTGGCGGACACTGCCATGTAATCGAAGCCCAAGGTCTTGGCTTGTGCGATCTGATCCGCGATCTGATTCGCATCGGCGGCGCCCGCGTGGGAGCCGCACCAACCTGCATCCGAGCCAAAGACGGCTGTCACCGGGTCGTTCGAAACGGGTGGATCCAGGCCCGCCGGATCGACCGAATTGAGCGGGTTGTTGCCGGCGTAGCGGTAAAGGTTGGCGTCGCCGGCTCCGTAACTGAGCGGGTCGGGTTGGGTGAAGCGGCCAGTGGTCGGGTCGTACCAGCGGTGTCGCATGAAGTAAAGGCCAGTGCCCTCATCCATGACCCCGAATTGGCCACCAAAGGTGAATGGATTGACGACGGCTTGGCTATTCACCGTCTTCTCGCCGAACGGAAGGAAGCTGTAGCTGTCGACGACTGCGCCGCTGGCATTGGTGACCTGCGCGGTGTTGCCCGTCGCATCGAAAGCGTAATAGGTGGCCCCGCCCGACCCCGGCACGCCGCCGATCAATTCGGAACCGTATACATAGTGACCGATCAGGCTTCCGCTGCCGGCGAATTCGGCGACAACTTCGCCGATGCCCGCAGGATCGATCAGATAATCGGTGCGAGTGCCATTGAAAACCTGCGCAATGCGGTTGCCGAAGGCATCGTACGTGTAGGTCCAGGTGCCCGCGGGGCCGGTGACTCCGGTGAGTCGGTTCTCGTCGTCGTAGGCATACGTCGAGGTCCCGGTAGAATCCGTCTTGCCGGTCATGTTGCCGTCGGCATCGTAGATGTAACTCGCGCTGCCGGCCGACGTGTACTCGTTAAGATTGTTGACCGCATAAGTCGTGCCCAAGCCGCTGCCGGCCGTCACCCGGTTGCCCGCGGCATCGTAACTATAGGATGCGGTACTGGTCGTGCCACTCAGCGAGACAAGTTGATCGTCGTCGTCGTACTGGAAGTTCGTTGTCCCCTGCAGCGTGGTCACGCTGGTTTTGCGCCCGAGCGCGTCATAGATATAGGTAAAGCTGCTCAGCACCGACCCGTTAGCGGCGTAATTGACCAGGCCAGTCACCCGCTCCGCCGCGTCATATGTGTACTTGGTATAAGTTCCATTCCCCAACGTCTTTTGCGTGAGGCGTCCCACGGCATCGTAGGCGTAGGTGACCTGTGTCGTGCCGCCGCTGGTAAGGCTGCTGAGCCGACCCACGGCGTCGTAAGCGTATTGCACCGTAAAACTGCTCGGGTCGGTCATTGTTGCGCGCCGTCCACCGGCGTCGTAGGTGAATTGCAAGGAATGGCCATCCGGGTAGGTCACCTTCGTCAGCCGGTCCGCCGTGTCGTAGGTGTTTTGATTGGTGCCAGCCGCCGAGGTGGCGGTCAACAGATTTCGGTGGGTGTCATAGGTGAACGTTTCCTGTGCGCCGTTGCTGTGATTCACCTGCGTAAGCAGGTTGTGGCTGTCGTAGGTGAAGGTCATCGAACTGTTGCGGCGATTAGTCCAATCGACGAGGTTGCCGTGGGCATCGTAGGTGGCATTTTGCGCACTGTTGTCCGGGAAGGTCGTCGCAGTGCGGTTGGCGCGACTGTCGTAGGCGAACTGTTCAGCATTCCCTAGTGCGTCGGTCAGGGAACTGAGCCGAGCCCGTGATGCGTAGTTCATGTCCAGTTCATGGCCTAGCTTATCGCGAATCGCGGTTACGTTCCCTAAGGCGTCATAGCTGAAGGAAGCGAAAGCGCCCGTCGGTTCCAGCGTGGAAATCAGTTTCCCTTCGGAGTCATAGGACGCTTGCACCACTGATCCCAGCGGATCGATTGCTTTCACAAAGTGTCCTGTAACGTCGGGGTAAGTCTTGCTGCTGTTGCCCGCCGCGTCGGTGGCGGTGATCACGCCGTTCGTGTCGTAGGCGTAGGTGACGGTTGCGGCGTTGGCGTCCATGTAGCGGCTCGTCAGCCGCCCGTTGGTATCGTAGGTGAAATAATCATGCGTCCCGTCTGGGTAGGCGACGGAGGCTAGCGCATACTCTTCCGCGTTACCCTGACCAGTCACATAGGTGTAAGTGGTTGTCCCGCCGGCGTTGGTGGTGCTGAGCAGATGCTGTCCGGCGCTGTCGTAGGCGTATGTAGTCTGGCGCCCCACCGGGTCGGTGGAGCTGGTGATGAGTCCCTGACTGTTGTAGACAAAGCTGGTCGTGTCGCCGGTGGTGGAATTGACCACGCTCGTGAGATGGTCGCCGGTATAGTGCGCGGACATCTGGTTGCCATTGAGATCGAGGAAATAATCGAGCACCCAGCGATTGGTCAGACCGGTCGGGTCGACCACGAGATGGGTTTTTCCGCCAGTGACTTCGGTCAGCAGCCAGCTCTGGTCGCTGGAATTCAGCGTGATCGTGGCATTGTCGCCCGGGAATCCGTCATATTGATTCGCGATGTTGGCATCGGCCACGAAGGCGCGGACGCCGCCGTCCGGATAGTGAATCACCGGACCTCCGTTCTGGATCTCCGCCCAAATGTCGTAGGGATGGGTCGAGCCTCGCCCGTAGGCGCCGACGTGATAGCGTTTCGTGATCTGTTTCAGCCCGGCCTTCAACAGTTCGTATTCGAACAGCGTATCTACCTGGTAGATGTACTCGCCAAATTGGCTGAGGTAGGATGCGTCGGCGTCCAGCAACGCGTTGTAAAGGCCCATGGTTGGGCCGCCGGTTGGGTTACCCACCGCAGCAATGAAATTGTTGTAGATGGGGTCCCAGGCATCGGTCGGCTCATAGAATGGCTTCAATGCGCTTTCGCTGAAGTTCGCCGGCGTGTTCAGGTCGGTCGCGGTAACGATGTTGAATTGGACGTTGCTGCTGCTGATGCCGGCGATGGCGGTGAAGGTGATACTGCCCTGGGCACCGGGGGGCAAAACGCCGGCGGGGCCGTTGAAATTGATCGCCAGATAATTGCCAGATGTGTAAATCTGCTGATATTTGGCTTGATAAGTCGGGGTGCAGGTCGGACAAGTCGGCGCTGGCGGGATTACTTGGCCGCCAGTGGCGGTGACCCAGAACAACGGCGCGGGCATGTTGATCCCCCATGGATTGCTATAGTTCACCGTGATGGTGAAGGGAAATCCGGCACGCACGGAGGGCGGCGCGACGATCGAGAAATCGAGTTGACTATATGGCGCGGGGCAATTGGTACTGCCGCAGGCGATCGGATTCGAGCCCGGCGGCGGATCGGTTCCGGCCGCAACCTTGAAGGCGTTCGCCAGACTGGCCGTGGCGCTGTTCTGCGTCACCGCCGCCGAGTAACTGCCCTGCGGATAATTCGATGCCAACTGGGCAAAGCTGGCGAAGACGTGCGACGGATCCTGGACAAAAATCGAGCTGGCCGTGACCGCCGTGGCACCAGTGGTGTTGGTTGGCGGGGTTATGGTGAACACGCCGCTGGTGTTAAACCCAGAGCCGATAAATTCCAGAGTGAAGGCACCATCGAGGTCTACCGTACCGGGGCTTACTGAAGTGAGAGAGAATTGCTCGGTGGCCGCTGCAATAGAGAAGTTTTCGGGCGTCGTGGTCAGGGTTGGACTATAAGCGGTGACGTAATACGTCTGGCTCGTGGTATTCGAAATAACTGCGTTCGCGCTCGAGGAATTGAATTGCGCCGACTGTTCATCATACTGCTGCTGGCTGGGTACATATCCCTGACCGATGAAGAGTTGCATCGTACCACCGTTGCCAGGCAATGACGCGCTTACTCCGACCGACTTGTTGGAGCCCGGGGTGAGCTTGTACCACCAGGACTGTCCCGCCGAAGCGAACGCATTCGTGACTGCGGCGGCATCGAGTGTGATTTGCGGAAGGTCGATATACACCGTGTCCAACGAGACGCCGGTATTGTCAGCAGTGTTCTGCCCCACGAAGACATCGCCGGCAACATTGACCTTTGCCTCCCAGTGATGATTGCCAACGATACTTCCCGGCACGCGGAAGGTTGCCGAGGCGTTATAGGTCTGGCCCGGTCCCAGCGTGACGCCGCTCGCGACCAGCACCGTGCCCATGAAAATAGCGACCGGATTGGTGTCCGGATTCCGGACCAGGTATATCGCGTCGTGCCAAGGGCCAACTGCCGGCGCCGTGCCGGTATTGGTGTCGGCCCATTGGATTTGCACGTTGGTGCCGGTCATGGCGGTCGCCGGTCCGGTAACCGAGCTGACCGTCAAATCGATGTCCGAAGGGGCCGACTCGACAAACTCGAGCGCGCCCATGTCGGCATATTTTACGGACGAATTTGGGATACCGGTCTTGGGGCTGGTGCGCGGATCGTTGTAGCGCGGATCTCCCATCTCATCCGTGGTTGGCGCCAGAGGCGAGTTGGCTGCGTCGATGGCCGGCGAACCATAGTTCAGACGATAATTGCCCTGGGCGGCGTTGATGTACTTCGGATTTGCCGAAATATTGCCGCTCTGACCGGTCAGATCACTGGTTGCGCTGTAGTTGACGGCGTTCGCCACCGAAGTCCAGATATCCGAATACTGTAGCGTGAAGGTCCCCGGCCCCTGCACACCCGATTGAATACTGTTGGACACGATGGTATTGGCGATGTTCATCGACGCAGCGTGATTGAACAGCCCGATCTGGTTGTTATCGAGCGTGCAGTTGATCACGTTCACCGTGTTGTAGCTGAAGATCGCGCGTTCCGTCGCGGACACAATGGTGTTGCTGATCGTCGGCGTAGTTGACGTGTTCACGATGATTCCGTCGAAAAACGACTGCTGCACCACGCTGTTCGATATCGTGAGGGTCGCAGCGCCATCCGCGCGAATGATGGAGAGAACGGACCCCGTGGGCGCGGTCGTGGGGCCACCACCATAGCTGACCACCACGTGGTTGAAAGTTCCCGTGCCGCCATTGATTTCGATTTGTCCCCAGTCGCCCGCCGCCGGCGTGGTGGCGTTCCCATCACCATTGGTGTCGCCACCGATGGAATCGTCCTTGATCGACGTGAAGTAGATGGGTTGGGGAACTGTACCGCTGGCGATCAGTTGTCCGCCTTGCACCGAGATCCCGAGGTTTGGATCGAACTTGACGATCGCGCCCGGTTGCAACGTGAGCGTGATGCCGCTCGGCACCGTGATATTCCCGGTCACGTGATACACAACAGTGCTGAACAAGGTCAGGTTGGCGGTAAGGGTTCCGCCCAGCGTGGTGAGGGAATAATCCACCGAAGTGTTGCTATTCACATTGGCCTGACCGTTGCCGAAGGTAACGATGCCCGACCAATCTCCCGGCTGCGCCGCCGCCGCGCCGGAATCGTAATCGGTGTCGCCACCGACGCTGTCGTCGGTGATTGTGGTAAATACAATCGGCGCCTGGGCAGTGCCCTGGGCATTCAGGATGCCACCGGCTTCCACCACCAATTGCGCCCCGGGCATCGCCTTGAGGATCGTACCAGGTTGGACGGTTACGGTAACGCCCGAGGGAATGATTACGTTCCCCTGCAGTATATTTACAGCGGTATTCACCCAAGTCCCGCTTGAGCCGATCACGCCGGTTTGCCAGATCGCAGTATTGTTGACGGCGATGGTGCGCGAAGCATCCTCAATCACATTGCCGCTTCCGTCACGGAATGTCAGGTGGATTTCGTATTGGCCATCGGGAACTGCAGTAGTGTTCCAATCGAACGCAAAGATGGTCGGTAGCCCGGTTGCGAGCGTGTAAGAACCGGCGTTACTAACCGCGACGATATTAACGGTCGCTGTGGAGGAATTGAGGCCCATGCCTGAGCCTTCAAAATGGGTCGTGGCGTGGATGACGTTCGCTATTGGCTGCAGCCACACAACCGGCTGCGAGGTCTGCGAGAAAACTACGGACCCTGAGTGTCCCGGATTTGAGCCTGTTCCACCGGTTGCCGTTTGGGTGGTCGAGCCACTGTTGGTTGTGTAGTAGACCGCGACTCGTCCGCCACCGCCGCCATAGACACCCGCGCCTCCGTTGGCGCTGAAGGTCCCACTCCCCGCCAGAGTACCCGCAGTTACATATACGGAGCCGCCAGCTCCGGCACCGGAGGGGTATACATTGCTGCTTTCAGCATTGCCGCCGTTGGCGGAGATTGTGCCGTTCAACGTCAATGTCCCTGTGACGACCAAGCGCAATGTGCCGCCACCGGCACCCGCCGGCTGATTCTGACAACCCTGCACACCGCACGCACCCGCAGAGCCGCCGGAGCCCAAATCCATAGGCGCGATCTGTGAGCCGTAGGTAGCGCCGGGGGAGACCTGCGATCCTGCGCCCAACCCGCCGTAGCTGCCGGCATTGCCGGCGTTGTTGCAGAACAGTGGGCCACCGCCAGGCCCCGCGCCTGCAGAGCTACAGTTCACCGCGCCGGCGATGTAGCCTTGGCCGTCGGCGTTAAGGCTCGCTCCGGCATCCACTTCAAGATTGCCGACGGAAAGCGTGCCACCCTGGCCCTGCCACAAACTATGTATTTTCGCAGTGTTATTCAAGGATTGCACAATTACCTGGCCGGTTCCGGTGACGAGCAGTGTGTTGAGAACGGTAATATCCGAGCCTGCTCCGATCGTCAATACGCCCTTGCCCGAAACCGTGATGGAGTTATACGTTGCCGTCGTGCCCGAATTGATAACAAACGACTGGTCGATGTGCAGCCGCCCGTTGGGGACTGAGTTGTCGATGAGAACGACTGTCCCAGGCTGGCCCGGGTTGGTGCTACTGCTGGTGCCGCCGTTGGCGGTTGCGACCGGGGAGCCGCTGAATGTGCTCGAGGTGTAGTAGACCGCGACTCGCCCGCCGCCGCCGCCATAAATGCCCGTGCCGCCGTTGGCGCTGAAGATCCCGCTCCCCGCAAGAGTACCCACGGTTATGTATACGGAGCCACCAGCTCCGGCACCGGAAGGGTATACATTGCTGCTTTCAGCATTGCCGCCGTTGGCGGAGACGACGCCGTTGATCGTCATTGTCCCTGTGATGACAAGGCGCATTGCGCCACCGCCGGCACCCGCCGGCTGATTCTGGCAACCTTGCACGCCGCACGCACCCGCAGAGCCGCCGGAGCCGAGATCTACCGGTGCAAACTGCGACCCGTAGGTGGAGACAGACGCGGTACTGGGTCCTGCGCCCAAACCGGCGTAGCTGCCGCCATTTCCGGCGTTATTGCAGTACACAGGGCCACCGCCAGGCCCTGCTCCGGGAGTACTGCAGTTCAGCGCGCCGGCGACATAGCCCTGGCCGTCGGCGTTGATGCTCGATCCTGCGTCCACTTGCACGCTGGCGGCGTTGATGGTCACACCCGCTCCCTGCCACTTGCCGCTGACCAGGGCTGCGTTGTTCTGGGACTGCAAAACAATGGCCGAGTTGCCGGTGACCAGGATGCCGTTGGTGACGGTGATGTTTGAACCGCCGCCAATTGTGAGCGTGCCGCCGTTATTTACAGTGATGGAGTTAAACGTTGCCGTCGTGCCCGCGCTGATGAAAAACAGATTCGTGATGTTCAGATCGGGATTGGCCTGCGAATCGTTGGCAAACAACACCGTTCCGTTCTGCCCGCCGTTTGCACTGCCGTTGGCAACTGAGGCATTGAAGCCGCTGTAGTTCGCGGCCGAGGTGTAGTAAACCGCGACTCGTCCTCCGCCGCCGCCGTAGACACCCGCGCCTCCGTTGGCGCTGAAGGTCCCGCTCCCCGCAAGAGTACCCGCGGTTACATATACGGAACCGCCCGATCCGGCACCTGAGGGGTATACGCCGCTGCTTTCAGCATTGCCGCCGTTGGCGGAGATTGTGCCGTTCAACGTCATTGTTCCAGTGATGACAAGGCGTACTGCGCCGCCACCGGCACCCGCCGGCTGATTCTGGCAACCTTGCACGCCGCACGCACCCGCAGAGCCGCCGGAGCCGAGATCTACCGGTGCAAACTGCGAACCGTAGGTGGAGACAGACGCGGTAGTGGGTCCTCCTCCCAAACCGCCGTAGCTGCCGGCATTACCGGCGTTGTTGCAGTAGACCGGACCACCACCAGGTCCGGCACCGGGAGTACTACAGTTCAGCGCGCCTGCTATATAGCCCTGACCATCGGCGTTGATACTCGATCCCGCGTCCACTTGCAAGCTGGCGGCGTTGATGGTCACGCCTACTCCCTGCCACGTGCCGCCGACCAGGGAAGCGTTGTTCTTGGACTGTAAAACAATGGCCGAATTAGCCGTCACCAGAACGGTGCCGGAGACGTTGACGGTCGAGCCGCCTCCGATTGTGAGCGTCGCTCCACTATTGACCGTCAAACTGGTAAGTTGATAGGTGTTCGTGGCCCAGGAGGTGCTCGAGGAGACAACGACATTCCCGGATTGCGACCAGGCTCGTGGTGTCAAGGCTACGATCGCAACGAGCAAGGCAACGCTTGCGACGATTCGGAACCGTCGAAGGGGGAAGCTGCTGGGGCTGCATTCAGATAGCCGCATTTATCGCCTCAAATCATTCCAACTAAGGTTTGCACCACTCAATACTACCGAGCCGGTATTAGCTCACTCGAACGACACAATGTGCACTACCTGATCCCGGTAGAGCCAGTCTCATAAACATTTGAGGGCAGGAAATGGTGCATTCTTGGGATGCTCTGTGGATCTCCGAATGCACGGATGACAGGACTCAGGTAATTGCCCGCAGCCCAGCTGGTGCTCGAAGATATGACCACGTCTCCGCTCGGAATCTGAGCATGCATGCCTGCTTGCACAACAAGGACTACGTTGGCAAACAGGACAACCGACCGGCTTACGCCTCGGGGTTCTCTCATAGCTAACTCCTGGGCCGGTTGGTTATTGAATTTTGAAATTGTATTTTGGAAACTAGAGTTTGATTATTAGCACGGGCGTTCACGGTTGTCTATTTCAAATCAGATGAGCGAGTAACTATTTGAGGCGGCCCGTCCGTTTGGACAGCTCTTGTTATTTCAGTGGGGAATTTGAATTTTGGTTCAGGCTGCGAAGGGCCCGGATTGAGGAAAGTGTACTACTACGTCGGGCGTGAGCGCCACCAAGTTGGAGTTGGGATGGATACCCAGAGAGAAGTGGCTGTCGAGAATTTCAGAACTCGTAGTCCAGAGAGAACTGAATCCGCCTCGCCGTGGAGGTCCCTATCGTCTGGTTGAAGCTTTGCTGAGCCAGCGCATTGGATCCAAACGCAGTGCTCAACAGCGAGACATTGCGGTGGTTAGGCAGGTTGAAGGACTCGGCGACGATATCAAGATGACCTGAGCCGAGCGGGACCATTTTAAGAACGCGCAGGTCGAAATCAAAGCTGGGCGACGTCAAGAGAGAATTTCGCGCATAGCCAATTGGACGAGCCGCAAAGGGATAAATGTGTTCGCGATTGCTGTCGAGCCCGGTGATTGCATCCTCGCGGAAGCCGCTTGCGACGCTCAGGATGGGCGCAAACTCAAGCCCGGTGAGGAGTCGCATCAACTTGCCAGGATTGGCGTTTGCAGCAGCATCCTGAGGATCGTTCAGATCTGGCCCAATCAGCCAGAGCCCGCTCAGGGTAAGACGATGGCGTTGATCTTGCAACGAGCAGGCTCGTTCGCCTCGAAGATCATAGGGATTCTGAGGCTGCTCCGTGTCGAAGGAGGCGTCGTCCAGAGTCTTTGAAAAGGTATAGCCGACGAGGAGTTGAAAATCGTCAGTGAATTGCCGGTTGAGAGTGACTGTCGCTCCGTTGTAGTTTGATCCCGCCGAAGTGGAGAACTGATCGATCGCGTCATAGGCGGGATTCAGGCGCGAGGGCGAGAAGACCAGAGTTCCGACCTGTTGTGCCGTCGGAGAACTGACGCCGAGGCCGGCAGCATTTTGCGCAGTCAAGAGGACGGGAGGGGGGAGGTTCGTGTTCGTCGTGCGTCCCAGGTGAGTACCGTGAACATACTGATACTCGGCTTTGAGCGTGGTCTGAAGTGGTAGAGCTTGTTCTGCACTAAAGGATGCAACCTCGCTGTAAGGGTTCTGGAGGCCGTTCTGAGCGGTCCAGATACTCTGAGCTACGGAGGGGACAGGCTGCTTCGGAGCGGCCCCGGCGCGATAGAGCGCGGTTGCCGCTGTGTCCTCCAGAATTTGGCTGAACCCATGACTGCCGTCTAGTTCCAGAAGTCGGTTCATGGTCGATAGCAAGTAACGGTCATAGAAGACGCCGAACCCCGACCGGAGTACGAGGGACCTCCGAGGCGTCCACGCTACTCCTATGCGAGGGCTGAAGTTAAGGGCATGTTGAGGAAGACTGCCTGGAAGGCGATTGTCTTCATACCGGAGTCCGTAGTCGACCGCAACGCTGTGGGCGGGAGTCCAATGGTCCTGCAAGTACGCCTTAGACCGGTATTCGGTGAAGTCTGTGTCCGGATCGTTGTAGAAGGATTGAATGAAAAAGTCTGGCGTCGCAGCGGTGAAAGCGTTGAGAGTCGAGAAGACGAAGAGGCCGCTACTTCCGTCGAGTACCTGGGTGCGAAGCGATACCCGGTCGATTCCTGCACCCGCCTGGATGAGATGATGCCCGCGCTGAAGCATTGCGGCTTCCTCAAACTGAAGATGTGTCTCGAAGCGGCGGCTATTGCCTTCATACGGAGTTCCAAAGAGCGCTACCCCAGGGATGAGCACACCGGGAAGCGCCGTCGTCCCTGTATGCTCGACGGCTCTCCGCTGCGAAAGCTCGAAGCTGAACTTGTTAAGAAAATCGTTAGAAGGGCTTGAGGTTAGCGTTCCGTTGAGGCTGTTGTCCGCAGTAAACAAGGAGCCACGCGCCGAACGATCTGAAAGTTCGTCCGTATTGAACGCGTCGGACACGTTGCGTGAGTTGGTGAAGGCGTAGCGTAGCATGACTGATTGGTGAAGCGAAAGGATACTATCAAGCCTCCCGAAAGCTTCCGTCTCTTGATCGACCGTGGGGAAGAAGCCTGTCTGAAGCGTGAGCCCCTGTACTGGCCCGGGCTTTTGAAGCGCTGTGTTGATCTGGCTGATTGTTGCCGGGTTTAGATCGTTCGTGTCTTCGCCGCGACCCAATTCCTGTTCGGCGGCGGCGTAGTAAAACATCTTGTCTCGCTCAATCGCACCGCCCAGCGCGACCCCGGCCCGGAAGCGATTCTCGTCTGGCTTGTACGGGTAAAGCCCGAGCGGCGGCGTTCCATTCAAAGCGCCGTTCTGTTCAAAGATGAAGGCGTCCCCGTGGGGCCTGTTCATGCCCTGGCGCGTCTGAACGTCGATGGAGCCGCCCGCAGCACCGCCGGACTCGGCAGCGAATCCGTGGTTGACGATCTGGAAGTCATTGATTGCCTCCGGCGAAAGCTGAGTCCGGCTGCTGCCCGTAAACTCATCGTCGTCGGAGACGCCATCGATATGGACAGCATTGCTGGACGGGCGCAATCCTCCAAACCCGAATCCGCCGTTTCCTTGCGAGGTCGTTCGTTGTGAAAGCACCGGATTTGCCGGAGTCGTTTGCGGCGAGAGCAGTACGAAGGTCAGGTAGTTGCGACTCGGGATTGGGAGCTCTTCGACGCGGTCACGATCGATGTTGACGACAGAGGAGGTTTGGCTCGTGTCGAAAGAGGCCACTCCCGCACTGACGTTTACCGTTTGGCTGGTACCTGCAACGGGAAGGGTGAAAGCCAGTTGGGCGTTTCGTCCCACGGCCACCGAAACTGCAGACTGCGTCACAGTCGCAAAGCCCGGCGATGAGGCGCGGACGTTGTACGTCCCGCTTGGAATATCGACGAGGGAAAACGTTCCCTCAGGACTCGCAGTTTTCGACCGCTCAAAGCCGCCTTCCCCCGTGATCGTAATAGTGGCTCCGGGAAGCTGGCTGCCATCGACTGTAACGACGGTGCCGGATATGGTGCCGCTCTGACCTGTCTGAGCGAAGAGAGGAAGGCAAACCGCGATTAGCAAGCAAAAGGATACGCCGACGAGACGGAATTTGATGCGTGACATTGAGGGATCTCCGGGGTGCAAAGGAAAGACTGTCTGCCGATATGAGCGAAGAGAGGTCAGTCCGCAGGCGACAAGAACACTTGCCATGCAGCGGAGTGCACGGTCAGGAGAGGATCAGATTCGTAGCTGGGATGGGGTCTGGGGCGGAACAAAGATACTGGAAAGAGCTTGGAGTTCCCGGAGAGTCGCGCCTCGATCCGGCCTCGGCTGACGAGTAGAAATAACGAAGATGCGTCCGGCCAAAGATGCGACGAGCTTGCACACAAGCAGTACGAGGCAAAGAGCGAGAATGAGGCTGAACACAGCCAGTTCTGTATCGTTGCTAGGACCAGGCGGGTCCCAGCGGTCAAAGAGCTCCATCACAGGAGTCACAAACGCCGCCAATAGCAACATCAGTGTCCCGAACTGGAGAAGTCTCCGCACACTGCGATTCTAACTGATTGGTACTGTCCGAAGTCGGACCGCTAGCAATGCTGCTGGCGAGCCTGAACCTATACGTCGACTCTTGATGGCGGGGACCTTGTATCCAATTGATCAACTCTCGCGATCATTCTGCCCTATCCTAAAGGAAGTTCGAGGTCTTGATCGCGAATGGGCAGGAGGTGGCATGACAACCAATGAAGCAATCGATCTGGTCTGCGGCATGACGGTTGATCCTGCGAAGGCAGCTTCCATGGAGCACGAGGGAGCGAAGGTTTATTTCTGCTGCCAAGGCTGCGCGACGAAGTTTCGCGCTGATCCGGCCAAGTACCTCCAGCCCAAGCAGGCCGCACCCTTGATCCAATTAATCACGAAAGAGGGGTCGAAGGCCGATTACACCTGCCCGATGCACCCGGAGGTGCATAAGGCAGGACCGGGCAATTGTCCAAAATGCGGCATGGCGCTTGAGCCTGCAACCATTGAGGCTCCCTCGTCGCGAACGGAGTACACCTGCCCGATGCATCCGCAGATTGTGTGCGATGCGCCGGGCTCCTGTCCTATCTGTGGAATGGCGCTTGAGCCACGCACTGTCTCTGTTGACGACGAGAACCCCGAACTCGTCTCCATGACGCGGCGCTTCTGGGCCGGGGTGGCACTCACGCTTCCGCTGCTTGCGGTCATGGTTTCGGACATCCTGCCGGGTCATCCGATTCAACATCTACTGTCGGGAGCAGTGCTCGGCTGGATTGAGTTTGCGTTAGCGACTCCCGTCGTCCTCTGGGCAGGCCGGCCATTCTTCGAGCGGGGTTGGCAGTCAATCGTACATCGCAGCCCCAACATGTTCACGCTGATTGCGATCGGTTCCGGCTCCGCATATCTCTACAGTGTCGCCGCCGTCGTTGCGCCGGGGATCTTTCCCGCCGCCTTTCGCGATATGTCCGGCAATCTTGGCCTCTACTTCGAGGCTGCAGCGGTCATCACCGTGCTCGTCCTGCTCGGGCAAGTGCTGGAGTTGAAGGCCCGCAGCCAGACCAGCGGCGTGATCAAGGCGCTGCTGGGACTGGCTCCCAAGACCGCGCGGCGCATTGTCGCAGATGGGACCGAGAGCGATGTCGATCTGAGTGCGATTCAGGTGGGCGACAAACTTCGTGTCCGTCCAGGCGAAAAGATTCCGACGGATGGCGTCGTGACTGAAGGGCGCAGCTCGGTCGATGAGTCCATGGTCAGCGGTGAACCCATCCCGGTTGAGAAGACGGCCGATGCCAGGGTAGTCGGCGGCACCATCAATGGGACTGGCAGCTTCGTCATGAAGGCCGAGAGAGTCGGTGCAGACACACTGCTGGCGCAGATCGTGAAGATGGTGAGCGAAGCCCAACGTTCGCGTGCGCCGATCCAGCGGCTGGCTGACAAAGTAGCTTCTTGGTTCGTTCCGGCAGTGCTCGCGTCCTCTGTCATCACGTTTATCGTCTGGGCCATCTTCGGCCCTCCGCCTGCCTATGCGCACGCTCTGATCAACGCGGTCGCGGTCCTCATCATTGCCTGCCCTTGCGCGCTGGGGCTGGCAACGCCGATGGCGATTATGGTCGGTACAGGCCGTGGGGCAGCGGAAGGCATTCTAATCCGGAACGCCGAGGCGCTCGAAACATTCGAAAAGGTGAACACGCTGGTCGTGGACAAGACCGGAACCCTCACCGAAGGCAAGCCGCGCCTCACCTCGGTGATTCCGGCGGAAGGTTTCAACGAGACACAACTCCTGCAGATGGTTGCCAGTCTGGAAAAGGCAAGTGAACATCCACTTGCGGCAGCTATCCTGGCTAGCGCGAAGGAGACAAACATCGAGTTGCTGCCGGTGACCGATTTTCAGTCCATTACCGGGAAAGGCGTCACGGGCCATTTGCAATCGAAGCATGTTGGCATCGGCAACGCCGCCCTAATGGCGGACCTTGGCGCTACGTCTGACGTGCTGAACGATAAAGCCGGTACGCTGCAAAAAGAGGGGCAGACCGTAATGTTTATTGCATCGGACGGGAAGTTCGCCGGGCTGATCGCAGCCGCCGACCCAATCAAAGACACGACCCTCGACGCCATTCAGCAGTTGAAGAAGGAAGGCATCCGCGTACTGATGGTGACCGGCGACAACCACACGACTGCTGCCGCAGTAGCGGCGAAGCTGGGCATCGACTTTGAGGCTGATGTGCTGCCGGAGAAAAAAGCTGAGGTGGTGAAGAAGTTACAGGCGGAGGGCGCGATCGTAGCCATGGCTGGCGACGGCGTCAACGATGCTCCGGCGCTCGCCCAGGCCAATGTCGGCATCGCAATGGGAACAGGAACGGACGTGGCAATGAAGACAGGCGGTATCACCCTTGTAAAAGGCGATCTGCGCGGAATCGTCAAAGCACGCCGATTGAGCCAGCGCACCATGTCCAATATCCGCGAGAACCTGTTCTTCGCGTTCTTTTACAACGCGCTGGGAGTGCCTCTCGCGGCTGGCGTTCTTTACCCGTTCTTCGGATTGCTGCTGAACCCAATGATCGCCGCTGCCGCCATGAGCTTCAGCTCGGTGTCCGTAATTACGAACGCGCTCAGACTGCGTGCGGCGAAGTTATAGATCACCGGGGACTATCGGTTCTTGACCATCCATCCATCGGCAGTCTAAAAAGTCCCTTCCCCAGCGACGAGCAGCCTGTCAAAGACTGCATGCGCCGCTGGGATCAGTAGGATTTCTTCACGACAGCGTCATATTCCTGCCAACCTCACATCTTCATATTTTTCGGCATCTCGCTAATCGAAGTCACCGTAATGGTGTTGCCTTTGACGTCGCCTTCGATGTGAACGTGTTTGCCTGCAAACGGTGCAATGGTCTGCGGCTTGGCCGCCAGCGTGTATCCCTTATTACCAGCCACTAGCGTATAGCTGCTCCCACCTGTCACCGGCCCACAAGTTGTCGGTGGTGTAACGCATTGTCAGAACAGGCACTCAGCAGGCACCCGCAAAGATTGCATGAGACTGGGAAACCAACATGCAACAGAGAGTTTATCCATTCTCCGGTTACGGGCTGTTCTTGTATAAGTTATTTATTTTGTTGGTGTCCGGGGGGGGGGATTGCCTCCACGTATTGATTCTAAATAAATGACTGAAGCCGAACGACGCACGAATCGTTCAAAACGCAGCAAACGCGGTTTCTGAGTACGCTACAAGTACACGAGAATTTGAGACGAACAGGTCGCGACGTAGCCGCGTTGCCAAATGTAGTAGTCATCGAAGTGCGGACCCGGAGCTTGCGCTACACTCCCAAATGAACTGATACAAGAGATCGGGCCGAGCACCGGCAACTAACACTGTCTTCTTCGTGACAGAATGGGGACAAATCTTTCGCGCGAGGTAACTCAGATGACTCCTTTATCAGTGGAGCAACAGGGGATGGTTGCATTGTTTCAGCAGCATGTGGGCGCGGAGCTCGCTGGAGACCTCGACACCACGATGAACACGATGTCGGACGATCCCCATCTCAATCACGTCCCGACCATGGCCGGAGGCGTCGGCAGTGAAGGTGTGCGCGCCTTCTATAGGGATCATCTTGTGGGCAAGTTCTTTCCACCGGACATGCAGATGACAGCCGTGTCGAGTACGGTCGGGCAAGATCAGGTGGTGGAAGAACTCTTCATCAGGTTCACGCACACGACGTCTATTGACTGGCTCCTGCCTGGCGTCCCACCCACAGGCAAGCCTGTGGAGATGGCCGTTGCCGTCATCGTCGGGTTCAAGGATGGCAAGATTTCGCACGAGCACATCTACTGGGACCAGGCCAGCGTGCTGGTCCAGGTGGGGCTTCTCAATCCCGCCGGTCTACCGGTAAGCGGCGCGGAGAGTGCGCGCAAGGTACTCGATCCCACGTTGCCGCCGCGCCAGTTCTGATCCACTGAACGAAACAGCGCACTGCCTTTATCTGCCATCCATGCTTTACGGTGCCTGCGCTGGCCCTATCTGTGGCGCTTTCGTCGGCGCTGCCAGGCCGACAAAGATAACCACGCCATCTCCACCGGGGCTTGCGGCCGAATCCACCGGCGTCCCGAAGACATCGCTATAGGCATCCGGCTTCCAGTTATTCATTACCCATATATTCCCAGCCATATCCGGCTTCGCCTGCGTTTGGCGCATGATGGGCTTATAAGAGGGGAGGCTGGGTGGGGAATCCAGAGGGTCCTCGTATACCTGACTGCCGTCTCTGAGCAGTACTTGATCTCCTGCCGATGGCAGTGTGAATCCGGTTGCAGGCGAAATGGCGGAGCCGATGGTTGAGCCCGGGGGACAGTTCGCCACAGTCGCGCCGCACAGCTCGACTGCACCGTATTTCAGTGTGGGCTGGTCCGTCTTGTCGCCAAAAGTAGAGACCCAGATATTGTCTTTCGCGTCGATCGAGACACCCCATGGGCCATTGATGCCGCCACCGGAATAGGGAGATCCGGCTAAAGGAATTCCGTTGGTATCAAACGCATAGACTTTGTTCGTCGAGCCCGCCGCTGCTATCCATGCATTGCCCTTTGAATCCACCGCAACTCCTTTGGGGTTGCTGCCGCTTGGCAATGCCAGGGGAGTGCTGAACTGCGCAGTAATGGTAGTACCCACCAACTTATACTTTTGAACCGTATACGAACCGGTATAACCCACCCAGACAGTTCCATCCGCCGCTACTGCCAGACCGAAAGCGCTGACATTCGTGCCACCGGCTAATGAAAATGCAGCGGCCGGATTTCCCTTCGGAAATACAGTCACAGCGCTATTGCCGTAGTTCGCAATCCAGATATTGCCGTCAAAGTCTGAGGCCATGCCCTGCGGCCGCAAAGTCCCCCCAACCCAACCAAGGGTTGGAGACAAGGCAACGCCAACGGGCGAGAACTGGCTGATAGCTCCTGCGGGTTCAGGGGACCCGGCGCCGCCGGGAATGTAAGCCGATCCTCCCCAGCCGAAATCATCGAACCATATATCTCCCGTTGGATCGATCGCGATGCCGTAGCCGGCGCCCAGTATGCCGCCACCGCGGACGGGGGATGTAGGTGTGTTATTGCTGCCATCCGCAGGCTGGCCATTGGGCTTTAAGACCACATTGCAGGTCGTAGAGTTCGGAGTACCTGCGACTACGTTATTCCCAATCCAGACATATCCATTCTGATCGAAGGCCGGGTTGGCGGGGCCGGCCCAAGGGCACGTTGGACTTCCTGTGTCGTTGAATTTTACAGCCAGTGTCCATGCATCCAATCGTTGCAACGGATTGATCGAACTCGGCCCCTGAATAGATCCCAAGAAGGGGGTGTAGGTTTGCGTCGCCGCACCCAGCGCAAACAGAGTCGCGACGTTGGCCGCTGGATTGTGCGCAATATTGCTGATGGCCTGAAGTGTGGTTGTAGGTGCAACCCCTGCCAGCGTGGGCGATGCGCTGAACAGCGAGTTGCAGGCGCCACCATTAGCTTGAACGCATGAGGCCAGAATATTGGCCAAGGTCCCCAGCTCACGCCAGGTATTGGTCTGGTTCGCGTTGGGAGCCAGCTGAATGATCAAGGATGGCGCGCCGGTTGCGGCCGAGACCAGGTTCTCTGCCATGCCTGAGGCAATCGTGAGCGGCAGTTGAGGCCCAATCACGCTGTCATTCTTTAGGAACTGGGCCATCGCATAGGCTGAGGCCACGGTGGTCAGCTCATTGATCGTGACGCTTTGTAGTGGCGTATTGCCCAAGAGGGCCATCAGTTCGATAGTGCTGCCCTTGCTTGCGATCGCGTAATATACGTTGCCGCTGCCGTCGGTCGGCACCCTGATGGAAAAACTGCCGGTCGCACTGGTAACGCCGGAAGCGACGATTGGGGCGGAAGTAGTCTCTGCCTCGTAGATCGAGACGGTTGCCCCTGAGATTGGAACGGCCAAACCAGCACCTCCGGAGGAGACCGTGCCGGTTACCGTGACCGGCACACCAGACGAGCCGCCCGCACAACCCGCTAAAGCAAAGAGGCCTGTGGTCATACCGGCCAAGAACACCCATTGCCGCATGGCGCGTGCCGGATGGCTAGCATCATAGAGAGAAGCTGCTTGACGGTTCATTGAACCAGCTTTCTAAGAAATATTGTGCTGTGTATCTGTATGGCTCTCGGAGCCAGCGAACATGGCCGAAGAAAGTCGGCACTAGTAGACGACTTTCGAACTCTTGCTATTGAACGCAATGCAGATGGTCCATATGCTCACTGTTTTCCTGGACCAATGACCTGTGGATACACCATGACGTTGGTATCGGCAGCCGTGGTATCTCCTGGACGTATGTAAGAGCGTTCATACATATTGATTGGCGTGGCAGGGGTGGTGTCAGGTATTAAGGTGTTCCCATTCAAATTGACGCAGTACTGGACGGCGATCGTGCAACTCTTCGAGACCAGGCTGACATATAACTTTGGCAATGCAGCCTTGAGCGCGGGTGAGGCGGAGTTATACAAGCCCAACGCCTGGAGAACAGCCTGAGCAGAACCAACTGTGCTGTTCGAACCGGTCAAAGAGCCGCTGTTGAAGCCCACTGCGCTGAAATTAGACTGCGAAGAACTTGCCACACCGGCGGACTGTTGTGCGTTGTAAATCGCCAGCGAGATATAGCTTGAATTGCCAGCTTGATTATGGTCGACCCCAGCTACAAAGAGAATACTGTTACTGGATAAGGCGAAGCTAGGGGAGAAAGCGTAGGTACTCGTATCCTGATTGTCGCCGGCGCAGATAGTGCCCTTGTTGATGCAATCGGCCCCAGCTAATCCATGAGGTATACCGTTCACATCCAGAACGGTCCGAGTAAAGCTAGATGCAGACACAGGGGAAAGGTTCCCCAGCACTGAATTCGTCGTCGACCAGCCTTGAAGGAGGCTCGCTAATTCAGTTAAGGCGCTGGTCAATTGTGTCTCATCGGTTCCGGTACGGGGGCTATACAGATTTTCCGGATACCGTGCGACGGAGATAGAAGGCTTGCTTACCTTATAAACCAGGACATTATTAGCAACCGAAGAGTACCAGGCATCTGCGGAAGTTTGATCTTCGGGCAATGCGTATCTCATGAGTGACACGAGATCATCTGAAGTTTGGGTAGTACCCGTGCGCACGTTGTACCCGAGCGTTTCTATCATGATTGATTTCGGGTTGATTCCCCTGGCCGTTAACTTGGCCACAATGTCGTTGGCCAATAATTGATTGGATGTTGTGACAAAGGTAATGATTTGGCCATTCCATGGTGAGACGCCGGTTTGCTTCTGCACGATGACGTTGTTGACATCGTTTCCAACGCTGCCAAAAATTTCATACCGAGCAGTATTCGGCGAAATTACCTGAAGCGGGTCAGATAGAGGGTAATTGCTGCTGGCACTGGTGAACATATAACTTTGATAGCCGGCATAAGCCCCCGTAGGCGGATATTGCACTGCCGTGACCAAGGCATCCACATCGCTCAGGCGATAGAAGATATTCGTAGTGACACCATTCGGCCCAGGGGTATTGAAAGGAACCGCAGTGTAAGGGTCATTGTAAGCAGTCTCGATGGGTGGTTGCGGAATGATGTAAGGTGCTGCCGCATTGTTCCCAAAGCAACTCCCGAAGATAGCTACAAACTGAGGACAGTCCGTATTTTCGAATAGGTAGACGTTGCCCTGGACAACCGTATATCCACCGGATGACAGGCTCGCAAGCGCAGTTCCAGTTTGGGTTAGATTGGCAGAGCTTGATGAAGTGACTGGGGTGACAGCTGCGCAGCCGTGCAGCAACGACGCGGCGACGATGAGTACAGATTTAGCGGTTTTGTTGATACTTGTGGGCAGCGCGAAGACTTGTACGCGGGCAGGGGTAGACTCAGAATTAACGCAAGCCGAACGGCTCTCATCGCGGGGAGAAGCGGCGCGACAGATCATGGGGATATGCCTTGTACAAGGATTGTGCTGTGTGTCTGTATGGCCTAAGCCAGTGAACGTGGCCGAAGAGGGTCTACTGTTGGGACGAGTAAGCGAAATGTCCCAAACGAATCGTGGAATCGTTGCGATTCCGAACGACGCTGGATGCCTGCTTGAGAAGCAATAATTGAACGTGTGACATTAAAGATGCAGCTACATGCATTGCGGATTCTAAGTTTTCGCATAGTGCAGGCTTTAGCCGTGTGATCGCATAGAGCTGGGCTCGGAAATTCGGACAGGGGGATAAGTGGGAGTTCTGTTCGCTCGCAGCCTAAAATGGCTGGGATGAGGAGAGCAGATGAGCAGACGTCCACGCAGGAACCACACAGCGGTGTTCAAGGCGAAGGTGGCCT
>CAIZFH010000065.1 GCA_903932155.1 uncultured Granulicella sp. | reverse complement strand
GGGCACCCTTAGTCCCGCTCTTCCGACTGGGGTGACGGCAACCTTCTACAGCGGTGCCAGCCAGTTCTCGAATGTCGGCACATATCCCATTCAGGTTGTCTTCGCCGGCACCAACGCCTGCAGTTATGGATTCCCGGTGGCATATTCGTCGGGTACCACACCAGCTACAGTTACTGAAACCAAGGCTCCACTCTCGGTAGTCGTTCCTGCCTACACGACGGTCTACGGAGCTGCGTCGTTCAACTATGCGTCGGGGATGGTAATCACCGGAGCGGTGGGCGTCGACCTGCCCAAGTTGAGCGCTACCTTCACTCCTGCCGATTCGTCGATTCTGAACGTGAATAGCGGCACACCGTACGCGGTGGTTGCTACGATGACCGGCAAGCCCATCGGCAACTATACGCTGACGATCACCAATGGAACGGATACCGTAACGCCTGCGCCGACCTCGGTTGGCATCACGCCCGCCAAGATCACCGCTGCCAGCTCCTCGCTTGGAATCGGAGCTGAGAGCGTTGTTCTGAATACACCGGCCGGCGTAGCGTCTGGCTTTTACTCGATCTCTGTTGGCTCCCTGGTTACCGCCGGCAAGGGAGTCGTAACGGGTTCGGTGCTGGTCTACGATACCTTTGTCCCGATCACATCGACTACCTTCATTGCAACGCCCTTGCTGGGGGTCTTCCCAACGGTCAATGGCGCTATCCAGTGGCCATCGTCGTCGGTCAAGCCCTGTGCTGTAGGGGCGGCTGCTTCGGCCACTTGCACACCGGTGGTGAGTGTGCCGCTGGTGGGAGCAAATGCCACCTTCGCACTGCCCGCATATACCTCGGGGGTTGCTTCCCCGTACTACACCAGCACAGGCGGTGTGGTTACCGGCACTCACTACTTGAGCTTCCTCTATAGTGGCGACGCCGGCACGAACGGAGGTGGATTAGGCGACTTCACCTGCTCGGTATTTGGGCAGGCATCCACTCCGTTGCCGAGTTCTTTGGCTGGTACAGCAGCTCAGACGTGCATGACAGGCAGTGCGGTTCCGTACGCCCTGGTTGTCGACAATCCGGACTATACCTTTACCTCCAACACATCGCCGATCAGCATTCTTCCAGGCAACGTACCGAACGGCAATGGTCTACCCTCACAACCTGGGCAGAACACGTCCAATTCGCAGTCCACGATCATCGAGATTGGGGCAATCAATGGGTTCATCGGCACAGTCAACCTCACTTGCGCGCCGCAGAATCCGACCTATGTGAACTGCTTTATTGGGCAGATCACGGTGGTGAACGGCGCTCCGTCCCTGATACCGTATGCGGTTGTTACGTTGGCCGCACCTGCGGTACCGGCTGTCTTCGATGTATCCACTCCTGCAACACTGCCGCTCGGCTTTACTTTCTCGAGTCAGCTTCGCACCAGTGCAACCCGGACCGTGCTGGCTTTCCTGCCGCTTGGCTTGCTTGCGTTCTGTGTGCGTCGCAGGCGCAGACTGAGCAAGGCTCTGTGGATGCTGATTGCCATTGCCGCAGTAGGT
>CAIZFH010000064.1 GCA_903932155.1 uncultured Granulicella sp. | reverse complement strand
GGGCACCCTTAGTCCCGCTCTTCCGACTGGGGTGACGGCAACCTTCTACAGCGGTGCCAGCCAGTTCTCGAATGTCGGCACATATCCCATTCAGGTTGTCTTCGCCGGCACCAACGCCTGCAGTTATGGATTCCCGGTGGCGTATTCGTCGGGCACCACTCCAGCTACAGTTACTGAAACCAAGGCTCCACTCTCGGTAGTCGTTCCTGCCTACACGACGGTCTACGGAGCTGCGTCGTTCAACTATGCGTCGGGGATGGTTATCACCGGAGCTGTGGGCGTCGACCTGCCCAAGTTGAGCGCTACCTTCTCTCCTGCTGACTCGTCGATTTTGAACGTGAATAGCGGCACACCATACGCGGTGGTTGCTACGATGACCGGCAAGCCCATCGGCAACTATACGCTGACGATCACCAATGGAACGGATACCGTAACGCCTGCGCCGACCTCGGTTGGCATCACGCCAGCCAAAATCACCGCAGCCAGCTCCTCGCTTGGAATCGGAGCTGAGAGCGTTGTTCTGAATTCGCCGGTCGGCGTAGCGGCAGGAAGCTATGCGATCTCGATAGGTTCCCTGGTCACCGCCGGCAAGGGTGTCCCAACGGGTACGGTGCTGGTATACGACACGTTTATACCGATCACGTCGACTACCTTCATTGCAACGCCCTTAACGGGGGTCTTCCCAACGGTCAATGGCGCTATCCAGTGGCCATCGTCGTCAGTCAAACCCTGTGCTGTAGGTGGCGCTGCATCTGCCACCTGCACACCGGTGGTGAGTGTGCCGCTGTCGGGTGCAAATGCCACCTTCGCTCTGCCCGCATATACCTCGGGGGTTGCTTCCCCGTACTACACCAGCACAGGCGGTGTGGTTACCGGCACTCACTACTTGAGCTTCCTCTATAGTGGCGACGCCGGCACGAACGGAGATGGATTAGGCGACTTCTCCTGCTCGGTATATGGGCAAGCAGCTACTCCGTTGCCGAGTTCCTTGGCTGGTACAGCAGCTCAGACGTGCCCGACAGGCAGTGCAGTTCCATACGCCCTGGTTGTCGACAATCCTGACTATACCTTTACCTCCAACACGTCACCGATCAGTATCCTTCCGGGCAACGTACCGAACGGCAATGGTCTACCCTCACAACCTGGCCAGAACTCGTCGAATACGCAGTCCACAATCATCGAGATTGGGGGGATCAATGGATTCATCGGCACAGTCAACCTCACTTGCGCGCCGCAGAATCCGACCTATGTGAACTGCTTTATTGGGCAGATCACGGTGGTGAACGGCGCACCGTCCCTGATACCGTATGCGGTTGTTACGTTGGCCGCACCTGCGGTACCGGCTGTCTTTGATGTATCCACTCCCGCAACACTGCCGATTGGCTTCACTTTCTCGAGTCAGCTTCGCACCAGTGCAACCCGGACCGTGCTGGCTTTCCTGCCGCTTGGCTTGCTTGCGTTCTGTGTGCGTCGCAGGCGCAGACTGAGCAAGGCTCTGTGGATGCTGATTGCCATTGCCGCAGTAGGT
>CAIZFH010000063.1 GCA_903932155.1 uncultured Granulicella sp. | reverse complement strand
GATCGACCCAGCCGCCGATCCGACCAGCCACAGCTTTCTGGTGAAGATCGATCTTCCGCCGTCGGACCAACTGCGCGCCGGCATGTATGGAACGGCGGAGTTTGCCAACGGAGTCCGCCAGGCGATTGTCATTCCGCGCTCGGCTGTTGTCATGCGCGGCTCGCTGGCCTGTGCGTATGTTCTCGACGGTCACGGAATTGCACAGCTTCGTTCCCTCACGTTAGGCGCAACACAAGGCGACCTCGTTGAGGTTCTGTCGGGCATCTCTCCCGGCGAGAAGCTGGTGGACGTGCCGTCGGATCGCGACGTTGCGGGCAAACGCATCGAGGCACAGCGATGAAGCAGGAGCTTGGAATCGCCGGGAAACTGGCCCACACCTTTCTCAACTCCAAGCTGACGCCGCTCTTCATCGCGGCTTCGCTGGCCATCGGTGCGTTTGCCATTGCGATTATTCCTCGCGAGGAGGAGCCGCAGATCCTGGTACCGATGCTGGACATCACTACCGCGATGCCGGGCGCGTCTCCAGTAGAGGTGGAAGAGCGCGTGACTCTGCCCATCGAGAACCTGGTGCATCAGATCTCGGGCGTGGAGTATGTGTATTCCACGTCGGCTCCCGGCCAGAGCCTGGTGATCGTGCGCTTTCTGGTTGGCACCCCGCAGGAAGACGCGCTGATCAAGGTCTACAGCAAGCTCTACTCGAACTTCGACGCCATGCCGCCGGGGGTCTCGCAGCCGATCATCAAGGCGCGCTCCATCGACGATGTGCCGATCCTCGCGCTGACATTGTGGGGCGAGCACTACAACGACTATCAACTTCGCGCCATTGCGGCCGAGATGCAACACAACATCGCGCAGGTGACCGATGTTTCGGAGACAACGATTATCGGCGGGCTCCCGCGTACTATGCGCGTACTGCTCAGCACAGAGAAGCTCAACGCTTACGGGCTGTCGCCGATGGCGATCGTCGGGCATCTACAGGCCGCCAATGCAACGGTACAGGCAGGCAGCTTTGCGGAGAACAATCAGGAAGTCCGCGTGGATGCAGGTAATATCTTCACCAGCCGCACGGATTTGGAGGCTGTGGTGGTGGGCGTAGTGCGCGGGCAGCCGGTCTATCTGCGAGACGTTGCTGATCAGATCGTCGATGGCCCCGCGGACCCGGTGGACTATGTGGCCTACGGAACAACCACTGCAGGTGCAGCAACACCGCAACAATATCCAGCGGTGACGATTACCGTGGCCAAACGCAAGGGCACCAACGCCACCGACATCGCTAACGCCGTGCTCAGCAGCGTTTACCGGATGCAAGGCGTGACCATACCAAACGACGTGACAGTGACGACCACGCGCAACTACGGAGCGACGGCGAAGGACAAGTCGGACGAGCTGCTGGAACACCTACTGCTGGCGACGCTCTCTGTGACGTTTCTGGTTGCGCTCTTTCTGGGATGGCGCGAGTCGGGAGTTGTGTTGCTGGCCATTCCGGTCACGCTTGCGCTCACCATGTCAGTCTTCTACCTCCTCGGCTACACCATCAACCGCGTCACGCTCTTCGCGCTGATCTTCAGCATCGGCATTCTGGTGGATGACGCCATCGTTGTCGTGGAGAACATGGTGCGCCACTTCCGGCTGCCGGAAAACCGGGAACGCCCGTGCAGCGAAGTTACAGTAGAGGCGGTCGCTGAGGTGGGCAACCCCACCATACTGGCCACATTCGCCGTGATTGCGGCGGTGCTGCCCATGGCCTTTGTCCGCGGACTGATGGGGCCGTACATGCGACCTATTCCGGTGGGGGCGTCGGCGGCGATGCTCTTCTCGCTGCTGGTAGCCTTTGTGGTCTCGCCCTGGGCCGCTATGCGGCTGCTGGGCAGGAATCTTGCCGGGGCAAAGATATTGGAGCCGGAGACCGAGAACTGGCGGACCAGACTCTATCGCCGCATCATGACGCCGCTGATCCGCTCGGTGCGCAATCGCGTCCTGTTCTTTATCGGAGTAATCGTACTGTTGCTGATTTCTGTGGCGCTGGTGCCGCTGGGACTGGTGCGCGTGAAGATGTTGCCCTTCGACAACAAGAGCGAACTGCAAGTCATCGTCAATATGCCCGACGGAACGCCGCTGGAACAGACGGCACGCGTCGCTCAGGCTCTCGGCGCGGAGCTTGCGCAACAGCCGGAAGTTCTCAACTACCAGACTTATACCGGCACCTCCGGCCCGTATAACTTCAACGGGCTCGTGCGCCACTACTACATGCGCCGTCAGCCGAACCAGGCCGACATCCAGGTGAACCTGCTGCCGGCAGACAAGCGCAGCGTGCAGAGCCATGCGATTGCCAAACGGCTGCGTCCGTTGATGGATACAATCGGCAACCAGTACGGCGCGCGCATTCAGGTCAGCGAGGTCCCGCCAGGGCCGCCCGTTGTACAGACGCTGGTGGCGGAGGTCTATGGCCCAGACCTCGCCGGACAGACGCAGATCGCGCAAGAGATCAAGTCGATCTTTCAGAACACTCCCGGCGTTGTGGACACCGACTGGTACGTCGAAGACCCGCAACCCAGACTGGTGATGCACGTCGATGAGGTGAAGGCCGCGCAGCATGGCATCGCAGTCTCCGATGTAGCCCATGCGCTGGCGCTGGCGCTCTCAGGTGCGCAGGTTGGACTGGTCCACGATCAGAGCGCGCGCGAGCCTGTACCCGCAACGGTCGAGCTGGACCGCGCGGAGCGCTCCTCCGAGCAGGGGCTGGAGAATATCCGGTTGTCCGGAGCGGACGGAAGCATGGTCTCGTTGCGCGAGTTGGTGACCGTCGAACACACTACAATCCAGCCCAGCATCTATCACAAGAACCTGCGCCGCGTTGTATACGTCACGGGAGACGTGGCGGGAGCGGAAGAGAGCCCGGTCTACGCCATCCTGAAGATGAACAAGGCCCTCGACCAACTCACGCTTCCGGATGGATATAAGCTGACCCGCTATAACTCGGTGATGCCGGATTCGACCGACCACTACTCCATGAAGTGGGACGGGGAATGGCACATCACCATCGAGGTCTTTCGAGATCTGGGGCTTGCGTTTGCCGCGGTTCTCATACTTATCTACGTTCTTGTGGTCGGCTGGTTCCGGTCCTTCATTGTGCCGCTGATCATCATGGCTCCGATTCCGCTGACGCTGGTGGGCATCCTGCCCGCCCACGCCATCCTCGGCGCGTTCTTCACCGCAACTTCAATGATCGGCTTTATCGCCGGGGCGGGAATCATCGTGCGCAATTCGATCATCCTGGTCGATTTCATCGAGCTTCGCCGCCGCCAGGGAATGGCGCTGGCCGAAGCGGTGATTGACGCCGGAGCGATCCGCTTCCGTCCCATGCTGCTCACCGCCGCAGCAGTCGTTGTCGGCGCAAGCGTGATTCTTTCCGACCCCATCTTCCAGGGGCTTGCGCTCTCGCTGATCGCAGGGGCGGTTGCTTCGACCTTCCTCTCGTGGCCAACCATTCCAGTGCTCTACTACATGGTTCACTTGCGGGGTGAATCCGGAAACACCTGTGAAACCAACACAAATAAAGGAGAACAATTATGACAGTCGAACGCGGTGTACGCCTGATGGCAGGCGTGATTGTACTGGTATCGCTGGCTCTGGCGCACTACATCTCGCCCTACTGGCTGTGGCTGACCGTATTTGTCGGACTCAACCTGCTGCAGTCGGCATTCACAAACTGGTGTCCCGCAATGACGATCCTGCGCACCATGGGGATGAAAGATGCGGGCTGCTGCTCAGACAATGCTGGCTGCTGTTCAACCAAGTGAGGCAGGAATGAACGAAAGACGGTTCAACGCCGCCCACGCGCATCAGCTCGACGATCCCGCGCGCAGAGCATGGCTTCCGCCTGTGGAGGTGATCGGAGCCATGTCTCTACATCCGGGCGATACCATCGCCAACGTGGGCGCTGGAACCGGATACTTCTCGTTGCCACTGGCGCAGGCGGTTGGCCCGCGGGGCAGGGTCTATGCCGTGGACGCACAGGAGGAGATGCTCTCGCTTCTGCGACGGAAATTGGATGAGTTCGCTCTCTCCATCGTGGAACTGATCCACGCGGAAGCAGACAACACGGGCTTACCGGCATCCTGTTGCGATTTCGTCTTCGCCGCAAATGTCTGGCATGAATTCGACAACCACGCTGCTGTCCTGCGAGAGTTCGCGCGCCTGCTGAAGCTGGATGGACGAATTGCAATCCTCGATTGGCGGACCGATGTCCTGCCTGAGCACGGCCCGCCTCTGGAGCACCGGCTGGATTCGTCCCATGCCGTGAATGCTCTGCACTCCAGCGGGTTTCAGAAGGTCGTATCTGCCAACGTCGGCCTCTACTCATGGCTCGTGCAAGGTGAGAGGAAGCGATGACTGTACGCAACGGTACAGCCCGGTCAAGACCTCCTCGCCGAAATCATGGCGAGCAGCTCAAGGATGAGGTCTATCGCCAGATGTTTCGTCTGGAGGAAGGTCGTCCTGGCGCCGAATTGGACCTAACAATCGCCTTGCTGCGCGCATGGCTCGCGTCAGACTCCAATTCTGGAGTGTCCAACTCGCGTGAGTGGCTCAAGAAGATCTGCCCCCTCTGCCTGCTTATGATCGACGCCAGACAGCAAGCAAGCAACTCCGGTCTACCGTGTATCCAATAAGCGCAGAGTCGTACCTGTTGCGCGGCGAGTTGGCCAGAGCCATAAGCCTGGGTGGGTGAAGATGAGGCCGCGATGGAGCCTTCGTTATAGGAATCGGGATATTATACTGGCCTTGATCGTGAGTGCCCCCATCGATGCGACCCGAACTGATTCAAGCTTCTGATCTATTGCGCCGCAATACTCCTGAAGCCGTCGATGAGGCCATCGGCCTGCTACAGAACACGGTCTACTCCTTCAGCATGAAAGTCTGCGGGCATCCCGAAGACGCGGAAGACACGATGCAGGAGGTGCTCTATCGTTCGCTGGGGCACCTTGCGAAGATTCAGGACCCGCAGGCTCTCGCGGTATGGCTCTACACCGTCACCCGAAACCGCTGCTGGCGGATGCGTCGCAAAGGGGCTTCTGCTCCCAAACACATTCTCTCGCTCGATGAGTTGATGCCCGACGATGCGGAACTTGGGCGATTGTTGCAGGATGCCGCAGTGGGACCCGAGGCCAATCTGCTGCACGCCGAACAGCACCACCTGCTGCACCAAGCGGTCCTGCGAATACCCGCGCAACTACGCATCGTTCTCGTGCTGCACGACATGGAGGAGTTGACAACTGAACAAGTTGCGCAGGTCCTCGGCCTGCAATCTGGGACGGTCCGGGTTCGCCTCCACCGGGCTCGTCTTGCCGTACGTAAGGAGATGGGCAGAACGCTGGACGACGCACCCGAGCAGTCGGGCAGCAGCCAGCCGCACAGGAAGAAGTCTGCCGGAAAGAAGCCGAAACGCAGTCAGGCCACAGGCGGTTCACGCCCCGCCGAATGCCGCGATCTGTTTGCGAATCTCTCCGAATATCTGGATGGCCGGGTCGAACCGCTCACTTGCGAAGCGATGCGTAGCCACATCGAGTGCTGCCCGGCCTGTGTCGCATTCCTCCGCGACCTGCGCGGAGCCATCGACCGCTGCCGCTCGCTGGAAGTTCCCTGCGATCCTGCCGTTGCGCCCCGCCTGCGTTCCATCCTCACACAGGAGTACCTGCGCTTATTAGGGATTCCGAACACAAGAAAAAACTCCGCCGCGCTGTAACAAATCACCTCTCACATGTCTTTATACCTATGAGAGGTAATGACCATTATGGAAGTGACGATTAAGCATCTTGACCGCGTAAAGTTTTCCATCCAGTCGCGGTCGCACACGATCCTCTGCGACCAGCCAGCCGAGAATGGCGGCGAAGACTCCGGCATGACGCCTCCCGAGTTATTACTCGCGTCGTTGGGCTCCTGCGCCGCCTTCTATGCCGTGCAGTATCTGAAGTCCCGCAATCTGGCGGAGAGCGGCGTGGAAGTAAGCGTGACCGCCGGCAAGCTGACGCAGCCGGCGCGGATGGGCAACTTCCGCGTCCAGGTCACCTGCCCAGTCGCCCTCACCCCAGACCACGCCGCGGGCCTCATGCGCTCCGTGCATCACTGCCTGGTGCACAACACGCTGCTGTCGCCGCCCGAGATCAAGATCGAATTGGTCGCAGGTTAGGCATCCGTGTCCAAGAACATCTTCTTCATCGGAATAATTTTCGCTGCCAGCGGTCTGGTCTCTCCCCCAGTTGCACTGGTGGGCGGCATCCTCTACGGATTTACCTTCGTTCACCCGTTTCACATCGAAGCTAAACATCTCTCCAAATTCCTGCTGCAAGCCTCCGTGGTGGGCCTTGGATTTGGTATGGATCTACAGCAGGTTCTTCACGTCGGCAGGACGGGATTCATCTACACCGCAGGGAGCATCAGCTTTGCCATGCTGTTGGGCTGGGGACTGGGAGGGCTGCTGGTCGTAAAGCAAAGAACCTCGTTTCTCATCACGGCGGGCACGGCAATCTGCGGCGGCAGCGCCATTGCCGCGATCGCGCCCATCACCAACGCCAGCGAAGAGGAGATCGCCGTCTCTCTCGGTACCGTATTTCTGTTGAACTCCGTGGCCCTGATCGCATTCCCTGCAATCGGCTCCGCGCTTCACATGACGCAGACGCAGTTCGGCCTTTGGGCGGCGCTTGCCATACACGACACAAGCTCCGTCGTCGGTGCGACGGCGAAGTTCGGCGCAGTAGCCCTCGCCGCCGGCACAACCGTAAAACTGGCGCGAGCACTATGGATCGTACCGCTCTCGGTCGGAACCGCTATGGCTAAGAAGAGCAAGGCGCACATCCAGTGGCCCTGGTTCATTCTGCTCTTCTGTCTAGCGGCTGTTGCCAATACCTACGTACACACATTCCAGGCGTTCTATCCAAATCTTAAGCATCTCGGAGTCATCGGTTTGACTGTCACGCTCTTCCTAATTGGAACGGGCCTCTCGAAGAAGACGCTGCAAGAGGTCGGCGTTCGGCCACTGCTGCAAGGAATTCTTCTGTGGATCGTCGTCGCAGTTGGATCGCTGGCACTGATCCGTGCCGGATGGATTCATCTCTAATAGTGGTACAAGGAGATGAATTCCAAAGTAGTTAGAAAGCGCGGATAGATTTACGTGCCGAGGGTTTCAATCTGATAAATCATGCGTAGTTTTCGGAGCAGTGGCGATCGAGAGCTACATCTCCAGCGGCAGCTTAGCCGAGCGGTCAGCGTAATGCCGCGCGTCTTATCTAACCGACCCTGCACTACCGATTTTGATTACCACCATTCACGGTAGCTCTTGTACCTCCCGACGTAGCTCTTACCTCGTTGTGCTAGAGTGAAGGGAATCCAAAAGCATCAACCGGGATTGTGGGGAGTACCGAGAAGCGCCCATGTCGTTAGGAGGGATTCTCTATTGTTGCAAAATTGCCTTACCCTCAGTGACCTTCTAAACGTTCCTGAGAGTGATCGCCAATGTTTTTGCCGTTTCGCAAGATTACTGTACGCGGTGTTGTTCCAGTTGTAAGTTATTGAAGATACATTCGTAAACCCATATGTAGCGAAGGTTGACTTGGCCGATTTAAGTCGAATGGCAAAGGGTACGTTCGGGACGTTGCGATCCCCCGCAACCAAAAACTACAGATTCTAAACGGCTTCCGACATGAGTTAGGAGGCCGTTTCTCCGTTTGGAGGGAACTTAGGCAAATCTTGGGCAAGAAATTCCTCGTCAAGAAGTGCTCCAATGTTCTCCGGCTGCACGAGATCATCTGCCGTCACCGGATGCGTGTACCAAATGGACGATATCGTCCGGCTCGAGCCACGCCACTACCCAGCAGCTTATCGCTCATGGCTAATCTGCCGCGAGTAAGCAACAGCGGCTCGTCTATGATGTGGAAATGCCGCGTCAACCGCCAGGACGAGCCTCAAAATTGCTGATGGAATATGGCGTCCGGCCATCTGCCATTGCCGGCTTCTTTGTGTATGCGGCCTTATTGTGGACCCTGCTGTTTCAGCAAGGGATCTCATATCCTTTTGTATTTCTCTTTTTCGGTGCCGTCATGGGAAGTGCCTGGTTTGGAGGGACTCTTGCCGGGTTACTGTCGGTGGCGCTCTCCACGCTGGCAATCACTTACTTCTTTGTCCCTCCGGTCTTCTCCATGTCTGTCAATAGAGCTTCAAAGAGTTATCTGGTCGCCTACGCCATTTGCGCTACCGCAATCAGTTGGGTAAGCTCCTCCAGGAAGCGCGCCGAGACCAGAATTCTCAACTCACGGGATCAACTGGAGGAACGGGTTCAAGAACGTTCGGCAGAGATTCAACGGTCGCATGAAGAAATCGTTGAGAGTGAGCGCCAACTCCGATTGCTAACGGAGGCTATCCCCCAACAGATATGGCGTGCCGCTGCGGACGGCACAATTGAATATTGCAATCAACACTTGCTGAACTACACTGGACGTACCGCAGATCGCATGACGGGAGATCAATTCGTATCGGTGCTTCACGGGGATGATCGGGAAGGCTTCAGCGAGGCATGGGCAAATGCCGTAAATTTGGCTGTCGAATTTGAAGACGAATGCAGAATCTGCGGGGCCGACGGGCATTACCGTTGGTTTCTCATACGCAGTATTCCGCAATTCTCTACCAATGGCCAGATCGTCCGGTGGTATGGAACTCATATCGATATCGAGAATCGCCACCGCGCGGAACATGCTCTCAATTTGGCACAGGTTGAACTGTCGCAACAATCCCGAACTCTAAGCATGGGCGAGATGGCAGCATCAATCGCCCATGAACTCAATCAGCCGATCACAGCCGTTGTAACTCACGCATACGCATGCCGGCAATGGCTGGCTGCCGATCCCCCAAATCTTGAGCGAGCCAGTTCTACTGCGGAGAAGATCGTACAGGAGAGCACTCGTGCCAGTGCGGTCGTCGCAGGGGTGCGCGGTCTATTCCAGGGACGGGAACCCACAAGGGAATCTGCGGATATCAATCGTCTGGTGCGGAGTTTGGTCCAACTCTTGCGCGATGAAGCAATCCAGAGAGACGTGATCGTTCGTACACGGCTGGATACGAATCTTCCGCAGACTCTTTGCGACCCCGTCCAGATACAACAAGTAATGCTCAATCTTGCGATAAACGGGATGGATGCCATCGCAAAGACCGACGGGCCGCGAGAGTTGCTAATCGAGTCGGCGTTCAGAGATTCACATGAGATATTGATTCGCGTGGAAGACTCTGGCTCCGGGATGGACGCAGATACAAACGAGAGGATATTTGTTCCGTTTTTTACTACCAAGCCACACGGAGCTGGATTGGGCCTGTCTATCAGCCGATCCATTATTGAAGCCCACGACGGAAAACTATGGGCCACGCCGCGCATGGCTGGCGGTACAGTATTTCAATTCACTATCCCGGTGGTATCATGAGCCGTCCATACGATTCTAGAGAACCGATTGTCTTTGTGGTCGATGACGACGCGTCGATCTGCGAAGGGATATGCAATCTGCTCGAGTCCGTAGGATTACGAGCGAAAACATTCGGGTCCACACAAGAGTTCCTCGACAATTGGAACGAAGACATGCCCGGGTGTCTTGTACTGGATGTGCGTCTCCCGGGGATAACCGGCATAGAGTTTCAGGAAGAACTCGCGCGCTCCGGCATCAATATTCCAATCATCTTTATGACCGCACACGGTGATATTCCCATGGTGCGCAAGGTCATGAAGGCAGGCGCCATTGAATTCCTGACTAAGCCGTTTCAGCGAGAAGAGCTGCTCCATGGGATTGGTCAGGCATTGGAAACAGACCGCGCTCGCCGTGTTGCATGGGAATCAGAGCGATCGATCCAGACTCGCTTCCAATCGCTGACTTCTCGGGAGCGAGAGGTCATGAACTTGGTTACATCAGGCATGCTGAACAAGCAGGTTGCCGCGGACCTTTGCTTGAGCGAGATCACGATCAAACAGCATCGCAGGCGAGTGATGGAGAAGATGCAGGCGGACTCGCTCGCAGACCTGGTTCGAATGGCCGACAAACTCCAAAGACTGATCCAGGCATCGTCTAACAAACGCTAATTGCAAAATCGCTATAGACATTTACACATATATATTCTGCAGTTGCCAGCAAGCCTGCGCTACACATACCAAGGTATGATAGACAGTCCAATTGGACAATGCTACCTTCTGCAATAACAACTCTGATAAGCGACATAATCTGATTATCCATCAATGTACATGCACATGGCGACATTCGCCGTGATGGCGGCTTATACGTATTTTTTCGTAATGCGGGATCATTAATATTTTACCTCTGTTCCAGCGGCGCCTTCAGTCATCGGGCCTAGCTCATAAAAACTGTTCCTACGGCACATATAGTTTTGTTCATGTTTGGTAATTGTGTTGCCGGTTGTTAGGGCCTAGTAGTTATAGACATTTGTAATATTAAGCGCTTACTTACAAATTATTGGTAATATAACCAGTCCTCTATGAAAGATATTTTCAATGCCGTCGGTTTTTTTCAGGAAATTCGCAGACACATGCGATGTGGAGAGTTATCGCGTCTCCCCCTTCGGTTATGGCGCTTCGAGGTTGTGAACGACTCAGTGGAATGCGATTGGTTCATGCGGCCTTCCGATCCCTGGGATATTCAACTACCTTCCCGAGTGCGTGAGGAGCGGGTAACACTGCAGGCTCTGAATGATGCCCTGAAGATGCGGGAACTCATCTTTCGTGCTTTCCCTACTGTAAAGCGTGCTGATTTAAGAGTCTTTAGCGAACCCAGCGGAGAGTCTTCCGCACTCATGATGACCGGAACAGTTCACCGGGAATATGAAGTATTACCCAGGGTTATTTCTATCGTGATGCGTGCCAAGCTGTATGGATTTCGATTCTCGTTAGATGGCGGAGTGCTCGAAAGAATCGGATCAAGTGAACTCCATGCGAGTTGTTAGTTGATTCAGACAAAGCAGATACACGGGCCTGGGCATTCACCCCAATCACAAGGAGACTGATAATGAACATGAGTGCCACCACAGTTTTATTCCTGAGCATGGCAGCCGCCAGTTTTATCTTTATGACCCTGCGTAGATACATAGCTAAGAAGCAGGAAGTGGCGCCATCCGAAGGTAGGCTGTCTCGCTGGATCCAGCGCCTGCATAGTCCGGAGTGGCGTCGTTACGGTCTGGTTCTGTTCGCTGGCAAGTTCGCGGGCTTGGCCATTCTGGCTGGCGCAATCTATTACTTTAATCCTGATCTTTTCGGCCACAGGGTCTTTGCAGCCGATGCGGTGCTCAAGGGTAACGACATCGTGAATCCGCTCAATACAGCCTGGACTCTGGTTGCTGCATTTCTGGTCTTTGGAATGCAGGTTGGCTTCACCATGTTGGAAGCCGGCTTTTGCAGATCGCGTGAAACAGTCAATGTGCTCATGGAATGCGTCGTCGACACCTGCCTCTGCGGCCTCCTGTTTTACGCCATCGGATTCGCCTTCATGTTCAGCCATGGCAACGGATTCATCGGCTATCACTGGTTCTTTCTTCGAGACGTTCCTGCTACCTACGAATCCAGTGGAGTTGCTTTCCTTGCCCTCTGGATCTTCCAATTCGCTTTTGCGGATACTTGCTCAACCATTACCTCCGGCGCCATGATCGGTCGTACCGGATTCGTCGGTGACCTGATTTACAGCGTTGGAGTTTCTGGTTTCATTTATCCGATCATCGGCCATTGGGCATGGGGTCCGGATGGCTTTCTAGCCACCATGGGGGCATCGGGATTCTTCCTGCCCAACCTGGGTCAATCCTTCCACGACTTTGCAGGTTCGACGGTCGTTCACACTATTGGCGGCATGGTAGCGCTTGCCGGCGCAATCGTCCTGGGACCCAGGCTAGGACGGAAGTTCAAACGCGATGGCGGTGGCCCAATGATGCCGCACGATCTCACGATCGCGGCATCTGGCGGACTACTTTTGTGGTTCGGTTGGTACGGATTCAACCCCGGCAGCACCCTCTCCGCTATGGACTTTGAAGGCATAGGCCGCATCTCTGCCAATACCACTTTGGCAGCGTGCGCAGCTGGCCTTACCGCTATGTTCACGGCATACCAGTTGAGTAAGACGTGGGATGTGAGCTTTACCGTCAACGGATTCCTGGCCGGCCTGGTCGCAATCACGTGCCCGTGTTACTGGGTCAGCCCCACCGGCGCAATTTTGTTGGGCGGGATCGCTGGCATCATCGTGGTCTTTGGAGTCGAGTTACTCGAATGGCTCCGCATTGACGACCCGATTGGCGCTGTCCCGGTTCATGGCATCTGTGGCATCTGGGGCACTTTGTCTCTCGGCCTGTTCGCTGTGGGCAAATACGGAGCTACCGGCCCACTCGGTCCGGATAATAGCACCGCGCTCACTGGCCTGTTCTATGGCGGAGGAACCACGCTCTTCAAGGCCCAATTCATTGGTAGCACTATCATGACTCTGGCCACCTTCGGAGTGTCCTTGGCCCTGATGTATGCTGTCGACGCAATGGGTCTGTTACGCGTCTCCAGGGAGGGTGAGATTCACGGGCTCGATCTGCATGAACACGGGATATCAGCTTACCCTGAATATGTGATTACTACCCTTGGCTCGCCAGCCGGACTGCCAGTGGATAAGTGACAAACAGCGGAGATGGGGGGCTTAACAGTCACCATCTCCGCTAGCCACCCCAGTCCCGAGTGATGATATCCAGATTCACGATTCAGCTAACCGAATAATTCAGGAGCTTCCCATGATGAAACTTGAGGCAATTATCAGAACAAATCGGTTCGATCAAGTGAAGGATGCACTAGCGGTCTTAGGGATCGAGGGCATGACTGTGTCCGAGGTTCGAGGGCATGGAAGACAGAAGGGTCATACGGAGAATTACCGCGGCCGTGAATACGATATCAGTCTTCTCCCCAAACTAAGACTGGAAGTCGTTGTAACGGATGACCGCGTCGAAAAGGTAATCGATGCAATCGTCGAGAGTGCTGTCACTGGCGAAATCGGCGATGGAAAAATATTCCTCTATAAAGTCGAAGACGCCATCCGCATTCGCAATCGAGAACGGGGAGATATTGCGCTGTAATCCTCGATACATCGCGCTGGCGTGCCCGGCCTATTTTGTACCAGTTCTAATGAGGGACTGGACAAATAGGAGCGAAATAAGGCGAAAGGCACTCCAGTTGACCTTCGTAGAAAACCGGATCGACGTAATAATTCGTCAACTGAAAAGATGCAACCCCTACCTACGAAGGTCATCCAAGAGTCTTAGGGAACTTGTAATCCAGAGGGCATCAGAATTGGAAACGGTCCTACTGGGTCACCGTATCGCCGCCGAACAGGCCTACGAACTCACTTCCAGCCACTGGTGCTAGCACCAATGGAAACACAGGAGGGCACGGTGTTCACCGTCGAGGGAAATTTGGACCGTTTTCATGGTTGCCAGATGTAATGCTTTTGGTTGCCCCCCAGGGATTCGAACCCCGATTGATCGGTTCAGAGCCGACTGTCCTACCATTGAACGAGGGGGCAGCATTGGTGCAGTCGCTCACCCGGCGCGGAGCGAACCAATTGGTCCGCTGACTGCCTTATCGAGTGTACTGGGCTGGCTGCGCATGGTCAACGGCTATGTATGGCGGCTGCCTGTAGCTTCTACTCGCCCAGCGCAGTTGTCCCAGCCAGTTCGGCAATCAGTTCATTGCATTCACCGCCGGAATCCTCAAGAACTTCGCGAATCTGATCAAGCCCCCAGTCCAGATCATCCTTCGAGATGATCAGAGGAGGCGCCAGCCGTATGACGCGCTCGTGGGTCTCCTTGCACAGCACGCCACGAAGCTTCAGGGCCTCGCAGAATGGCCGCGCCGCGCGGTTTAATTCAATCCCGATCCAGAGTCCCTTGCCGCGTACCGCCACCACATGGGAACTGCGCAGGCCGCGAAGCGAATGCAGCGCATAGCAACCCAGTTCGGCCGAACGTCCAGGCAGGTCTTCGTCCACAATCACCCGTAGTGCTGCGCGCGCAATGGCGCAGGCCAGCGGGTTGCCCCCGAAGGTGCTGCCATGATCGCCCGGCGAGAAGACGCCAAGCACTTCGCGCGAACTTAGCACTGCCGAAATTGGATAGAAACCGCCGGAGAGTGCCTTGCCGATGATCATCACGTCGGGCGTAACATCCTCGTGCATGCACGCAAACAGCTTGCCGGTTCGTCCTAGACCGGATTGAATCTCATCCGCCATCAGCAGCACATTCTGCTTGCGGCAGATCGCCGCAGCCTCCCGAAGATAGCCCTCAGGTGGAACGATGATTCCCGCTTCACCCTGGATTGGCTCCACCAGAAACGCACAGGTCTTTTGCGTGATCGCCCTGCGTAGTGCCTCAATATCACCAAAGGGAACCTCGCGAAAGCCCGCTGGAAATGGCCCGAAGCCCCGCCGATACTGCGCATCCGACGAAAATCCCACAATGGCAATCGTCCGGCCATGAAAGTTGTTCGACGCAACTACGATCTCCGCTTCGCCCGCTGCAATGCCCTTCACCACTTCGCCCCATTTGCGCGCCGCCTTCAGCGCGGTCTCCACCGCCTCCGCACCTGAGTTCATCGGCAATGCCATCTCATAGCCAGTCAGTTCGTGCAGATCGCGATACAGTAACGGAAGCTGATCGTTGCGGAAGGCGCGAGAGGTCAGTGTCACCTTCTCCGCCTGGCGCACCATCGCCTCAAAGATCGCAGGATGGCAATGCCCCTGGTTCACCGCAGAATATGCCGATAGAAAATCCAGATATCGGTGGCCATCCGTGTCATATACCCAGGCCCCCGAGGCACGCTCGATCACCACGTCCAAAGGTGCGTAGTTGTGGGCGCCATAGCGGTCTTCAAGAGCAATCAGTTCTGCGGGAAGCATCGCAAACACCTTCTCATGGAGTCGTTGGCAAAGCCGCATACCATCGCGGCAACTTTAACTGCCAACTTACCTATCCATGCTACTAAGTTGCATATTCATACACTTCCGCATTGTATCTATATGCAGTTGTATCTCTCGCTGCGTCATTCTTGCGAAGCCCGCGCGTCACCCGGCGAAGCCCCACTCGCAGCGTCAATCTGCCCTACGCGAAGTCGAAGGACAGAATCTCTGTATCTGCCTTCTTATACTTCTGCGCCTGCCTCGGCGATGGAAGAAATATGCAGTTGGTCGCCAACTTCCATTCGCGTCTGAGTGATTACACCGCTAGGCAATTCCAAAACGCTCCGCATCTTGAGACTGACCGAAGTCACCCGCCACGGTACAAGGCAGCGCCACAACTTGATCACTTTGAGGTCGCCATCCAATCCCACTACATCGATGCTGAACGACATGAAAAAAGTATGAACACCGGAGGAGGGCTTGATCCATAACCCTCCACCAGCATCCAGACCGCGTCTTCCCAGTAGGCCAAACAGCCGGGTCATGGACGTGTCCGCCATCTCGACGCTATCGCCCACAATACAGTTCCGAGATATATTCTTTACTCTGAACATAGATGTCTAACGGTCTGTCTGGCTCTCCATTTATTTCTTCTTCCTGCGATAGATGATAATTCCTAATACGATCACCGCCAGCACGATAGCTACAATTTGAATCGGATTCATACATACCCTCCTTTCCGTCGAACTTCGACGTCTTAGGTGAACAGCAGCGCGTCTAGACAAGCTAGTTGCCCCAGTAGCGCTAACATCTGCTGGTTCTCATTGAACTCTACGTCTTACGTTGCTTCCAAGCAATAACAATTCTGTTTACCATTCTGGCTACACTATATATGAGGTCGTCTCCTACTATTACCAGGCTCACATCCAGTCTACGAATCGTCCGTTCATAACCTCTTCATTCGTTTATTAAGTTTCTGGCTCGGTTTCATACCCTGCTATTTCCCTAGCCCTCCCATGCCAATGGCAATATTCAACAGCGCAGGGGCCAAAAGCACGATAAATATACACGGAAATATAAACAGTACAAGTGGAAATATAATCTTGATCTTGGTCTTGGCAGCGGCCTCCTCGGCCCGTTGCCGCCGCTTCGATCGTATATCTTCAGAGAAGCGGCTCAATGCGCGGATAATCGGAGTACCGAATCGGTCAGTCTGCGTCAGCATACTCACAAACGAAGTAAACTCCTCCAGATCGGATCGGTCCGCTAAGTTCTTCCATGCTTCCAGCCTCGGTCTGCCGGCGCGTTGCTCAAGATTCACCTGAATAAACTCCGTGCTTATATCCGGATGACTCACTGCCAATTCTTCCCCAATGCGAAGAAGCGCCTGATCCAGTCCAAGACCTGCATCCACACAGATCACCATCAAATCGAGCGCGTCTGGCAAACTTCGGCGTATACGATTTTTCCGGCTGGACGTCTTCTGCTTCAACCACATATCAGGTCCCAAATAGCCCACGCCGCCTAGTGCCAAAACCCAGAATATCGGACTGGATCCAATAAGACTACCCATAAATATGCCGGCCAACGGTGCAAGTAACCGGGCCGCGAAAAATATGTCAACGCTGTTGTGCGAATTGTAGCCGGCTGCAATCAATCGTGCTTTAAGATTCGGGTCTTCGGATAGCCCCAATAACACACGCAATTTAGTCGCTATGCCTACTAATATGTCCTGCATCCGTTCCTTGTCACGGATCGTTCGTCGATCCCGGCGAGTGCTCTTCACCAAATCCAGAATTCGCTGCGCCTCGGGAGAAGGACGAAATAAATCGGGTGTTAATAATAGCGTAACCAGGCAGAATATAATCAGTGCCAGTAGTATATATAGTGTGATGGGCATCGCCTCTATACCTCAATTCCATTGATGATATAGCGGATAATCATGGCGCCGGTAATCAACAGACCTAAACCTATACAAATAAGAAAATGCCCTATCGGAGTGTTCATCAGTATATTCGAGTAACCCGGATTGATGATATTAATCAATATAAGCATTACGACGGGCAGTGAACACAATATCCAACCAGTCATTCGGCCTTGTGCGGTATGCGTCCTGATCTCTCCTTGAATACGTATTCGCTCGCGTATCACGGCTGCTGTACGGTCTAAGATTTCGGTCAGATTTCCGCCGGTTTCATTCTGCACTAATATCCCTGTCACCAGCACTTTGAGATCCTGAGATGGCACTCGCTCCAGCATTTGGCATAAAGCATCGCGGAGCGGAAGACCGAAGTTCTGTTGCTTAAATGCTTCATAAAACTCCGATTTCACAGGTTCCGCGCTTTGTTCTGAGACCGTATTAATGGATGCAGCCATCGAATGACCGGCGCGCATGGCGCGGCCCATCATGTCGATCGCATCAGGGAGCGCCACATTGAATGCAGTAAGCCGTCGGGCGCTCTTGAATAAGATCACTGCAAATGGTATGTAACCTAGAGCAAATGCTGCCAGAATCTGAATCGCATATATAGAGATACAGAGATAGGCTGATACAAAGCCAAGAATCATCAACCCAGTGCTGCACAATAGAAGCAAGGACACACTCATTGTGCTGTTAGCTTGTGCAATCTTCTTTTCCATTTTGCGCACAATCCGATACTGCCGCAGAACACTATCCAGCCATCTTAGCTTGTTGTCCGGGCTTACTTTGAGATAATGCTCTATCGTTGTATGGCCCGTACTAATACCTTGCTTGGCTACGATAATACCCGCCAACCGCTTAGTGGCGGCCCTTTCCCTATGTGATGAACCCGTGAAGAAGGACATGACGGAAAAGCACAGTAATAACATCACTGCAAATGCAATATATAACATCCATGGCCTCCTTCCAGTTATATCTCCACTAAGTGATCGCTTATGCCGGTTGGGATAGGTATGCCGGCAGAAATAAACTTATCCACGCAGCGGGGAACAATGGAGGTAGATATAAATCGTCCTTTCACTTTTCCATTCGGGCCAATCCCCTTTTTCTCAAATAAGAATATGTCCTGCATGCTGATTACATCGGAATATGCTCCTGTCAATTCCGTAATATGTGTAATGCGTCGCGTGCCATCACTCATACGCGAGACCTGAATGATCATATGAACAGCCGAGGCAATCTGTGATCGCACAGCCTTTTCTGCCAATCGGACTTCGCTCATCATCGCCATCGTCTCCAGTCGCGCAAGGGCGTCACGGGGTGTGTTCGCATGAATTGTCGTGATCGATCCATCGTGCCCGGTATTCATAGCCTGTAGCATGTCCAGCGCCTCGGCTCCACGGACCTCTCCTATCACTACACGGTCAGGACGCATGCGCAGCGCATTAATTACAAGCTCCCTTTGTTTCACCCCGCCCTTTCCCTCCACATTGGGCGGCTTGGTTTCCAGGCGAACTACATGGTCCTGCTTCATTTGTAATTCAGCCGAGTCTTCAATGGTGACAATCCGTTCTCGGTCGGAAATGTATCCGGACAGAACGTTTAGCAAGGTCGTCTTACCGGCGCCAGTCCCCCCCGAGATAACGATATTCAATCTGGCTTTTACTGCGCCACGTAGTAATTCAAGCATAGGTGGTGTTAACATCTGGTTGCGTAACAAGTCCGCTGCTTCCAGTGAATGCTTTCCAAATCGTCGGATGGATAATATTGGTCCGTCCACAGCCAGTGGCGGAATAATTGCATTGATACGGGAGCCGTCAGGAAGACGCGCATCCACCATGGGAGACGATTCATCCACCCGGCGCCCTACCGCAGATACTATCTTGTCTATGATGTGTAATAAATGCCGATTATCTTGAAAGGTGAGACCCGTCTTTTCAAGAACTCCGTGCCGCTCAACATAGATCGAGTTATATGTGTTCACCAGAATATCGCTGATGGAGTCGTCCTTCAGAAGCGGCTCTAAAGGGCCAAGTCCGAATACTTCATCGACTACTTCCTGAGCCAGATGATCGCGTTCATTCGCGCTCAGTGGTACGCCTTGCTCGACAATAATCTGCTGGATAACTTGAAACAACTGATGCTGCGCTACCACAGTCTCCTGCATCCCCGCCAGCTTATCAAGGTCAATTCGCTTTATCAGTTCCTTATGGACTGCCGTCTTGATTTGCTGTTGTATGCTGTCGCCGATCGTTTTGACAGTGCGGTTAGCACGCTCATTGGGGTTACTCGTATTGGGAGATATCGAATTTACATCGGGCATAACAGCTGCACCCTTGTCCTACGTTGTAGGTTTCCTTTCGATTACTTCCAAAGAGAAAACATCGGCTTTTTCCCAGTATGCTCTTCTGCCGGCTTACTCTTTTCTGCCAAATCATTGGCCCATTTGATAATAGGAGATGAGAAGTCTGTCTTCTTTTTTGGGCTGATCGGTTCGCCAAGCAGTGCCGAACGTGTTACCTCTGCGTACCCATTAGGCAGCTTGATGTCGATCGGAAGGTGTATTGCTTTCTCTATCTGCTCCACTGTCAGCGCATGTTGTGACGAAAATCGGTTAATGATAACTTTTACTTTTTCAATGTCGCGCTCGCCCTGCGATAGACTATCCACAAATCTGGATAAGTCACGAATCGCCGCGATTTCAGGGGTGGCCACCAGATACAACAGGTTGGATGCGTCGATAACCGCTAGATTCGTTTCGTCTAGAGACGACGGACCGTCTACAATTACATAGTCATATTCGCCACGCAGAAAATCCAGTGTCAGTGCAATGGAATCGGGATCGTGTGCCTTCACACTGCCACAGACATCAGGGGAGGCCAGCACTTCAAGACCGCTGGAATGCGTCGCTATGTATCCACGTAACAAATCGCTGTCCAGTCGGCTTATGTTTCGTACAAGCTCCTGAAAATGGTACCGGCTGCCATCGATGCCAAGATAAATGCAGGCGTGTCCCAGTTGCGAATGGTTATCTATTAATAATGTCTTTTTTTTATGACATATAACTAGATACATGGCCAGATGTACAGCCAGGGTGGTAGTTCCCACGCCGCCTTTGGCTCCGAAAAATGTAATTACCTCACCTAGCGCGGAGTTACGTACCGTCTTCGATGACCATTCGTTATACAGACGCACAAGCATCTCGGAAAAAGTTGTTTCGTCATGTTCTCCGTCAATGAACTCGTTGCACCCCGCACGCATCGCCCGTAACAGTACATCGGGGTCCCGACTTGTTGACACGGCAATGATCGCAGCTCTGCCCGAGAACAGATCTTGTAGATAAGATGCGGCGGCGGACGCTTGTTCTATATCCTTGTCGAAATCGATTAGTGCAATGCAGGCAGAGGAGGATTTTACAGCTTGGGGAAAAGGTGGGCGCTTAGTAGCAGAAATATAGCCTTCGCAATCGGCACGATGCACGGCCCAAGGCACCTTCAGAACGGACTCGGCAATGTCATCTGCCAGCGTCACATCCAGGCTGACAGTTACCAGCGCAATGTTAACAATCCCTGAGTTGTATTGCATCGATATCACTGCCTATTACCTCGTTGCTAGTAGATATATTTATGTTCTGCGTATAAGTATTGCTGCATATTATCGAACAACTGCGTTATACCCATCTAAAACTAATCGATGTTGCATGGCTTCGGCGTCAGACTTATTTACGTAAGGTCCTACTTCCAGATGAAGTAGCAAGTCTAACGGGTCATGATTTACAGCAACCTTATATCCTTGGCGCTTGAGTGCGGCAACCATGGATTCAGCATCTTCGCTGCTTGAAAGCGTCATGATCTGCACCATCGATCGAGCAACCAAACCTTGACCTGTCGACGTTTTCCCATTCGTATTACTAACTGCGGTGGGGTTTCCATAAACATAATTCGGAGCTGGCTGTTGTAAGGTAGCTTCTACCGGTTGCTCAGACCTATTGCCGGATACACTCGGAGTCGCCACTGTGAATGCGCTTGCCGGCTCCGCCAACACACCGGTGACAGTTACTGAATTTGCGGGAGAGGAGGCCGGATCGTTTCCAGGAGTCTGCACTGGCGTTAGTTCCTGCCCCATTTCATCTATAGCACTAGGCGTGGCAGGTGAGGTGGTTGAAGCCGCGGGCACAGCGTTGCTCGTAGCAGGCGGCTCCGGATTGACAGGTGGAGCGGCTGGATGCGAGTTCTTGTCCTTCCCCAACGACTTATCAAAGCTTCCTTTATTCAATGTGGGAATCGGAAAATCCGGTTGGGCTGGTTCACCCGCCTCTGTCAACGGGTCAACCAAAGTTGGAGTCACAATCACCACCAACTCACTGGTTGAATGATTTACGTTCTTTGATTTAAAGAGCGCCCCAAGGATAGGTATATTGGCAACACCCGGTGTCTTGCTCAGTAGGTCCGTGGTCCGTTGGTCGAGTAGACCCGAGATCGCAAAGCTCTGGTCGCTACGCAGCTCCACCTGGGTCTCTGCCCTGCGTGTGGACAGCGCTGGTACTGTAAATCCGCCGATCGTAACCGAGTTGGTGTAATCCAGAGAGCTTACTTCGGGCGCTACGGTCAGCCGTATGCTCCCGTCGTCGTTCACCACGGGAGTGAATTCCAGCTTCACCCCAAACTGACGGAACATAATCGTTACAACAGGAGAGGAGCCGGCCCCGCCAGGTTGAATCACAGGAAAGGGAAACTCGCCGCCGGAGAGAAAATCCGCCTTTTGTCCGCTGATCGTCGTAATTGTCGGCTCGGCCAGAATCTGCAGAATCTGCTTGTTCTCCAGGTCCTGTATGGTCGTTCCCAGATTTAACTTTGAACTGTATAGCATAAAGTTCAGTGGGTTGGTCGTCAACAATTGATCAATCGCGTTGGGTCCCAGTGCAGACTGGCTCAGTGTCGCAGTAGAGGGGTACTGCGAGGTAGTTGTGGCTGCCAGAAAGCTGGTGTTTCCGCCTGGATTGAATAAATTGATTCCCTGCTGTAGCGCGCGTGTCCGGTCGACTTCCAGTATCCGTACCTTCAGCCGTACTTGTTTCGGATGCTCGTGCACAATGGTCATTGCATTGGCTACTTCTTTGGTGTACAGCCCGGCCAGCTTTACCGCCGTATCGGCAAGTTCGGCACTGGCCACGGTTCCACTCAGTGTTACCCGATCTCCGATTCCCTCAATGTTCACTGCATCGCCGTGCATCGCCTCAGATATGGCTACGCGTAACCCTGTAATATCCAGATCTGAGGAGACTACAAAGGACTGCGCCTGCCCAGTCTCGTCCATTAAAACCAGCGAGCTGATGCCCGAAGCCATCGCGGTCACTACAATCTGGGTTGGACTTAGCGTTATCGAGTTCAAAATGTTGGGATCGGCCACATACACGCGACGAAGGCGAGACCGTGTATTTAAAAATAGCGAATGCCCTACAACCACATGCAGCAGCTCTCCGCCGGACGTCACTCGGCTGATGCTAGCCGAAGCGGCCGGTACGGATGAAACGCCAACGCTGGAGACCGTAGCCACCTCTGCGGGTCTCGCAGCCTGTGCAATACACGCCATACACAGCGTTACATGCAACACAACCACCGCCGCCGCCCATAGACCCGCGCGCACAATTACGGACGACAACATTTCTCCGAATTCCTCCTTGGCGGGTCTCATTGGAAATCGTCCATTCTCTGGGTCTTGCCCAGGATGGTCTCAACCGTATAGGTCTTCGCTAATAGCTGTTCTGGAGCTTTGGGAGCTTCTTTTGGCTTTGCAGGTACCACCGACGGCGTGCTACCACGCAGCCCTGTCAACTTCGCAGGTGGCCCCTTGTACTCCTCACGGTCTACCCCATTCCGCAATGCAAAATGGATCGTTCCTTGATTGCTTGCCAGCACAATTCGTTCCGCATCTTCCGGCTTCACCAGTATGGTTACTTCTGTTGAGCTGCTCGCTTTGCCTTCGGGATCAGGCTCCGTCTTTTGCCCAGCCGCCAATACCACCGCGTCCTGCAGTACAGTGAACGTCAGTGGGTCCGGCGCGTCGTTTGTATGCAGCGTAACCAGTACATCGACGTGTGTGCCGGGCAGTAGAAATCCGGCAACCCCGACCACATCATCGCTATGCAGAGAAATTGCACGCATCCCATTCGGGATCTTCATCGTGATCCCGATGCCCGCATCTGGACTGGATAATTGCCGTTCAAGGATCGGTTCCCCTTCTGACAGGGGATACATCAAAATACGCCCGATCAAAGCTCCAGGATTAGTAAATGCGCCAGCAAGCGGTATCGTAGTCGGCCAATCCACCATGCGCAGGTTGTTCGCGCGGATCACCTGGTCAGCCTGTAGGTTCGCTGCGGCCGCCACATACTGGCTCTTCACCGGTGCTGGTACAACTGCCCGGTTCTTAGATAACCGGGAGCTGAGCCACAGAGTAAATATGCCGGATATCAGCAGCGCAATGATAAAGGCTGAGGTGAGTCGACGATTCATGGCTCTTCACCTCTAAGTCGCAACCTGAATGTATAGGGTTAAAATGCATCCGCCTGCGATCGCCAACGCATAAGGCAGCCTCAATGTGCGGGCATTCTTCAGGTTTAAGTCAGGATGCGGTTGCAGGCCCTTACGCCTGTGATGCGTAAGCAGTTCACCTACATTCAAGAACGTCTCTTGCAGCCGTCCCCGCACCAGCGCCAGACCCAGTGCCATCACACCACCGGCTATGGCCGTCAGCGATAGTATGTATACAATGTGAGACATCCCCGCGATGCATCCAACTGCCGCAATCAGCTTTACGTCTCCCGCTCCCATACCTCCAGCTAGATAGAACACCAGAAACACCAGACCGCATATCATCCCCGCGGCCAGCGAAAGCAGCATCTGCTTCCATCCCCCCAACACCAGGTGCAGCACTAGTCCAAACACGAAGGATGGGATCGTGACTATATTAGGAACGCGACGGCTCTTCACATCGGTGACCGAACCCACAAGCGCGCAGGCCGTAGCGATTGCCGGATAGATCATCTCCGATTGAAAGTATGTCATCATGCGTTCCTGATACAAGCCTGCGTATAGCGAGTGTGCATTGCAACATCTGAATTGGCATGCGCCGAGAGCTCTGCATATTTGAAATCGTGAATGCTAAGCTTTCCCGGCGCATTCGTTTCTGTCGTTCTTGCTTTTACCTAAGTTGGCTTCCAAAAATTATTCAGGCTTCGTGCTTGTTAGGCTGTGGCATTGGTAAGTGTGCTGCCCACGCCATTGAAGGTATTTCCAATCGTGTTGGACAGGCCGGAAATCGATGCGACGGCGCCCAGACCGACCAAGGCCGCAACTAACGCGTACTCGATAAGATCTTGGCCCGACTCGTCCACCATCAGGTTTTTCATTAGCTTCTTCATATTGGTTCTCCTCGTCTGCTGAATTTTTGTAGATAGTGCCTGATCGTCCGGCGTCAAGCGCAAGGCATTGTCGCTATGCTTGCTGTCGACAAACCCTACTTTGTTGAAAGCGGCTTATGGGAGCTTTGACGTCTACCGCTCACATAAGCTTGCTGCAATTACGCCGTTGCATTGGTGAGTTGACTGCCAACGCTGTTGAACGTGTTCGATATCGTGTTCTTCAGTGTTGTGATGGATGCGACGGCGCCCAGACCGACCAGGGCCGCAACCAGCGCATACTCAATCAGGTCCTGGCCAGAATCTTCTTTCATCAGATTGTTGAGGATCTGCTTTACGTTTGCCATGATTTCCTCCTTTCTTTTGTTTTCCCTCTTCCCTGCTGCCTGCTCTTACAAATCTTGTGCAGGTCACATCGTTGCCACAATCGGGCAGTAAGACTTGTTTGCCGAATCACAGTTTATGGGAGCTTGAAACTTTAGCACTCCCATACGCAATTGCCCGGCTAAGCAGTTGCGTTGGTCAGCGCACTGCCCACGCCGTTGTAGGTATTCTTCAAGCTGTTGTCCAGCCCGCTGATCGCTACCACCGAGCCCAAACCTACTAAGGCCGCAACCAATGCGTACTCAATCAGGTCTTGTCCCGATTCTGCTTCCATCAGGTTCTTAATAAATCGTTGGTAGTTTTTCAATATAGTGCCCTCTCTAAATTGAAATAGTTATAAATGCAATCCGTGTGTGCGACGCCAATCGCAAACGGCTCAGATGTGCCTATCCAACAACTAACTTTCTTTGCAGCAAAAACCGCTTATGTGAGCGCTGACGTCTGACGCTC
>CAIZFH010000062.1 GCA_903932155.1 uncultured Granulicella sp. | reverse complement strand
AGGTACTAGGTACTAGGTACTAGGTACTAGGTACTAGGTACTAGGTACTAGGTACTAGGTACTAGGTACTAGGTACTAGGTACTAGGTACTAGATACTAGATACTAGATACTAGGTACGGGGGCAAGATAGCCAGAACTCCGACCATACACCTAATAAGTGTAAACTATACACATTGAGGTGGCGCGGCCATGCGGACGAACATCGAGATTGATGACAAGTTGATGAAGCAGACGATTCAGGCGAGTGGGGAGTGCACCAAAAAGGCGGCAGTGGAAGTGGCCATGCGGACTTTTGTGCAACTCAAGAAGCAGGAAAAGGCGTTGCGCGAGTTGCGCGGTATTGGGCAATGGGAGGGCGACCTTGAACAGTCCCGCTTGAGCCGCTTTGCGGATCAGGAATGGTAATCGTCGATTCGACCGTATGGATCGACTATCTTGCCGATAGACCGACCCCGGAGACGGCCTGGTTGAGCCAGAGGCTGGCTTGGGGCGAAATCGCCTTGGTAGACCTGTCCCTCTGCGAGGTGCTGCAAGGGTTTCGCGATGACCGCAAATTCCAGCGGATTCTCGCACGTTTGACGCTTCTTCCGGTTCTTCCTGCTGGTGGAACCGCGGCGGTGATCGCAGCGGCGGAGAACTATCGTTTTCTGCGCGCGAAGGGGATTACGGTGCGCAACACAATCGACTGCCTGATTGCGACATTGTGTATCCGGGAGGGACATTTCCTGCTGCATCGCGACCGTGACTTCGATCCGTTTGAAAAACATCTCGGATTGCAAGTTATTCACCCCTAACTGCATCACTCCTCAATAGGGACTTCCTGCAATGGATCAGCGGGGATGGGTGTGGCCTTGGTGCGGGAGAGGATGACGGTGGCGACGGCGGCGATGATGAGGACTGTGCCGGCGAGTTCGGCGGGTTCGAGGCGCTCGTGGAAGAGGACCGCGCCGATGAGCACGGCGACGATGGGGTTGACGAAGGCGTAGGTGGAGACCTTGGTGACGGGGATGTGCTGCAGCAGATAGGTGTATGCGGTGAAGCCTACGACGGAGCCGAAGACGGCGAGATAAGCGATGGAGAGGAGTCCGCCGGTGGTCCAGCGGGCGGTGTAAAAGCATCCACCGGCAAGGGCCAGGGCGAGGTTGACGACACCGGCGGCGGCGATCTGCCAGGTGGTGGCGACGAAGGTGTCGACACGAAAGTGGAAGCGGCGGGAGAGCACGGAGCCGACGGCGAAGGCGAGCGCGGCAACGATTAAAATTACGAAGCCGAAGAGGCTGCGCTGGTTTGTCGCGGTGTTGGCAGCGGTGCGATGCAGCGTGGGCCACAGCAGGGCAAACATTCCAATGGCACCGAGCAGGGTGCCGAGCCAGCCGCGCAGGTTGAGGGTTTCGCCGCCGGGCAGGACGGTTTCGATGAGCGCGACAAAGATGGGGATGAGGGCGACGACCAGTGCGGCAAATCCGGAAGCGACCTTGGTCTCGGCCCAGACGAGCAGCAGGTTGTTGCAGGTGAGGAAGAGGATGCCGACCAGCGCAAGCTGACCAGCGGTGCGCAGAGGGACGCGCAGGCTAGTGCGGCGCACCAGGCAGATGGCGCAGAGGAGAATGGTGGAAAAGAAGGAGCGGGCGGCACCCACCAGGGGCGGTGCAAGATGCATGCCGGCGATGTAAATGGCGCCGTAGGTCGATCCCCAGAAGAAGTACACGCAGGCGAAGGAGACGACAATGCGGCTTTTATGGCTAAGGGGGGGCATCTGTTTTAAAGGTACTAGGTATGAGAGGTGAGATGTCGCAGCGTGCCTCGATACGTCTAAACTTTGGAGTTGGGATGGGACGGCGATGATAAAGCGATTTGCAGTCTGGGGTTGGGCGGTGGCGCTTGCGGCAGGAGCAGTGGGGATGGTGCGCGCGCAGGCTGCACAGCAGACGGGTTCCTCTCAAACAAGAGGGTCTTCGCAGACGGCGATGTCTGCGCAGGCGGCGGTTGTGAAGCATCGCACGCGGCTGGTCCTGAAGGATGGCAGCTATCAGATTGTGATGAGCTACCAGGTGAAGGGCAAGATTGTGAGCTACGTGAGCGCCGAGCGCGACGCGACCGAGGAGATTCCCGACGAACTAGTGGACTGGGACGCGACACACAAATGGGAGCGGCAACATCCAGCGACCGAGAGCGATGCTGGGCAGAGGCAGGCTGAGGCTCCGCCGCCGGTGATCGATCCGGAGTTGCTGAAGGAGGAGGCAGACCGTGCGGCGTGGACGCCGGAGGTTGCGCCGGACCTGCGGCTGCCGGAGCAGGACAGTGTGCTGGCGCTGGACTATTTTCAGGGCGCGCCGGAGCTGGTGCCGCTGGTGCAGTCACAGGGTGAACTGAACCACACGACGAGCCACAACATTTTGAAGCTGGCGATCAATCCGCGCGCGGCTTCGCACCAGATCGAGCAGTTGAAGGGTGTGGAGGCGGCGGTGCAACTGCATGTGGACACTCCGGCGATCTATCTGCGGCTGGGAGACGATTCGGGAGTGATGCGGGGCGGTACTCCGCTGACGGTGGACACGCACGGGGCGGGCCGCGCGAAGGCGGACGCCAGCAGCGGAGTTAGTTCTGGCGGCTCGGCAGACAGCGGCTACGTGCTGGTGCGCGCGGATGTGCGCACGGACGCGCGAGTGCTGGCCAGCTTCAACATTGGGGTGCTGGGCGGCGGGGTGAAGGAGCAGCAGGATGTGATCGAGATGGCGAGCGAGGCACTGCCGGGTGGCCACTGGATGAAGCTGACGCCGAAGCGTCCTCTGGACTTTGGCGAGTATGCGCTGATGGAGGTGGTATCGGAGAACGAGATCAACCTGGGGGTGTGGGACTTCGGGGTGCATCCCGTGGCTCCGGAGAACAGGGACGTCATCAAGCCTCAGCCAAAGCGGCCGGTGACGCTAGAGCGGCGGACGGCGCAGTAGATGCGAGTTGCAGGGTGCAGACTGAATGAGTTGTCGGTGGCTAGTGGAGCTTTGCTTCGAGATCGCTGGCCAGCATGGTTACTGCCTTGCGATGGGGCTGGGCCGGTTTGGCGTCGGAGAGCAGGCCAAGCCCTGCGACGGCGATGTTGTCCCGTGTGGTTTTGGCCTCGTACATCATGGTATCGGCTGCGCGGATGATGTTGGGAACGCTGTCACCGTCCTCCGGGAAGGTGGCGAGGCCGAAGCTGCCGGCGAGGGCGAGGAAGAGGCCCTGGCCGGAGAGGAAGCGGGCCTTGCGGAGCTGCTCCCAAAGGCTTGTGGTGGCGTCGATGGCGGCCTTCTTTTCGAGGCCTGGGAGCAGGGCGACGAACTCGTCTCCGCCGTATCGGAAGCAGGAGTTATTGGGGCCAAGGGCACGGCGCATGAGTCCGCCGACCTCGGCCAGCAGGCGGCTGCCGATGAGGTGGCCGTGGGTGTCGTTGACCTGCTTGAAGTGGTCGAGGTCTACGAAGAGCAGGCTGAAGCGGGTCTCGGGTCTGGTTGCTGAGAGCTCGATCTGCTCATCCAGCAGGGTGTAGAGGTGGCGGGAGTTGAAGAGGCCGGTGCAGTCGTCGGTGATGGTGAGCTCGTGAATGAGTTTGACGGAGCGGGCATTCTGGATTGCGATGGCGGCGTAGTCGCACAGGATGCGCAGGAAGGAGATGGAGTACTCGCTCTCCAGGTCCAGCTTGGTGTTGAGGAGCTGAATGACGCCGAGTGTTTTGTTGTCCGAACGGATGGGGATGCAGGCGATGGATCGAATGCGGAGTTCTGGATGGGCTTGGGAGAAGGCGTGCCACTGGGTATCGAGGGAGACATCGGGCACGACCAGGGCGTTGCCTGTGGAAGCGACCCAACCAGCGACTCCTTCTCCCAGGGGAACGCGCAGGCCTTTGAGGCTGACTGAGTCCTCGCCGACTGCGATGGCGTAGTAGAGGTCCTGTGCCTTCTCGTCGACCATGAGCATCGACCATCGCTCTGGGCCGAAGAACTGGGCCATCTTCTGCATGATGATGAGCAGGATTTCTTCTAGTTCCAGGGTCTGGGTGAGGGCGCGGGCGACCTCATGGAAGACGCGCAGATGGTCCATCTGGCGGCTTTCGATGACCTCGAAGGAACGTTTCTCTCTCACGACCGACCTCCGCACAGCAAACCGCTGATGATGTTATCCGCGAAAGGATCATAAGGAAATACGCCGTTCGGGGCATATCAGCCGCCGATATGCACCATATTCCTGGAGGGCTTCTCAAATCCCGGCTCCCCGATGTGATGGCGTGCTTCCTTGTGCATCACGACATGTCTTATATACGAAGCCAGGGCCTGGTCGGTTCCACCGCGTCGCATCTCTCCGTACAGGTCGTGGTCGGACTGGGAGAAGAGGCAGGTGCGGAGTGCGCCGTCGGAGGTGATGCGTATGCGGCTGCAATGTCCGCAGAAGGGGCGGGAGACGGGCGCGATGATTCCGATTTCTCCGATACCGTCGGCGAAGGTGAATCGTTTGGCGGTCTCGCTTGCGGAGCGTGGCGGCAGTTCTACCAGGCCTGCGGGGACGCCGCAGGAGGGACGCCATGCGCTGAGGCGGGCGACGATCTCGTCCATGGTGACCACGGTCTCGGGCTTCCAATTGCGCGACTCGTCCGCAGTGGACGGCTCTTCCAGGGGCATGAACTCGATAAAGCGGACGATGACTCCCTGGCGGCGAGAGAAGTCTGCGAACGGCTCGATTTGCGCGTCATTGAAGCCGCGGAGGAGAACGCAGTTGACCTTGACGGGGCCGAGGCCGGCGGCCTGCGCGGCGTTCACGCCTGCCAGTACCCGTTCATAGCTGCGCGGAACACGGGTGATGCGGGCGAAGGTGTCGGGGTCGACCGCATCCATGCTGACGGTCACTCGGTTGAGCCCGGCGGCTGCAAGGGGCGCGGCGAGGGCTTCGAGGAGGTGGCCATTGGTTGTGAGCGCGATATCGAGGGGCTGGCCCGGCTCGTGGGCCTGGAGCGAGGTTCCATCCGCGTGGAAGGCGGTGCGCATGCGCGCGAGTTCGGCGACCATATCGACCAGGCCGGAGCGGAGCAGCGGTTCGCCGCCGGTGAGCCTCACCTTCTCGATACCAAGCGAGACAAGGATGCGCACCATGCGGAGATAGTCCGCGATGGGAAGCTCGGTATAGGCAGCGCCCTCATCGCCGGCGCGGCAGTAGACACACTTATAGTTGCAACGGTCTGTGACGGAGATGCGGAGGTCTGTGATGGCGCGGCCGAAGGAGTCTCGCAGGCGCAACCCGAGGGATTCCTCGGCAGAGGAGGCGGACGACGATGGCGAATCCATCAGCGCAGCGGAGGCGCCATCATCGTGCGGCAATAGGGAGATGGAAACGATGGGTTCCTCCGTGGGATGTTGGATGTTCTCTTGCCCGAACACGATGCGAAACCGGAGAGCGTACGGGCGATACTGCTAGTGCAAATGGCGCTGAATTCAGTATAGTAAGTTATCGGCAAGGAATGAGCCGATCAGTGCTTTGCTGCACAAAGAACCATCAGCCATGCATGTGCAGCCTTTCAATCCCTGAAGGATATTATCCCGGGGTCATTTGCAATGATTACTCCCTATACCGTACAGCAGTGGCTTGGTGAGCAGTTTCTGCCATTGTTGTTGATCGGCTTTTCCCTGTTGACGGGTCTGGCGGTTCTGTTTGTATCGGTGAAAAGCCGCAGGACTTTACTGGCTCGCGACCGTTCCGGGCACACGGAAGAGACGTTTGCCACGGATTTAGCCGCATATGGATACGATCCTACGATAGCGCGCGCCACCTACCGGTATCTTCAGGACCAGCAGAAAACAGCTCTGCCGATCGAACCATTGGACGACCTGGACAGCGATCTCGGCCTGGATAGCGATGACGTGCGAGAGGCGATCCGCGAGTTGCTGGCGGAGTCTGGGCGGAGCTATCTGCCGGGCCTGTTGGACTCTCCTTTGGTGACCGTGGTGGATTTGGTGCGAACCATCCAGGCATCTCCGCGGCGGGGTGCAATGGTGGCCTAAGCAGCGCGGAGCAAGGGTTTGTTGCATCCAACTAAAGGGAAAGCACAAGCGCAGCGCGATGGAGTACGGTTTGATCTGGGGCTGAGGTGCAGGAACCGCAGGCTCAGTGCGTTCCCGGCGCACCCCGCGCGATCGAAATAGCGTTGCCAGTGTGTTCCAAGAAGAGCCGATTGCAGCGCGCTGCTGCGATTGCGCATGGTGAAGCCGTTGCAGACCAGCCGTGAGTCGCGTGCTCCTCGAACAAGATGCGCGGTCGTGCTTCTGGCGATGGGGCTGTGTTGGCAGATGGGTGCGCAGCCGGTGGGTACCGGTGGCCCGGCGGAGACGCATAAAGTGGGTGGCCAACTGATAGTGATCGGATTCATGGGTGGCAACGTGAGCGGGGGCAATCTGGTGCATCGCGAGGCGCTGGTGGCCAGGGACCTGCAACAGCTTTATCCGCTGGACGTGCATACCGCGGTGTATGCGAACAGCGACTGGAAGAACGCGTTGCGCACCGTGCTACAGCATCTGGACGCGAAGGGGGCCGGCCAGCCGAGCGACCAGGAAAAGCATGGCGCGCGCATTGTCCTCTACGGCCATAGCTGGGGAGCGTCGGAGGCGATAACACTGGCCCGGCGGCTGAACCAATTGGGCATTCCGGTGCTTCTGACCATCCAGATCGACAGCGTGGAAAAGTTGAATGAGAACGACGGAAGCATTCCGCCCAACGTTCACCAGGCGGTGAACTTCTATGAGAGCGAGGGCCTGCTGCATGGGCGCACTTCGATTTCTGCGATGGACCCGAAGCAGACGACCATCCTGGGCAACTACAAGATGAGTTACCGGCAGCATCCGATAGCCTGCGACGATTTCCCATGGTTTGCGCGGATGTTCATGAAGCCGCACATCGAGATCGAGAACGATCCTGCCGTGTGGGACAGGATCGTAGCGCTGATCCGCACGCAGATGCATTGACTTGTGTGGCGGCTATTTGGATCGCTTGAGTGTCATCTCTCCGCCGGGGAAGTCGCCCTGATCGGATTTGGAGGTCAGCTTGATCTCGTCGCCCGCGGCGTTAACGGTTCCCTCGTGGGTGATGGTTATGCCGTTGAAGGCGACCGTGAAGGAGATTTTGTCGCCGTCGACTTTGCCGTTGCTGATGGCCATGGCATCGCCCTGGGGCCCCTGAACCGATCCGGTAAGCTTTGTGCCATCCTGCTTGAAGGTGAACGCGATTTGCATGCCGCCTCCCCCGTCAGGGCCTGAGAAGGCCCCGGACCACGTTCCGGTGACATCGGTGGCGGCGTGAGCGGTGATGGGCGTGAGCGCGAGGATTATGGCGGCACAGAGATAGAGCACAGACTTCATAGCTTGGTTCCTCCCGTGGAATTCACTGCGCGCCCATCCTATACGAGTCCGTCGATGCGTGTCCGCTGGCGCGTTCGCCTCGGAGGGCTTTGGGCCAATTTGGAGCAAGGCCCTATTTGGCGAGGACGAGGCGCTGCCAGGAGGGCGACGTGCGACTGCGACGAAGCACGCGTTACGCGCGCGACACCGTAAAATGCATCAGGACGACTGAAGCATATCGGTTGCCCTGTGCAACCCATCGACGAAAGGGAAGGCTTGAAGTTCCTCGCGACTGTATTCTTGCTCGCTCTGAGTGTGGCCGTCCTGGCTGCATGGGCGATCTACGTCCCCATGGGCCCTGCCGCTGGAACCTCGGACGATGCCGCAATTTACGTTGACATCGCTCCCGGCACGGGGACCGCTGCCATCGCCACACAACTGGAAGAGGCCGGGGTGCTGCGTAGCCGCTACATCTTCGACCTGCTGCGCGCGGTCAAGGGCGGCAAGCTGATTGCCGGCGAGTATCGTTTCAACCACCCCGCGACAGCCAGCGAGGTATACGCGCGTATCGCCCGCGGCGATATCTACACCATCTCGCTGACCATCCCCGAGGGCTACAACATCTTCGACATAGCCCAGGCGGTCGCCTCCGCCCACCTCGGCTCACGCGATACCATTCTGGCCGCCGAACGCAGCCAGACCGAGTTGATTGCGGATTTAGACCCCAACGCCACCTCGCTGGAGGGATATCTCTTTCCGGACACGTATCGCTTCAGCCGCCATGCCACTCCGGAACAGATGGTAGCGGCCATGGTGAAGCGCTTCCGGCAGGTGACCGCCCAGCTTGGACTGATTCCGGGCGTTTCGGGCAGCATCGCCCAAAGCGTGATTCTCGCCTCGCTGGTGGAAAAAGAGGTCAATCAGGATGCAGAGCGCTCGCTGGTGGCCGGGGTCTTTGCCAACCGGCTGGCGCAGGGCATACCGCTGGCCACCGATCCCAGCGTGATCTACGCCGCGCTGTTGGAAGGGCGCTATCGCGGGGCGATCTACGCCTCCGACTTGGCATCTGCGTCGCCGTACAACACCTATCGCCATGCCGGGCTGCCGCCGGGGCCGATCTGCAGTCCCGGCGTTGCCGCGCTGAAGGCAGCGCTGGCGCCAGCACGCACCGACTACCTTTATTTTGTCGCCGACGCGGACGGTCACAGCCGCTTCTCGGCAACTCTGCAAGAGCACACAGAGCAGGTGCAAAGCTACCGCCGCTCCCTGCATCAGCCCGCTGGCACCCAGACCCAGCCCCCTCGCGCTCGCGTCCCGCACCGATCCGCCTACCGCCGTGCCCAGCATCGGGCACGGCATTGAGAGCTCGTCAGGACACGTAGCTGATGGGCTGAATCACCCGATTCAGATGGGCGCATGTAATTCATATTACAGAGTATTTTGGCGAAATAGCCCCAGTCAGCGGGGCCAGCGGATATACTTAAGGTTCGTGCGAATGAAGATCCAACAAGCCGTTGCCGCAGGTCTGCTCGCAATGACTCCGGCACTGACGGGATGCCTTGTGCGTACGCACAGCGTGTTGAAGACGCGGCTGCCGGATGTGGTCTACAACTCAACTTTGGACCAGTTGCTGAAGCAGGCGGACGCGCGCAACGCCGCCATCCAGAGCGCGACCGTCTTCGTCGATGTGGTGGCCTGCACGGGCGGCAGTTTAAAGGGTGAGGTTAAGTGCAATACCATCCCCTTCAGCGGCTACATCATCATCGGCAAGCCCGAACAGATACGACTGATTCTGAATCTGCCTGTGATTAAGAGCCGGGCTATGGACATGGTCTCCGACGGCAAGGCCTTCAAGATGCTGATTCCACCCGACAGCTGCGCCATCACTGGGTCGGACGTGGTCGTTAACACCTCTCAGAAGGGTCTGTATGCGCTGCGTCCCGGTGTGATCCTGGATTCCCTACTGATTCGCGGACTCGAACCCGATCAGGTCGTCTCCATGACGCAGGACAGTTGGACACCACCCCAACTCAAGAATCGCAAGGGCATCGTCGAGGACCCCGACTACGAAATTGTGTTTCTGTCGCAGCCCCAGGGCCAGAGCTCTCACACCCTGCGCGTCGTGCATATCGACCGTGTGAACCTGCTGCCGTATCGGCAAGACATCTATAACACGGACGGCAAGGTAGCGACCCAGGCCTTGTATAGCAACTACCAGAAGTTCGGCGACATCATGTTTCCCACCAATATCGAGATCAAGCGGCCGTTGGATGAGTTGAGCCTGACCATCACGGTCACCAAACGTACCACCTTCAATCAGAAGTTCGATCCCGACCAGTTCGATCTAGGCCCCATCCCCGAGAGCTACACTACCTTCAACATGGATGATCCGACCGTCGCGGCTACAGCCCCATGTGTTGCGCGTGCGCCTCAATCGAAGCATTGATATGCAACGCCAGCGCCAGTGCGGCCCGGCCCTGCTCCACCGTCACCTCGGGTTCCGTATGGGTGCGGATGGCATGCAGGAACGACTCGATCTCCAGACGCAGCGGCTCGCCGGGTTCGACAGGAACCTTGCTGAGCGACATTCCCGGAGCAGGCTGACTGCCGAAGTCAGCGGGAGTGGGCAGGGCCGCCGAAGCGCTAACCAGAGCGGCCAGTTGCGCCGGGTCCAGTCCCGCCGCCGCCGTTACGTCGATCAGCAGCAGGTCCTGGCGGGCGAAGTCCAGCGAGAGGTACTGGTGGGGCTGGAAGAAGCGCATCTTGCGCACGCGCTCGGTGCTGACGCGGCTGGCGGTAAAATTCGCCACGCAGCCGTTCTCGAACTCCAGGCGGACGTTGGCGATATCCACCTTGCGGGAGAGCACGGGCAGGCCCACGGCGCGCAGCTCGCGCACCGGGGAGTCGACGAGGCTCAACACCAGGTCCAGGTCGTGGATCATCAGGTCCAGCACCACATCGACGTCCAGCGAGCGTGGGGTGAAGACGCTGAGGCGATGCACCTCGAAGAACATGGGGCGGTTGAGAAGAGGGCGGACGGCGCGCACCGCCGGGTTGAAGCGCTCCAGGTGGCCGACCTGCACAGTGCGTCCCAATTCATGGGCCGTGCGAACGATTTCATCGGCTTCGGCGAGGCTGGCTGCAATGGGCTTTTCTATCAGCAGATCGACGCCCGCGGCCAGCAGCGCGCGCGCACACTCAGCGTGATGCACCGTAGGAACGCACAGCGAAGCCGCATCCAGTTTGCAAGCCGCAAGGCACTCCTCTATCGAGGCAAAACCGGGAATGCCGAACTGCGTGGTTACAGCAGTCCGGGCTGTCTCTTTCGGATCGACCACGGCAGCAAGCTCCACCGCTGCACCCGACAGCTCCAGCTCGCGATACACCCGCAGATGGTTGCGCCCGAACGCCCCCGCGCCCACAACGGCTACGCGCAGCGGTTTGGCAGCTCGCGGATGATTTACAGCTTCCACTACTTCACCGGAGATTCCACGGCCTGGCGGCAGCGCGTGTACAGAGCCAGCAACTCCGCGACCTGGTCCTCCGGCTTAGACGAGGCAGTTACGCCAAAGCCGGTGCCGCCGGCGCCCTTAGTGCCCACATGCGCCTGCGCGGCCACAAACTTCAACAGATCCAGTGCAATGTCTTCCGTGCGGCGGGCTGCATTGATTGCTTCACTCATCAAAATACCTCACTCATTCCAGCCCTGATGTTAACGGCCAGCCATGCGGAGACGCAAATCTTCGATGCAACCTTCAGCCAAGCTTGCCGCTTCTAAAGGACAGGAGCAAGGAGGAACCATGACCTACTTTAAGTCTCTCGCTATTGCGGCTATTGCTGTTGCGCTACTGAGCGCTGGATCCGTGGCACCCGCCCAGGTCGGATTCAGCGTAAGGGTTGGAGTAGCGCCCGTGTGCCCGTATGGGTACTTCGACTATCCACCGTATGACTGCGCTCCGTATGGTTACTATGGGCCGGACTGGTTCGCGGACGGTCTGTTCATTGGAGCAGGACCATGGTTCCATGGGCGCCGCGGCTTTTATGGCCATGTGGACAACCGATACGATCCACACCATGGCTACGCTGGACCGTTGCCCGATCGCGGAGCGAGGCCATTCACCCACTTCCAGGGCAACGAGGCGCGCGACGGCCGAGGCAATGTAGGCAATGCCGGCCACGACGCGAGAAGCGAACACAGCGGCGGATTCGCAGGCGGCGGACGTGCTGGCGGTGGCGGAGGCGGTCGCCGAAGATAGCGGATATTCGACGTTAAAGAAGGCCCGCTCCAAGATGGGCGGGCCTTTTTTGTTTACGAGCGCCTCATCCGGCACGCACACCGCAGAGGATCTCGTAGGGGATGGTTTGTGCGAGGCGGGCGTGGTCTTCAGCGGTGATGCCGTCGCCGAGGAGGATAACCTCGTCGCCGATGCGGACGCCGGGGATGGCGGTGACATCGACCATGGTCAGGTTCATGGAGACACGGCCTACGATTGCGGCTTGGTGTTCTGATCCGTCGCGACCGCGCAGGATGACCCATCCGCCGGGGCGCGTGTCTGTCCCGGAGAGCTCGCGACGGAGGCCGTCCGCGTAGCCCACGGGGATCATGGCCAGGTGCATGGGCGCGGGCGCGGTGAAGGTCGCGTTGTAGCCTACGGCTTCGCCTGCGGCCAAATCGCGCAGGGAGAGGATGCGCGTCTTCCAGGTCATAACGGGCTTCAGGAATGCGCGCAGCTTCGACTGCGCAGAGGACGCGGCTGGCCCATCGATGGGGACGCAGTAGCCGTAGAGCGCGCAACCGCAGCGCACCATGGCGCGTGCGCCGACGGAGTTTGCGAGATCGACCAGCCAGGGCGAAGCCTGTGCGGGATTATCCACCGACGACGAGCTGCCCGCGTGTACCCACCTGGGCGCAAGGCCCTTGCTGCGGACCTGCGCGATGGCCGCCTCGAAGCGCCGCTCCTGGGTCTGGGTCAGCGCGGAGTGGGCCACTTCGGCGGCACAAAAGTGGGTCATCACTCCATCCAGCGTGAGGCCCGCGGCGGCGATCTCGCCGAGCAGTTCGTCCATCTCCACACCGGGAGTGACGCCCTGCCGCGCCATGCCGGTGTCCACCTCAATGTGGACGGCGAGGCCGGTTCCCTGCAGCCAGCCCACCTGCTCAGGAATCCAGACCACCGGCGTCAGCGTGTGCTGTGCGATGGCCTCCACGTCTTCCGGAAGAAAGCCGCACATCAGCAGGATTGCGGGCTGGGCCGCTGGTGCTAGTCCAGTCTCGGCGAGTGCGCGACGAACCTGGGCGCCCTCAGAAACGCCGTTGACGCCAAGCCAGGGTGCTCCGGCGCGGGCCAAAGTCAGCGAGCACTGCTCAATTCCGTGGCCGTAGGCATTGGCTTTGACCACGGCCAGCACTGCAGTCTGGTCGCCAACCGCTTGCTGGATGGCGCGGAAGTTCGCTGTCAGCCGCTCTTCGGAGTTCTCAATCCAGCTTGTCATCGAACTTGGAGCCTCCACCGCACCTGCCCGCCCATATCGATCTTAGTACCCGCCCGAGTCGCTGGGGGCCAGGTTCTCGAAGCGGGAGTAGTCCGCGAGGAAGGCCAGTTTGATGCTGCCAGTGGGGCCGTTGCGCTGCTTGGCGATGATGATCTCGGCTTGGCCCTTCAGGTCCTCGTTGTCGCGGTCGTAGTACTCCTCGCGATGGATGAAGGCGACCACGTCGGCGTCCTGCTCAATGGATCCCGATTCGCGGAGGTCGCTGAGCAGGGGTTTCTTGTCTCCTGCGCGCTGCTCGCTGCCACGGGAGAGCTGGCTGAGCGCAAGCACAGGTACGCGCATCTCCTTGGCCAGGGCCTTCAGGCCGCGCGAGATGGAGCTGACCTCCTGGGTGCGGTTCTCGAAGCCGCGCTTGCCGGAGGGGCTGGTGCCGGTCATCAGTTGCAGGTAGTCGATGACGATGAGGTCGAGCTGGCCGCCCTGTTGCTGTTTCAGGCGGCGGGCTTTGGCGCGCATTTCGGGCAGGGTGATGCCGGGGGTATCGTCGATGAAGAGCCTGGAATCGAGCAGACGACCCAGTGCCGCGTTCAGCTTGCCTTTGTCTTCCCTGTGCATGGTTCCAGTCTGTAGTTTGCGCGATCCAACCTGGGCCTCGCTGGCCAACATGCGGCGCAGCAGGCTCTCCTTGCTCATTTCCAGGGAGAATACGGCGACCACCTTGTTGTCATGCACGGCAGCGTTCTGCGCAATATTAATGGCCCAGGCGGTCTTCCCCATTGAAGGGCGCGCCGCGATGATGATGAGTTCGGAGTCCTGCAGGCCGCTGGTCATCTTGTCGAACTCCGTGTAGCGGGTGGCGAGCCCGGTGACCTCGCGGCCCTGCTCGTAGAGCTTGTCGATGGAGCCAAAGCTGCCTGAGACAATCTCACCAATTCCGGCCAGTCCGCGCTGGATGGCTGAATCGGCCACATCGGCCAGTTGTGCCTCCACATCGCCCAGCACGGTGATGGCGTCTTCGCTCTGGTCCGCCGCGCGGATGCCGCCGTCGTGGAAGATGCCCATCAACTGGCGAAGCAGGCTCTTGTCGCGGACGATTTCGACATAGCTCTCGATGTTGAAGTTGCGCGGGATTCCTTCGGTGAGATACGCGAGATAGGCCGGGCCGCCGATGGAATCGATTTCATGCCGACGTTCCAACTCAGCGCGAACTGTAGTTAGGTCGATTCCCTGACCCTTGGTCATCAGATCGACAATGGTCCGAAACACACGCTGGTGAGAATCCAGCGAAAAATCCTCCGACTTCAGCTTCTCCGTGGCATCACTGATGGCGAGGCTGTCCAGAAGCATCGCGCCGAGGATCGCCACCTCGGTGTGAATGGAGGAGGGCAATCCCTCAGACGTATTAAGCTGTGCGAATGATGCCATGAAGGCTTATTCTCATCTCTCACAGGGCATACGGCAACACTCACAACAGCACCTGAAATTGTGCATTCTCATGCCTTTCCCACACGCGTAGAGGATTATTCACAGATGAGCGATAACATCGACAAATATCTTCCCGAATTCGATGAAGATGAAGTGCGTGCCAAGCTGGCAGGGTTTAGCTCAGTAGAGCTCACAGACATGCTTGTACGGGCCTACAAGGACAAGAGACTGCTTGCTAAGATGCTCGGCGGAGAGACAAAGAAACTTGACCGGATACAGGCGATCATTGCCGAGCCCTCGACACTTAGTCGGATGCCCGGCATTCCCACTGCGGATGATCTCCGCCGCATGATCGACGACGAGGAAGACTGAATCGCTTTCACTTTGACATCCTACCTGCCGCCTCCCGGTAGAATGAGCCATGCGCATTGCGGCATTTGTGATTGGGCTGATGTTCTGTCTGGGTGCGGTGGTGGACGCATTCCAGACCATCATCCTGCCGCGCCGTCCGACGGGGCGGTTCCGCATCACCCGGCTCTTCTATATCGTCACCTGGGTGCCTTGGTCGGCGCTGGCGCGGCGCATTCGCAACCGCAAGCTGCGAGAGATTGCTTACAGTACCTATGGGCCGGGGTCGCTGCTGCTTCTGTTGATGGTGTGGGCGCTGCTTCTGGTGACGGGTTTTGGACTGCTGCTGTTTGCGCTGGGCACACCCTTTGCCGACGCGATGGCTACGCCGACTTTGATTGGCCGGCTGCGCACGGATTTGTATGTGAGCGGAACCACGCTGTTCACACTGGGGCTGGGCGATGTAGTCCCACGCAGCCTTGCGGCGCGCGCTTTGATTGTCTGCGAGTCTGGCACCGGGCTGGGTTTTGTGGCGCTGGTGATTGGGTATGTTCCCGTACTATACGGCGCGTTTTCGCGGCGCGAGGTGAGCGTTGCGCTGCTGGACGCGCGCGCCGGATCGCCGCCCACCAGCACCGAACTGCTGCGACGCCACGCGTTTGCCGGAGGACAGGAGACGCTGGTGGTGTTGCTGATCGAGTGGGAGCGCTGGTCTGCCGAGCTGCTGGAGTCGCACGTCTCCTACCCGATCCTCTGCTACTACCGCTCGCAGCACGACAACCAGAGCTGGCTGTCGGCGCTTACCGCGGTGCTCGATAGCTGCGCGCTGCTGATCTCCGTGGTGCCGGGCGTGGCCTCGCGCCAGGCGCAGTTGACCTTTGCCATAGCGCGCCACGCGCTGGTGGACCTGGGCCATATCTTCCACCTGGAAGAGTGCGAAGCGAAGTGGCGCACGCATGTGGCTGCGAACCGGCTGACGCCCGCGAACTTTGAACTGCTCTGCGGGGCGATGAAGCAGATGGGGATGCGTCTGTGCGGCGATCCGGAGGCACCCGCGCGACTGCACGCTCTCCGCGCTCTGTACGAGCCGCACGCCCACGCGCTGGCCGACTATCTTGGCCTGTCGCTGCCGCAGTGGATGCCGGAGCCGCTCGCCAAGGACCAGTGGAAGACGGTGGAGGCAGTGCGCTCGCAGGCCGCATCGGTGCTGCAAGGCACAGTGATAAGCGACCAGGCCGAGGCACTCCGGCTGTACTCTGAGGAGCACAGTTAGTGGCATCGGACAAACTTCACAATCTGCAAGGATGGCTGGCATATAATTGGCCGCCAAAGCCCTGTGGAGGTATTTCTGTGCGGAAGACGGGTCAACTTCTCGCGCTGTTCGTGTTGGTGTTGTTCTGCGATGCCATGCCTGGTCAGGTATCGATGACGATACAGAATGGCAAGCCGGAGAAGCCGGTTGTGGGATTGCCGATCATCGCCGATCAGAGCGTCCGCAACGTGATGCACCTTGCCAACGGCATGGCCGTGACACGCGAGCTCAAGGGGCATTTCTATCGTTCGGCAGATGGTGTGGAGCGCTACGAGGGCACCGTTGTCTCCACCGATCCCGCGAATCCAGCCCCTCCCGTGCTGGTCTATATCCTCGACCGCGTCAAACGCACCACCGTGTTACTGAACGCGAAGCTGATGACCGCGACAGTGCAGCACCTGCCCGATAATGCGACCATCACCATCAGCTTCCTTGCGCTGCAAGTGCAGCCGCAATTCCGCACGATCAAGCAGGAGGACGTGACCACCAATGACCTGGGCAAACACACTCAGGATATGCGGGAGTTGGTGGGCAAACGCATTACTGCGACCATCCCGGCGGGTAAGATTGGCAACGATCAGCCACTGCAAGTGGTCTCCGAGGAGTGGATATCCCAGCAGGACAAACTCATCGTCAAGCAGGAGGAGCAGAACCCCCTCTCCGGCGAACGCACGTTCGCGTTGACCAATATCCGCAGCGAAGAGCCCGACCCAGCGCTCTTCGGGATTCCCAAGGGCTATACGGTCAAAGAACAGACGTCCACGCCTTCCGGCACTTCGCCTACGATTAAGGAATCCGCGCCGCCCAGCATTGCCAACGCATTTGCCCAGGCTGCCGATCCACGCGTAACTGCGCAGGCGCCCCCAACATCCACTACGCCTGTCTCGACGAACTCCACACGGCAGGCAACCGTTCCCGCCCAGGCAGCGAGTGACTCACCCTATGCAGCCGAGCCCATCGTCATCGAGCACTCCGACAGCATCTTCAGCATGGCCGCCGACGGTACCGGATGGATCGAGCACAGCCTCGTCGCGCGCCTTCAGTCCGATGCTACGGTGAAGCAGTATGGCGTGCTGACCGTGTCCTACGCCAGTAACACCGAACATGTGGACCTGCTCTACGCGCGCATCCGGCATCCGGATGGCACAGTGGTGGAGACGCCAACCAGTGAAGCGATGGACTTGCCCGGTGCGGTCATGCGCCAGGCCCCGTTCTACAGCGACCAGAAAGAACTGCAGTTGCCCATCCACAGCCTGCGCGTCGGCGATACGCTCGAGTTCAAGTACCGCATCGTCCGCACTAAAGCCATCGTCCCCGGACAGTTCTGGGGCCAGGAGGCTTTCAGCAATTCCGCAGTGGTCCTCTCCCAGACCGCCGAACTGCGTGTCCCCGCCAGCATGGTCGTTAATGTATGGAGTCCCACCCTCAAGCCTGTCGAATCCTCCACCGCCGCTACCGCCGATGCCCCGGCGCAGCACATCTATCTTTGGAACCATTCACAGTTGAAGCCCACCGCAGGCAAGGAGGCCGAGGCAGCAGCCGAAGCCAAGAAGAAGATTCTGTGGACCGCCGATCAGGAACTCGACCTGGAGCAGGGCAGGCTGCCCACCATTGCCTGGTCCACCTTCAAATCCTGGGAAGACATTGGCGCATGGTATCGCTCTCTGGAGGCCGACCGCATCGTTCCCGATGACACAGTCAAGGCGAAGGCCGCAGAACTTACCGCCGGCAAAACTACCGACGAGGACAAGGTTCGCGCGCTATACGACTACGTCGCCACCAACATCCGTTACATTGGCGTCGCCTTCGGCATCGGCCGCTTCCAGCCGCACACCGCCGCTGAGATTCTCTCCAACCAGTACGGCGACTGCAAAGATAAACACACCCTGCTTGCCGCCCTGCTATCTTCTGTGGGCATCCAGTCCGACGCCGTCCTCATTGGCGCTGGCATCCGCTTTAACGAGGCGGTGCCATCGCCTGCCGCGTTCAACCACCTCATCACGCACCTGACGCTGGCCGGAAAACCTGTCTGGCTCGACACAACCGCCGAGGTTGCGCCCTTTGGCATGCTCGTTCTCACCACCCGCGACAAGCAGGCGCTGGTCATTCCCTCTGGCAATGGTATTGCCCCAGCCATCGCCCGCACTCCGGTCGATCCGCTTGTGCCGGATGCCGTCACCATGGACGCTGTTGGTTCGCTCGACTCCACCGGAGTCTCCACCTCGCACATTCTACTCACCTTCCATGGCGACGGCGAGATCGCCACTCGTGCTGTCTTCCGCCAGATAGCTCCCGCACAGTACAACCAGGTTGTGCAGGTCTTCTCCACCACCATCGGCTTTACCGGCACTGCCTCAAACCCCGACCTCTCTCGCCCCACCGATACCACCCAGCCGTTCAAGATGGCCTACGACTACAAGCGCGAGAAGGCGGGCGACTGGGCCCACCTGAAGACCATCCCCCAGGTGATGCCCGTAGTCCTGCCCCGCGTCACGGACATCGATCCTCCCAACCACGCCATCCAGCTCGGCAGTCCTCGCACCAGCGATTCCACCTCCGCCATGAAGCTGCCTGATGGCTGGAGCGCCATTCTTCCTGCGGCCGTCCACGCTTCTTGCGCCTACGGCACCTACGACATGACCTACCGCCTGGACAATGGCACTCTCTACGCCGAGCGCCGCCTCGCCATCCTCGTCAAGAAAGTTCCGGTCAGCGACTGGAAGGCATACAAAGACTGGGTCGATAAAGTAAACCCAGGTCGCGAGCCGTATATCCAACTCGTCACCGCAGTCGCCCCGAAGCTCCCGGAGCAGCGGACCAAGGAGATCGAGGATGCCCTCAACAGTTCCGATCCAGTGCTGAAGAATACCGTGGCCTACGGTCTGGCCAACAAAAACGTGCACCTGACCGATGCCCAGTCACTCGCCGAACAGGCCGTCCAGCTTGAGGAGAAGACAACTTCAAAGATGGTGTCCATGGACGATAAGACCAAATCATTCGACCAGATGCAGACCCTGGGCGCTTATTGGGAGACCCTCGGCTGGGTCTACTTCCGTCAGGGTCAGCAGGATAAAGCGGAGACCTACATGCACGCGGCATGGGAGTTGAAGCCGAGAAATGTAGAAATCAACATGTTTATGGGCATCATCGACGATGCGCTGCATCAACCGGAAGACGCGACCACGTTCTACCGTATGGCGCTCAGCGGAACCATTCCGACCTCCGGTCAGAACGCCATCCAGAGCCGCTTTGACCGCCTTGGCATCACTACAAACACCCCTCTCCCCATGGACGTCGTAACGTCTCTGCCTTCCCTTGCGATCCAACTCAACCCAGGAGACACCGAACCGCTCGTCGATATCCTCCTGACGGTAGACAAAGCACCTGCCGTCAAACTTCTCAAAGGCGACCGCGCACTGGAAAAACCGCTGGAGAAAGCTATCCAGTCCGCCCTTGCAAAACCTTTTCCCGACACCGGCCCGGAGAAGCTGCTTCGCCGCGCTCATCTGACCTGCTCCTCCGGCGACAAGCCAACCTGCGCGCTGCACTTTCTCGGCTCGCAGGTGGCCATGGAAGATAGCAAGAACGGCAACTAAGACAAAAGTTTGCGATTTGACGGCCAAATCTCTCTGGCGGCATCTCTTCGGACTAGAATCGCCAACCAACAAACAGGAGGTTTTTGTGTTGAAGCATAGCCAGTCAGTCGCCATCTTGGCCCTCTCCGTTGCTTGGTGCGCGGCCTTGGGGCAGGCCTCGATGTCCGTGGAGAACAACAAACCCGACAAGCCCATCACCGGCCTGCCGTTTACCGCCGACCAGCGTATCCGCACGGTCCAACACCTCGCCAACGGCATCACTATAACCAAACAGATGACAGGGCACATCTATCGCTCCTCAACGGGTCTTGAGCGCAGCGAAGCCACGCTGGTTACAACGGACAACGCAGGCAAACCGCCTGTCACGCTGGCCTGGATCGTCGACCGGACCCAACACACGGTGATATGCCTGCATGTGCAGTCGAAGTTCGCCACAGTCACGCACATACCTCTGAACAGGACGGTCACAGTCGGTTTTCTTGATTTCCCTCAGTTCCTGAGGCCTGAATCGCTCCAGCCAGGCAAACCCGAGACGACCGATCTGGGACGGCGTGCCTATGAAGGCCTGGAGGTCGCCGGCAAGCGCGTGACGCGAACTACCAACTCCGATCAGGCCGGCAATGATGCGCCGTACCAATCAACCAGGGAACAATGGGTCTATCCACAACTGAATCTGATGGTCGACGAGATTGAGCGCGATCCCGTGGACGGAGAGCGTGTGGTTGAACTGACCAACATCCGAACCGTAGAGCCTGACCCTGATCTATTCAAGATCCCCGAAGGAACCCAAATGATGGATCAGCCGTAGGCAATGACGGGTGCCGGGCACGACCAAAGCTTTAGCTGCCCATCGCTACTTGGCGCGCAGCAGGCCGCGTGTGTCCATCCATTGCAGCAGCAGTTCTGGCCAGTGGGCTAGGCCGCCGTTCTGGGTGAGGCGCAGACCGAAGCCATGGCCGACGCCAGCGTACTCATGCAGCTCGGCGGAGACTCCTGCCTTCTTCAGTGCGACAAACAACAGCGGAAGCTGTTGCGCGATACCTGGCTGATCGTCTGCGCCGCAGAGCAGGAAGGCGGGCGGAGTGTCTTTGTTGAACGTCGCATTGATCTCCGGAGTCAAGCCACCGGGATACATCAGCACCTGAAACGCGGGCTTGTCGCCGGGGCGGTCTAAGGGATCGGGTGCCGCAGGATTGCCGTCGTCGAAGCGGGTAGCGGCCTTGACGGCCAGCTCTCCGCCGGCTGAGAAGCCCATGACGCCTACGCGCTCCGGGTCAATGCCCCACTCTGCCGCTCGTGCTTTGACCATGCGGATGGCGCGCTGAATGTCGTGCATCTCGTCGCCATCGACTGTATAGGTGGAACCCGGCTCGTGGGCGAGGCGGTACTTGAGCACAAAGGCGGCAACGCCGTGGCCGCTGAGATACTTGGCGACGTCGTAGCCCTCGTCGTCCACAGTCAACTTATAGTGTCCGCCGCCGGGCGCGATGATGATGGCCGCAACGGGCGTGGCGCTGGGTCCGCGGCCACGCACCAGGTAGGGCGCAATCGACGGATTATTAACCGTGGTTACGCTTCTTCCGTTGTCTGCATCGCCGGTGACCACTTCGGGCGCGGTCTTGCCCTCGGAGCCGGGAGCGCCCTTGGCCCACAGCGGCACCGCGGCATGGGGATTCCCCGGAGGCCGAGGGGGAGCGGCAGCCGGGGCCGCAGCTTGCTGCGCAACAGCAGCCGTCGCCAGGCCAAGTGACAATACCAACCCGTAAATCGTGTTTAGACCGGACCTATTCATCGCACCACCTCGCTCGCCAAACTATACCGATAGATTGGGAGGTTTGAAAAGTGAACCCGCGCCGAGCGGTTGCGACGCGGACTACATAACGATCACTTTTTTGTGTACTCCTGAAATAGTTCCGGGAACTGCTGCTTCAGCGCCTTTACTTTGGGGATGTCGCAGACCTGAATGTAGGGATTATCGGGATTCTTCTCGGCGTAGTCCTGGTGGTAATCTTCGGCGTCGTAGAACGCGATGAGCGGGACGACCTGCGTGACGATTTTCCTGGGGAAGGCGTGCGCGGCGTCCAGTTGCGCGATGTACGCCGAGGCAATCTTCTGCTGCTGCGGCGTGGTATAGAAGATGATCGAACGGTAGGAAGTGCCTACGTCGGGGCCCTGTCGGTTGAGCTGCGTGGGGTCGTGTACCACGGAGAAGAAGACGCGCAGGAGGGTTCCGTAGCTGATACGCGCGGGGTCGAAGACGACTTTGACGGATTCGGCGTGGCCCGTGGATTCGCTGGAGACAGCGCCATAGTTGGCCGTCTCCTTCGATCCGCCGGAGTAGCCTGCCGTGGTTGCGGTGACGCCCTTGATGCGCTCGAAGGTCGTCTGCACGCCCCAGAAGCATCCTCCGGCAAATACGGCTGTTTCGCTGTGTGTGGTTGTCTGCTCATCGACTGCCGGAGCGGGCAGCTTCTCTGTTCTACTTTGTCCAAAGAGCATTGTCCTGACCCCCATCGCCGCCACGAGCAGGAACGCCAGCGCCAGAATGGCTGCGCTTCCCTTATTAGTTGGCATTGCCATTGTCACTCTCCGCGCACACTCATAAGATTCTGCGGGAGCGTTGCCGGATGCGAAGAGTGGCTAGAGCGGAACCAGAGTAACAGTGCCTAAGCGAAGATCATCGAAGGTGGCTTTTTCTTGAGAAAAAAGCCACTCGGAGGAAGTGCCCCCGGGGTATACCTACTCTGATTCCGCTTTACGCTATGCGGCGGCGGGCCTGAATCTCGAGGAAGCAGTTGACCAGGGTGACGGCGGCGGGGGTCACTCCCTGGATGCGGCTGGCCTGCCCCAGGGTGCGTGGACGCACCCGGCCCAGCGTCTCGACCATCTCGCGCGAGAGGCCGCTGCATGCCTCGTAGTCGAACCAGGGCGGGATGACGCGCTGCTCGTCGCGCTTGAGGCGATCCATGGACTTGCGCTGCTGTTGCAGGTAACCCGCATACTTGATCTCGGTCTCGACGGTCTTCATCTCGTTGCGGACCCAGGCGGGGAGATGGTGCGGATTTGGGTTCTCGTTCCATACATTCAGCTCGGGCACACCTCCCACTGCGTTTGCAAGAGCTGGCCAGAGCGATTCGATCGTGACTTCAGGACGCTTGAGCATCTGGGCGTAGGTCTGCGCGCCGAGGTCGCAGAGATCGCCTCGCAGGATTTCCGCGAGTGCCGATGGAAGCGCGTCAACATCCACGCGGGATTTGGTCAGCAACTGCTCGAAGGCCGCGGCGCGAGACTGCTTCGCTTCGTAGGCGGCCCAGGCTGTGTCGTCGATGAGGCCAAGGCGCCGGCCATAGGGAGTGAGCCGCCGGTCGGCATTGTCGATGCGCAGGTGCAGGCGAAACTCCGCGCGCGAGGTGAACATGCGATAGGGCTCGTCGGTCCCCTTGGAGATGAGGTCGTCGATGAGGATTCCGGTGTAGGCCTCGGTGCGGTCCAGGGTGAAGCCAGTGAATTCGGGTGCCCCATCCATTGCGGTCTCATCGCGATGGGTGGGAGAGAGCGCCGCCTTCACAGCCAGCGCCGCATTGATTCCGGCCATCAGGCCCTGACAGGCCGCCTCTTCGTATCCGCTGGTTCCGTTGATCTGACCGGCCAGATAGAGCCCGGGGAACTTCTTGACTGCGAGCGTGCGGTCCAACTCCGTGGGGTCGATGGCGTCGTACTCGATGGCGTAGCCGGGGCGCAGCATCTCGGCGTTCTCCAGGCCAGGGATGGAGTGCACCATCGCGGCCTGCACCTCCATGGGCAGGCTGGTGCTCATTCCGTTGATATAGACCTCGTGGGTGTTGAGGCCCTCGGGTTCGAGAAAGAACTGGTGCTGCGTTTTATCGGGGAAGCGCACGATCTTGGTCTCGATGGACGGACAGTAGCGCGGCCCGACGGCTGAGATCTGCCCGGTATACATGGGCGAACGATGCACGTTCTCGCGGATTAGGCGCAGCGTCTCCGGCGTGGTAGTGGCGATGTAGCAACTGACCTGGGGCAGGGCGGGAACCCACGCTGTACCTGTCTGGCTGGCTGCACGAAAGCTGAATGGAGTTGGATCGGCGTCACCCGGCTGCTCCTCAAAGCGGGACCAGTCGATGGTGCGACCGTCGAGGCGGGGCGGGGTTCCGGTCTTCAGGCGGCACTCGCGCAGGCCAAGCCGCTTCAGCGCCTCGCCGAGCAGGACGCTGGCCGGTTCCCCGCTGCGGCCCGAGGTGTACTGCTGCTCTCCACAGTGGATGAGGCCATTGAGGAAGGTCCCGGTGGTGACGATGACGGCCCCCGCATGGACCATGCGGCCATCCCGAAGGCGAAGGCCGGTCACTCGCTGACCCGCTGACTCGCTGACTTGCTGCAACTCGAGGTCGACTACTTCGGCCTGCTTGATGAAGAGATTCGGCTGACCCTCCAGGACCTCGCGCATCTTGACGCGGTAGAGTGCCTTGTCGCACTGCGCTCGCGGCGACCAGACGGCCGGGCCGCGCGAGGTATTGAGCAGGCGAAACTGAATGCCGCAGGCATCGGCGACCTCGCCCATGATGCCTCCCAGCGCGTCCACTTCGCGCACCAGATGGCCCTTTGCGATGCCTCCGATGGCGGGGTTGCAGCTCATCTGCGCGATGAGGTCGAGGTTCAGGGTAAACAGGGCCGTGCGCAGGCCCATGCGCGCGGAGGCCATCGCCGCCTCGCAACCGGCATGCCCGGCGCCAACCACTACGACATCGAACTGTTCGGTAAACGCCACACACTCAGTCTAGCTTCTAGAGCGGTATCCGGAAAACGAGATGCCAGACCAGTGACAGCACACTGCCTACCACTAGATACATCCACCAGCAAGTGAAATAACGCACATCCTTACCCAGAAAGGCGTAGATCAACCACTTGATAACCAGTGGTACCAGTAGCCCGATCGCGATGTAGATGATCGCAAATACGACAATATCTGCGTTCTGCATGCCAGAGGAAGCTTACCACCCCAGAGCCGCCTCGATGGGCGCTCCGTTCATGGAATGGTTGCGGCATGAGTGGGAAAGTATTGTCATCCCCGTTGGGAATCTGCTTTTATATTCTTCATCCCGCGTCTCCAAGGAGTCCACCATGCACCCTGCCGCCAAACTGATCGGCTTCATCCCCACCCGCGATGCCGCCCGCGCACGCAGCTTTTACGAAGAGAAGCTGGGACTGCGCTTTGTGAGCGACGACAACTTCGCCCTCGTCTTCGACTCTAACGGCAGCTTGATCCGCATCGTGCGCGCCCCCGACTTCACCCCATTCCCCTTCACACTCCTCGGCTGGGAGGTTCCTGACATCGACGCCGCCGTTGCCGAACTAGCCACCAAGGGCGTCCAGTTCTGCCGCTACAGCTTCCTCGAACAAGCCCCCAACGGCGTCTGGACCGCCCCCGGCAACGTCGCCAAAGTCGCATGGTTTCTCGATCCCGACGGCAACACCCTCTCCATCTCCCAGCACTAAGCACACTGTGTGCCAGTACCCACCTGCGCGGTGGTCATCGCCCAGCTTTCCGGGGGAGACCGCATTATTTCGAAGTATGGTGCGTCCAACTTTACGAAACGGGGTCTAAGATTGGAGCGCTAAAAAATTCAGTCACTTCTAGCGTTGAATCAGAGGCAGCATCTAACGCACTGGAGCGTAGAGAACAATGCGACAGGGCAAGAAGAATCTAGTCGTAATCGGCATATTGCTCGGCCTGACTACCTTTGTCGCAGGCACGGCGCAGACCGTAAGCACTGCGCCTGCGGAAGACTTCCCCAGCACAAGCGTCGAACCCTTCCCTGGGAGTGTGTCGGATACCAGCGTTCCGACTCTGCACGTCACCACGCGCGAGATTGTGGTGGACGTAATAGTGACGGATGACAAAGGCAACCCCGTACACGGCCTCAAGCAGGCTGACTTCAGCATGGAGGAGAACGGCAAGCCGCAGTCCATTCGCAGCTTCCGGGAGTTTGGCACTGAGGCACAGCCCGTGGAGCCTGCTCCCAAGCTTCCTCAGGGGGTGTACACCAACAGCCAGTCGACGCCAGCCACCGGCCCGGTCAATGTGATGTTGCTGGACGCGTTGCATAGCAATTCGTTCGATATCGTTCGCGGATTACAGGGCGCGGTTGAATATCTGGCCGGGATGCAGCAAGGCACCAAAGTCGCTGTCTTCTGGCTGTCGGGGAGCGGACTGCATATGCTGCAGGGATTCACCTCTGACCGCGAAACATTGCTGCGAGCGGTGCGTACTGGCCGAACCGATATCGGGGGATGCCTGAATGGACATTGCATGGTTCGATACACGACAGATAAGATCACCATCGACGCGATGAACCAGATTGCTGCCTACGTCTCCGGCATCAAGGGCAGAAAGAACCTGTTGTGGCTAACCCCGGGTATGCCGATTGCTCTGATGCGCGACGGAGGCTTTGGCTGGGGTGGCGAAACTACCAGTGCGCCACGGGCCGGTGCGTTGTTTGGAGGTGCCAGCGAAGGCCTGGATATGGGCCAGGTGCATCGTCTGATGGATGTATACGATCGCTTCACAGCCGAGCAGATCGCCGTCTATCCCATGAATACGACGGGCGTCTCTCTCGAAGCGGTCAATCGAATGGGCAGGGCATCGTTGCAGGCAGATGAAGTCGCAGAGGATACAGGGGGCGAGGCCTTCGACAACAGCAACGACCTGAAGTCGATGATCGCCAAGGCAGTGGATGACGGCTCACACTTCTACACCCTCTCCTATATTCCTCCCACCGTGAAAGATGATGGTCACTATCACCACATCAACGTATCGGTTAACCAACCGGGCCTGCACCTGATGTACCGCCAGGGATACAACTCGGAGCGCGTGCCGACTCTGGATGCACCAGCCCCCGGCCCAGCGTTGATGAAGGCATCGATGGAGGGCAACGCACCCGTAGCCACGCAGATTTTGTTCGACGCGGGTGTCTGGCCCAACTACACATCCAATACAACCGTCGGCACACAGGCATCGGCATCCGTCAAGGTGAAGCCAGGCAAGACCGTACATTACGAGATCCACTACGGATTCCCTGCCAGCGAGATTGCCTTTACCGAAGACGCGGATGGAATGCTGCACGGATCACTGGAGTTCGACGTGTTGGCGTATGACGTTTTTCGCAGACGCGTTGCGCTGCTGACCCAGACCGTCCCGATGACGATCAGCCTGAAGGAATACGATGCGTTTGAGTGGGAGCCGTACCAGTTCACGCAGCAGATCGATTTGCCTCCCGGCCAGATCTCGCTGCATGTAGGCATTCTGGACAAGGTAACGAGCAAGGTTGGCACACTGGAGATCCCGGTGTACGTGAACCAACTCAGTCCCAAGCAACGCGCAAGCATACCACCGAACGTAGCTCCTTCCCCGTGCCCGCCGCGTTGCCCGTTGCCTGCCGTTACATCCGCGCCAGCTACGCATTAGAACTCGATGCGAAGGCCTAGCTGAATCTGGCGCTCGTGAGTCTGGCTGGTTGCGGCGGCAGTGTATGCGCCAAAGGGAAGAACATTCAATCCCTCGGAGGCCACGGTTGCGGCATCCTGAAAGACAAGCGGCGTCACCATAGGTCCGGTATTCCCGCTCAACGGCACTGGAGGCCCCACCAGGAATGCGCGCTGTGTAATGCCGGAGTAGTTGAGATGATTGGTAAGGTTGAATGCCTCCGCCGAGGCGCGCAGTCGCAGATTCTCGCCTCGCATATTCCGGCCCAGGCGGAAGCTACGGCTCAGCCGCATGTCGAGGTTGGCTGAATCCGGCAGGCGCAGGGTATTGCGTCCCACGGTGGGCAGCACCGTCGAGCCGCCCGAAGCGTTGATGCTCTCGTGTCCACCGGGCAGACGTTTGCCGCCGAAGATCTGGTAGCTGTAGCCCCGACCGCTGGACTCGTAGAAGATCCATGCCATGGACCAGCCGTTTGCCACCGCTTGCAGCACTCGGCCCGGCTGGCCGAATCGCGTCAGCGCGCTGCCCAACTGGGGCGACCAGACCGCCGTCACCACCACGCGATGGGGAAAGTTGAGCGCAGAGAGCCCCTTGTCGTAATGCGTGGTGAAGGGGTCGAACTGACCACTGGTACGCGGCACTGCACCGGCGCTCTGGCCAAAGTCGATTGCCTTCGACCATGTCCAGGAGATGCGGAAGTCCAACGTGCGAGCAACCCCGGCAAAGCCATCGCGACCCGCACCCAACCCTCGCCGCGCCTCCAGCGTCAGCCCGTGATAGCTGGCGTTTGCGTTGGATACCAGGTCCGTCACCGGACCAAAGCTGGGAGTGATGCGCGCCGAGTATACGGGGATAGAGAAGGTCTCGCCGTTCTGTACGCCGAGAACTCCGGTTCCTCCCTGTAGCTGGAACTCCTGCACACCGGTGGAGGGAGCGATGTTGATATCCACTGAGTTAGGCAGTTGCCGGTCGAGATTCATGACGTATCCTGCGCTGCCCAACACTCCCAGACCCAACCCGTGCTCTAGGGAAAGCGTTGCCTGCTGGACTACGGGCATTCGGAAGCGACGATCGAAGACAACCGCTGAGGTGGTTGCCGCCACCACGCCCGTGGGCGGCGTGAGATACGAACAGGCGTATCCGAAGCCGACACCTGTGGCAGACTGCGGACAGATCGTTGTGGTGGTGGGCAGGATGCGCACGTGCGTTGTCGAACTGGGCCGTGCTGTATCCATCAGCGCAGCGCGGATGGTGGCGCCGGGCAGCTTGCCATAGTAGACGCCATAACCCGCGCGAATCACTCCGCGCCCCACTCCGAAGGGCTGCCAGGCCACTCCCAGCCGCGGACCGAAGTTGTTACGATCTTCGGGATAGACGCTGGTGGCGCCCACCGCGCCGAAGACCGCATCCAGAGCCGCGTTGGGCTGCTGGGGAAGTGGCAGGAACTGATACTCGTAGCGCACGCCGACATGGAGGGTGAGCCGCTGGGTTGCACGCCAGTCATCCTGCAGGAAGCCCGCCCAATCCTGGGTACGGAAGGTCAGACTCTGCTGGCCGAAGCTCTGCGAGTAGGAGCGGTAACAGAAGTAATGCTTGGCCGGGAGGAGCACGTACGGGCCGCTGGGACAGCCGCCGTTGGGATAGGCATTCACGTTGAAGGTATAGTCGGTGATCCAATCCACCAGCCCGCCCAACTCTACCGAGCCCGTCGGAGAGATCGTGCTGCTGTCGTAGCTGAAGGTGCCCTCCGCGTTGGTGAGCACATCGGTGTAGTCGCGCAGTGCGCTGAAGTCCGCGCCAAACTGCAGGAAGTGGTGTCCGCGAAGCCATCCCATCAGGTCCGCAACTTCGAAACGCCGCTCGTCGGGATAGGCCTTCTGACCCAGCGCCGCCGGCGTTCCGAAGACCAGTCCCTGCGGGCCGATGGAGACCTCCGGCGGCATTCCGCCTGGGCCAATGTTCGGCTCCTGAGCAAGCGGCGTCTGTGGCGACTCGTACTGCAACTGGCGACCGAACTGCACGCGCAGCTCGTTGCTGAGGCTACGGTTCACGAACTGCACCCAGCGCACTACGCCCATGTCCACCTTACCGAAGCTGGACCCCAGGCTGGCCACGCCGCGATCCACCACCGCCTCTGTCCGCGCTCCCGCGGGTGAACTCCATCGCGCGCGGTTGTACTCGAATACGACTCTGCTTCCGCTGCCATGCTGCCAGTCCAAGCGCCCGAAGTTCACCGTCTGGTCTGCGCGGCGGGGCACCGCTCCTGTGAGGCTATCGAGATAATTGAGCGCGATGTTGGTCTGCGCCGGAGTGACTGCGCGATTTGCCAGCAACGCCGTCTGGCTCGCCGTCAACGCATAAAACCCTGCGTATCCCGGCGCGGAGATGGCGGGGAAATCTCGCAGCTGCCGATCGAAGGCATAGAAATAATAGAGCCGTTGTTGCTGGTCTTCATTGCTGTGCAACCAACTGTCGCGGGTGGTGCCAGAGTGAAAAACTGGTACCGGTCCGCCGATGCTTCCTCCATACTGCTGCCGCTGGTCGTGTGGCTTCACCACCGAGCTGGTCACCACGCCATTGGCATAGTTCGAGTCCACCGAGAAGGGATTGGCTGCGGCCCACGCGCTCTGGCGCAGGGTATAGAAGGCCATTCCATGCAACCGGGAACCACCCGCGCGAGAGACCGTTGTCACAACTCCACCCACGCCGTGCCCATAGAGCGCGGAACCATAGGCCACTGCATCTCCCTGCCCCAGCACGCGGAACTCGCGCACCGCAGCCTGGGAGAAGACATACGCCGCTCCTGCGCGCTGCCCGCCATCGGCTGTGGAACGTGCGCCGCTGCCCACACCTGCTGAACGGTCGTTGACCTCGTCTGAACCCGTGTCCTCCTCTTCTTCCACACCTGTTCCCGCAGCGGCCCCGGAGAAGCTCTGGTCTCCGCTGGTGCCGTCGGTTCGCGAGCTATTCTCTGTGACCGCGACTCCACGATAACTGAGGTCGGCGGCGTTGCCGTCGGCTGCCGCCGCAGCATTTGCACCAGCGACGGTCAGCGTCAATGTCCCCCATTCACCGCTATACACGGGCAGATCAGCCAGATCGGTCTCTGCCACATCCGTTCCCGCACTTCCTGGCGCATTGGGCAGGGCTGGGGAGCCATTCCCACCCGACTGCATACGCGCCTCGACCTCGGTCACCTCGCCCAGTTTCACCGTAACCGGGCCAGGAAGTGTGAACACGACACCCATCTCCTGCACAGATAGTTCATATTCGCCGACGGGCAACCTCACCAGCATGAACTCGCCCCTGGTACCGGAGAGTGTTTGCATGGCAAGCCCTGTCTCCAGATCGCGAACTACTACCAACGCCCCAGCCAGCGGTGATCCGGCGGCGCTCAGCACCTGGCCACCGATGGCGCCATCGGGCGCACTCTGCGCAGGCGCGACTTGTCCTGATCCAAACCAAACCAGTGCAAGAAAGAATGCCACGCAGCAACCCAACCGCCCACGCAGATGTATGGTTGTAACCCCAACCCGCCGCAGCTCTGCCATGGACATTGCCGCGCACGGTTCCATCCAATCGCGCGCGGGCCCCATTGCATCCTCCTTTAAGCTCTGGTTTCCGGGGAATCATTCCCGGACGAAAGAAGACGACAGCACAAGGTATGTGTGCGCAACTCCACCCAAAGCTGTTCCTGAGGACAAGCCCAAGGTTGCTGGCGACACGCATCGCGTAACCTGCCGAGTAGCGGAAGACTAACCGACTTTTCCCAATTAGGGAAGCCGATTCCCCATTTCGGACAATACGCGGTGTAACTGGCAGTAAAATCCCTCCTTGCAGACTGGTAATCGGATGCAACCATCTTGCTGCGCGGGCAGACCTGGGTTGAAAATTTCCTCATCTCGACTCACACTTTGCGACGGCCCTCCGATAACAGAAGCAAGGTCGCAGAATGCTCGCCGAGACATATATCGCAAAGACGATCGAAAACGCGCCCGACGCGATTGCCTGTCATGTGCGATGGAAGATCACGCTGCTGCTGGCGGCGCGCATACATGAGCCGCTGAGTGAACGAGCCATGCGCGCCATCCATTATCCGGAGGAGTGCTCCATTGGCAAATGGCTGCTGAGTGAGCACACGCTGCACCTGCGCGGCCGGCCGGAGTATCTGGCTGTGGTGGAACAGCACTCGGCGTTTCATGGCCAAATGCTTGCCATTGCCAATCTGATCAATGGCGGAGAGTACGACCAGGCCGAGTGTCTGCTGAACGCAGCCGAACCGTTCCAGAACGCATCCACCGCGCTGGCCAACGCGATTATGGCTCTGGACCGCATTCCAGATGGAAAGCCAGTTGCGCGGATTCATGAAGCTTTGCATAAGACGGCATAGACGCACTCAAGCAACGCTATTTCTTAGGGGTGTACTCGCACCACACCAGGTTGTCGCGATAGTCGATATGCAGCACCACCTGGTAGAGCGCAGGCGCGCCGATGAACCCCGACACCTCGATGCCAACGTCATGGGAGGTCTTGGTTGTATCGATCGAGGTCATGCTGGGCGCATCCAGCCGCAGGCCGGCAAAGGCCAGGGTGAAGTTATTCGTCTCATATACCTTGTTCACCGCGCCGGAGATGCCGCTGATCTCCATGCTGTCGTCGCGGGAGACTTTGGTTACTTCTTTGGCTGCAGCGGGTGAGATGATGTTCGACTCTGCTCCCGTATCCAGGATGAAGAGCTTTTCCTTCCAGGCGCTCTCGTCCTTCATGCGCTTGGTTTGGACGATCCCGGTAGGCATAAGAAGGTCGTGGCCGCTGCGATAGATCCACTGCCACTTCTCCATTCCGGGGGCAATGTACTGGTCGTGCGGCTCGACAGTCTCGTCGTCTCCCTTCGCGACCGATGATGCGGCTTCCCCTTTCTTATCTTCTGGACGTTCGGGCAGCGGAGCCAGGCGCAATTCTTTCTTGGGGAAGTCCAGGGTTAACAGGGAACCGGAGAAGACATTGCCGCCAATCAGTCCGTCGGAGTCCAGCGTGCCCCACTTCTCCAGAATTTCGACCGCGCAGTTGGTGAACTCGATGCCACCGATCTTGATGCTGGCGACGTGGGTCACGGAGGTCTTTACGTCACCCTGATCGCCAATGCCCTGGGTCTTGGTTGCATCCTGACGCTGAATACCGAGGAACATGGCGGCCGCGCGCGAGATGGTAATGCCGCTTGCACCGGTGTCGATCTGCAACCGGCGCCGTTTGCCGTTGAACTGCACGTCGAGCCCGTAGCCAATGAAACGCGTAGTCCCATCCATCACCGCCGCAATCGGGACGGTCGCTTCTTTTGGCGAGGACGGCGTCATGCGGCAGTCCGAGGCATGGTAGAGGGACTCCTTCTCCAGCAGCGTCTTCTGCTTTGTCCTGTTCTCTTCGCTGATCTGGTCGCTGTGTTCGACGTAGTCCGTCCACTTAGCCAGCCGCTCGTTGCGAGGCAGCGTTCCAATCCACGCAGAATTGATGTCGTCGTCCGTGGGATGCAGCTTGTATGCCTGATCGATCTCCTTCTTCGCCGTGGCATGATTGCCCGCAAGGGTATTGACCTCCGCCATTCCGTAGTAGGCACGCGCATTGCACAGGTCCGCCAGCGCAGCCTTCTGAAACCTCATGTAAGCATCGCGCGGATTGCCCTGGCGCAGGAGAGCATCGCCCAGCGCCGTCAACGCCATCGAACTTGCCGGCGACGCGGCTGTCCACGCCTCTGCATCCTTTGCCGCGTCGTTCACCTTGTCCAGCGCGAGCATCGTCCGGATGAGCCCCTCGTGCGCCGCTTCGTTGTCCGCGCTCTTGGCCAGCAATGCGCGGAACAGAGCTTCCGCTGGGGCAAAATCTCCCTTGTTCAGCGCGGTCTCCGCCGGATTCGGCGGCATGGTGTTCACCGAACATGTCTTTCTCATCGGAGCCGCAGGCTGAGACTGCGCGTGTGCTACAACCCCACTGGCCACCAATGCAACCAGCACAATCCACCCAAACCACATCTTAGACAGCAACAACCGGGCCCTCGCCACCGTTCTCTCCTTATAAATAGCGATGGCGGAATCATAGTCTTTCGGCCTTCAAGTGCAACCGTTTTTCCATGACGGCGATGGCTTCCGGATTTTCATCGACCATGCAGAAGGTGCGGCCGTTACTGGCAGCCGCCTCGCCCGTGGTGCCACTGCCGGCGAAGAAGTCCAGCACCAGGTCTCCGGGGTTGGAGTGGACGCGCACGATCCGCTCCAGGATTCCCAACGGCTTCTGGGTGGCGTAGCCGGTCTTCTCCTTGCCATTGGTGGGAACGATGGTGTGCCACCAGACGTCGGTGGGCGTCTTGCCGCGCGCGGCCTTCACAGGGCCGACCAGGTCTGGGGCCATGTAGGGGATGCGGTCGCTCTGGCCCAGGTTGAAGGTGTAGCGTTTAGGATCGCGCGAGTACCAGAGGATGTTGTCGTGCTTGGCGGGCCATCGTTTGGTGGCGCGTGCGCCGTAATCGTAGGCCCAGACGATCTCATTCTGGAAGCAGTCGCGGCCGAATATCTCGTCGAGCAAGATCTTGCAGTAGTGGACCTCGCGGAAGTCGATGTGGAAGAAGAGACTGCCGGTGGGGGTAAGCAGGCGATAGGCCTCCAGCAGGCGCGGGCGGAGAAAGCCGAGGAAGTCGTCGAACTGATCTGCGTAACCGGCTGCATCCTCTTCAGTGCTTCGTGCCTCCGGCTTGACCAACTCCGTACGATAACGGTGCCCGCCGAAGCCCACGCGGTCTCCCGCCTGGTCGCGAACCGTCTTCATGCGCAGGCGCGTCTGGCGCCGTCCGGTGTTGAAGGGCGGATCGATATAGATCAGCGCCACGGATGCGGAGTCCATGTGGCGCAGCGCTTCGAGGTTGTCGCCCTGCACGATGCGGTTCAATTTGCCTCCCCTGGTTGCCACTCCAGAGTAGCGCATGGAACTTTACAAACTGGACACATCTGCGAGCGAGACCATTGGAACGCAGCGCGGCTAGGAGTATGGTTTTCACGGGCCCATATTGCGGTGATTCGGGGTGGTGTGATGGCAGATGCTGCGACTCTGAAGCCTCCCAGACGGCGATCAAGAACCGCCGTGGCGGCGGATATCCGGAGTATCACGCCCGCGCGCGCCTTTGCCATGCTCTCGCACCTCGGTCGTGTGCGCCAATCCAACCAGGACGCCTGCGCGGCACTGCCTGAGCATGGGGCCTTTGTGGTGTGCGACGGCATGGGAGGCGCTGCGGGAGGCGAAATTGCCAGCCGTCTGGCGACGGAGGCCTTTCTCAAATGCATTGCACAACGAGCTTCTACGTCGCCCGATCCGGTAATACAAGCAAGCCCGCCACTGTGCGAGGCCGTTCATGCAGCCAACCAGGCTGTCTTCCGATACTCGCGCAAGTCGCCCAGCCTGCACGGCATGGGCACAACCCTGGTTGCGCTGCTGTGGGAAGAGGCTGCAGCAAGTCGTGGATTGTGCATTGCCCACGTGGGCGACAGCCGCTGCTATCGGCTGCGGTCCGGCAAGCTGGAACTACTGACGCGGGACCATTCCCTGGTGGAGGAGCAGGTACGCGCTGGGCTGCTGAGCCGTGTGCAGGCCACAGTCTCCCCAATGCGCAATATCATTACGCGTGCCATTGGCACACAGCCCACGGTGGATGCAGAGATTGCCACCTGCGACACCCAACCCGGCGATCTGTATCTGCTGGCCTCCGACGGCCTCAGCCGCGAGCTGGATGAAGGCGCAATCAAACGGATTCTTGCCAACGAGGCAAGCCCGTCAGTGCTTGCCGCCGGCCGCGACTACGCGAAGGCTGGCCATATGGTTCAGGCCGCGCTCGACACCACCTGTCAGGCGCTGATCGATGCCGCCAATGCAAACGGCGGCCACGACAACATTACTGTACTGCTGGTTGCATGCGCCTAGAGCAAGCCGGGTTGTGAATCTCATCCGTTAGACTCGTACACGAAAGGAGAGACCAGTGCGCAACGGAAGTGCCCGACTTTTTCGTGTTGCGCTTGCTGCCAGCCTTGGCCTCTCCGCGCTGCTGTATTTCCTTTGGAGCTGGCGCTGGCCACTGGTGGGCGACGCGGCCCTGATCCACTACATGGGGTGGCT
>CAIZFH010000061.1 GCA_903932155.1 uncultured Granulicella sp. | reverse complement strand
TGGTTTACGAAGGTCAGCTTCATTGTCAGGCGAAACACGGGCCGTCGCAGGCGGTGATTTCGACGGATGCGCCCAGGGACAACATGGGCCGGGGCGAGGCGTTTTCGCCGACGGACCTGGTGGCGACGGCCATGGGAACGTGCATCCTCACCACGATGGGGATCGTGGCCCAGCGGAACAACATTGACATGGCCGGGGCCAGCGCCAAGGTGACGAAAGAAATGGCGGCGCAACCGGTGCGACGGATCGGAAAGATTTCCGTGAAGATCCACATGCCGCGAAAGCTATCCGAGGAAGACCAGCGGCGGCTGGAGAATGCGGCGCAAATGTGCCCGGTAAAGAAGAGCCTGCACCAGGATGTCGAAGTGGCGATTGAGTTTGTGTGGGGGTGAATGACAGACAGCAATGATTATGCTGAACAAGTGGCGCCGACGCCCTCGTCAATACTGTCCGGGATTTCAGCGAGGATAGAAATCTTACTGGTCCGCTGACGCGTTTTCGCTGCCAGATCGTCGGCGTCAGCGACGATTCCAGGGCGATTTCGGCCGGTAGCGCGCAGCAACAAGCATTTGCCGCTGGCAGAAAAGACTCCACCGGCAATCACGCGGTTTTCAATTTTTCGGCCTTGATCCGGGCCAGTCGCGCTTTGGCCAGCATCCTTTCCCGCTCCAGGCGCAGCACGCCCGGCAGCATGTCCGCATAACTTGCCTGTCCGCTGAAAACCATCTGCAGGGCGAAGAAACTGTACTTGCTCGCCGGCATGCCGGTATGCAGGTGAATCAGCAGCGTGCCGATCATGGCCACGTACATCTGCACCGTCACCCCGGCCGCGGAATGGCTCAGCAGGTGGGCGAAGCCGGCGGTGATCTTCAGCCAGCGGAAGAACAACTCGATCAGCCAGCGGCAGCGATACAGATAGGCGATGACTTTCACTTCCACATCCAGCAGGTCCGTCAGCAGGATCACCAGTTTCTGGTTCTTGGGATCCCAGATGGTCACCCGGCGAAGCAACTGGGCCGGCGGCTCGTGGTCCCGCCGGTTGGACGCGGACAAATCCGCTTCGGCCTTGCCCACGAATCCCAGTTCATCGGAGCGGATGTCCAGCCGCTTGTCCTGCTCACTGAGGGGTTGCGCCTGCTGGGGCCGAAAGGTCCAATCCTTCTTCATCCGCAGCACGAAGTGGCTGGTTATGTCCAGGATCCGGTTCAGCAGATCAAAACCGCAGTAGCCCCGGTCCAGCAGGTAGATGGTCTGGGGTTCCAGGTTCTGCCCCAGCACGGTTTGCTCGTTGGAGTTGCCCTTGCCGGTGATCTGCAGCTTACGGGGCGTGCAACGCCGCACGTCCATCTGCAGGTGCAGTTTGGCGTGGGAATCGATCTTGGGTGGTTTGGCATGGGCGTTGTGCCTCTGCAAGGCCCAGGCGATTTCACCGATCATGTGCAGGGTCGAGCCGTCGCCGGCGACGATGGCCTGGGTCAGACCGCCCAGCACCGGATCGGCCTGCTTCAACTCCGGCAGTTTTCGCTGCAGCATCCGCAACACCTCGGGCAGCGGCTCGGTATCGAACCGCACCAAGGCATCGCTGAGCGTGCTGCGGGGCAGACGCTCGGATTCGAGCAGTTCGGTGACGCCCGGCACAGCCGAGAGTTGGTCGAGGGTTCGCAGGGAGCGGCAACTTGGCTCGAAGAAGGCGCAGAGCAGCACGCCCAGCACCTTGTCATCGTGCAAATCGCGATTGCCGTGCGCCGACTTGAGATTCTGATGCACCAGATCGCAGACCTCCCGCACCGCCGCCAGCATGTCGAGCGTCGCGGGGCAGGCTTTCTTGATTTTGGGCCGGCCCTTACGTGCCATGCGCCCATTCATAACACATTGGCATCAAACGCGCAAATCCTCTTTTGATAGATCAAAGGATGGAATTCCGGACAGTATTG
>CAIZFH010000060.1 GCA_903932155.1 uncultured Granulicella sp. | reverse complement strand
TAGGGAGTGCGAATGGCGGAGGTAAATCTGAGGAACTGGGCATGCCCAAGCTCGCCAGCGGCTGCCTGCCGTTTCATCTCGGCGTCCTGGGCCAGGGTCTCCGGGCGGACGTTGGTGGGGAAGAGCTGTGGATGCCGGTCTTCGAGACGGAAGTCCCGCGGCACCTGATAGCCGAAGAAATCATCGGAGTGGCGCACGATCTCTTCATTCAGAGCGACCATACGGCCGAGATTCTGGGTGGCCGAAGATGCCGGTGACTGGGTCTGCGTTGAGGCTTCAAATTGCGTCAAGGGATTGGCATCGCTGAAATCCTTCAGCCAGTCGAATCCCCATTCCAGCGGTCGAACGATTCTGTTGGTATCGCGCGTTGTGAGCTTTGTCTCCCACGCCGTCATCCACTTTCCATAGAGACCCGAATGCATCTATCCAGTTTATCCATCGTTTGCCCGCGTTGAGAAGGAAAGACGATTCAGGATTGGGCCATGCGTGAGCAGATCATAGTTCGGAGATAACAAGACAGACACGGCCTACGATGTACTCCGCCGGCGTCTGGTGTGGGTCGAGGGTAAGAAGCTGGACTGGATAATCGGGCGAGAGCGGGCGGAGTATGAGCCTGCCATCGTCGTACTCCACATAACGGAGGACTAGGCCTGCGCCGCAGCGAACTGCAAACAGCGTTCGTTGGTGAGTGCGATAGGGTGCAATCGAGGTGTAATGACGATCCAGAACGACAATAGATCCGGCACAGAGGATGGGATCCATCGCGGCAGTTTGCTGCGAGTTCGCGCGCACAGCAACGAAGCGCTGCCAGTGAGCGACCTTCGGGCTGGCTTGCGAACGCGCGTCTTCGATCTGTGATGCAGAGATGTGCAGGGTTTCAATCACTGATTCGGGACGCACCGCAGCCTCATCCATCGCGGTGGTGGCGGAGACAACCGGAATACTCTGGTCCTGCTCCATGGCTGAGAGATGGGAGGACGCGGCAGAGAGTTCAAGCGGCATCAACTGATTGATGGTGAGGTTTTGAGCGGCAAGAACGCGATCCATCCCGTCGAGCGAGAGCGAACGCTTGCGATTGAGGAAGTTGGAGATATGCCCCTGGCGGAAGTTCGCCTGCCGCGCGAGGCTGGTTCCGGTGATGGCACCCTGTTCGATGCGGCGCAGCAGTTCCAGGCGTAAGAGTTCGTGGAGATCTTGAAAGTTCATCCGGAGTCCTTCTAGTTTGCTGTAAACCATTATGCATTATATTGTTAGTGAAGATAATATCTAAATGATATTTATTGATCCAAATATGAAGATATGTGACGGCTATCACGTCATATTGATAATAATACGAATTTATATTGACTGAGATAATTTCTTAGAGATATAAATCGGATACTCTCTTTCTCCTCAACAGGAAAGGAAAAGGTAGAAGGAGCGGGCAGACTCGAAGCAATGATTTGCCGGCAATGTGGAGGAGAGATGCATGGGTGGACGCGGAATTTTCCTGGGTAGGATGCAAATAAACGCCAACAAGGCGCCGACACTTGGTGGATGAGGCCGTAAGAGCTTCACACCGGAGTATCGGCGCTTCCTAGCAACTTGAGTGAGCCCCTCCGACCGCTGAAAAATATCGAGGCTCGCCGGGGGATGCCTGTGCCTTGGAGAGGACAAAATGAAGCACTTGCGATTGGAACTGAAGGTTTGCGAAGGATGTGGAGTACTTTGGCTGCGCCGGGGATTCGGGGATGGCGTGTATTGTTCTGCATGTTCTTGCCATCTGTCGGCTTTTCCTGAGGCGATTGGAAAGCATGCGGGCGGAAGGCCACGCCGTCCTGTACGGACTTCTTCCTGTTATGCGAGTCACAGGCTGTTGGGAGGTGTGCGATGAGTGCTACCGCGGTCATACTTTCCTATGTATGGGCCATCGGGATCACGCAAACTGGCCTGCCTGGTCAGCATCAAGTTCCCAGAAAGCCTGTTGAGCCGCAGATGGCGTTTTACCGGAAGTACACGGAAGCCATGCTGCAACGGTATGTACGAATGTCCATGGAGGCCGGCAAAGTGCCGTCGTTACTGGGGCAGGAGATGTTTCATGGCAAGGTGACAAGCTGTCGGGTTGAAGGCTTCGACGATGTTGTGATCTTCCTGCACGACGTTAACAAGTGCCTGGAGAAGCTGGACGCCGAACAGCAGGATCTGCTTTCGCGGATCGCCCTGCAGCAGTACAGCCTGGTCGAGACGGCGGAATTGATGGGTCTGAAACCAAGGACTGTGGTCCGCCGGTATGGCATGGCGGTCGATCGCCTGACGCGAATTTTTCTAAGCGTGAAAATGCTCGAGCCCTTGAAATGTTGTCAAGGGGGTGGATCGGGATATTTTGACGTAAATAACTGAAATCAAAGATGAAAAAAGTTGAAAATAGTTGGCATACTAGTTATGGTCCATCTGATATTCTGTATATGTGAGTTAAAGAAAACGGGAGGGCGCCGCGAGGCTGCTGCTCCCGTTTCCTTTTTCGGGTGCTGCCGGTAGCAAGGGACAGGTGGGTGGGTTGTCCTCGGTTGAAGCCATAAAAGGTGTGGCATGTACGACCAGTATTCAAAGTCAGGGCTTTGTACAGCGTCTGTTTGAGGGCGAGCGAATGCATGTGTGCAAAGTGAGATGGAATACGGAGCTTGAACCGGCAGGAACTGGCAGACGAGGCGACGAACCAAGGCAATCGAGGAGGTGGCATGGAGTATGCAGCGGAACTTCATCGGCGATGCGCCGGTGTTGCAAGGCCCTGGGCAGTGGGAGGCAAGGAGCGTCTGCGCAATCCGGGTGAGTTGGCGATGCGTGCCATGGCGGTGGAGTTTCCCCTGGTGCATGGACATCCAAACCGGCTTCCGTTTGAGGGGGTATTGACGCTTGTAGATGTAGCCAGCGACAAGGCTCCAAGCGGGGCGAGGGGTCACCGCGTGGTGCTGACGAGAGCAGCCGCCGAGGCGGCCCTGCCAAGCCTGCTGGGCATGGCCGTGGACTACAAGTCAGGCTGGGACGGGCATGATGCGCGCCAGAAATGCGGCATCATTACCTCGGCCGAGTTGGATGGAAAGCAACTAACGGTGTCGGGATTCGTCTTCAGTCGAGATTTTCCGGAGATCGAGCAGCGCTTGGGGATCAATGCCTCCATGGGTATGAGCTACGAGCTTGCCGAAGCGCATGTGGCGGATATGCAAGCGCAGGTTTGGACCTTGACGCGGGCGACGTTTACCGGTGCTGCGATCCTGCTTCGTGAGAAAGCGGCCTACCGGGGAACGAGTTTCCGGCTGGGACGATTGGCGATGGGGGAGCAGTGTGCGGCGGCGCGTGCGGCCCGTTCGCGCTATTAACAAAGGGATGCAGGGGAAGCAGATTACAAGGAAAATCGAAAGGAACAAGTGACTTTTACGGGCGTATTGGAAGCAATCGGAAAGGGTTTTGAAAAGGGGCTGCTGTGGGCAGTCACCTACGCAGTTCCAGTAGAGAAGCTGGTGGCATTGTTGTTCCCCGCAGCGGGGCCGGAACTTACTGTGCTGGCGGATGCTACCGGACTGATTCAGAATGCAGTGCTCGAAGTGGAGCAGAAGTATGCTGCTGCAGGGCTGCAGAGCGGCACGGGAACTCAGAAACTGGCAACCGTGATGACGTTAGTTGGGCCTGTTGTCACATCGCTGCTAGCGAAGGCAGAGATCAACAGGGCAAGCGCCGCATATGTTCAGAGCCTGGTCTCCGCTGTGGTGGCCATTCTCAATGTTCAGACGATGCCTGCGGCAACGGCAACATCTGTCGCAGCGGCTTGAATCGAGTTCCAAGCATAGATGCAATCAGGCAGGTGTGTCGGTTTGGAGATGACAGGCAGCAAGGTTTTATCGGCAACAAAGGAGAGAGCATGGAGATGGAGATGAAGGACGAGTTGGGATTGACGGTGGATCGGCTGGCAGCAGCCGCAAGCCTGCTGGAGCAGGCGGTGGAACGGCTGGCTCAGAGGCAGAGCGCGTTTGCTGAAGACGCCGAGGCGAGCATTGGGCGCATCGTTGCGACGGTGGAAGCACATCGCGAGGTGGAACTGGAGGAAAAACTGGCTGCGGCTGAGTTGAAGATTGCGGAGTTGCAGGCACGGGGCGTCCGTGAACTTCCCGCGGCGGGCCGCAAGACGTTGCCATCGGCGATGACCAGTCTTCTGGCAAAACAGGGGGTGACAGTGGACTCGCTGGAAGCTGGATCGCTGGACGCGGCGCTGTTGAGCCTGAGCGTAGAGCAGAGGATCGCCGTGAAGTCGCAACTGATCCGTGCTGGACTGTTGGGCTAGGGCAGCAAGTTAGCAAGTCAGCAGGTCAGCCATGTCGCAAGTCAGCAATCCGCTGACTCGCTAACTCGCTGACTTGCTGCATAAAAAAGACGTGGCCGAGGCTGCGTCTTTCGATTTTAAGGGGATACGAATGGACGCGAAGTTTACTCAGATTCATGCAGCAGCAGATTACATTGGACCAGGAGCCATTGAAGTTCCGTTGTACCAGACGGAGATTCTGGACATCGTGCGGCGGCGCGGCATTTTTGGACAGAGGATCAAGCAGGTTCCGGCAACCGGCCATCCGTCACGGTACTTTGAGGAGCGCGCGATTCCAGCTCCCTCCGCGTCGTCCGGCTTTGTGGACCCGCGCAACATTGTCGCTCCGCTGGTCAGTCCGACACGGGTGGAGAACAGTGTTCCGTTGAAGGCACTGGTGGCGCAGATCAACTACAACCTGTTCGATATGGAACTGGGCCAGCAGCAGACCCAGTTTGCCTATCTGCAGGCAAAGGACCTGGCCGATACGGTGGACGGTGTTCTTCGCACGCATGATATTGCTTTGTGGAACGGCACGGACACCAGCCTGAGTTCGCCGACAACCGCACAGTACTTTGGCGCAGCGGCCCAGATCGTGGGCGGTGGCAACACGGTGTCGATTACAACCACGCAGAGCATTGTGGACGGTTTCAAATCGACGGTTGCCCAGATGGTTTCGAACAGCTCCTTCGGAGTTCGTCCGACGGCCATCTATGCCAACCCGGTGCTGCTTGACTTGATCGATCGCGAGATGAAGACCGAGTTCAACGTGGTGCTCAACACCAGGGACATCGGGGCCGGCTTCACGGTCAAGACGCTGTCGACACAGGCAGGCGAGCTGCCTCTGATTCCGGAGTGGACGTTGCCGTATACGGGAACTCCGGGTTCTGGCAGCGCGGTGCTGCCTGCGTACATCGTCACCGAGGACCTGATCGAGTATCACTGGCTGAGCGATCCGAATCCTCGGATCTTCCAGCTTGGGGTTCCCGGTTCGCTGGCCTCGCAGTATGTGGTGGTGAAGTTCGGCGGCCTTGTGGTTAAGGGCGCGAACTATGCGCACTACCAGGTGCTGGTGGATCGCTAGGCAGTATGGTTTGCGGCTGGCCGATCGGGGTGACGGCTGGCTGCAACAACGCGCGACGAAGTTCGACGAGCCTGTGGATGGCTGCTCCCATCGCTGAGTATGCGCGAGGAAGCGGCGTTGGCCGGGGGGCTGACCAGCAACGGGACTGCGTCTGCGGTCCTTCGTCGCGCATTTGAGAGCGGGGCCGGTTGTGGTGGCCGGCCCCCTCTTTTCTTGATGAGTCTGGAGGCGGAGTGCAATGGGTTACTTGGATCCAACGGAGTATGTCGAATATGGATTGACCACGGAGACGACCGACGACTGGGTGACGACGGCGTCTGCGTTGATGGAGGCGCACTGCCGCAGGCCAAGCCTGCTGGTAACTGAATATGTGGAGCGTATGCGCTTGACGGCGGGCTCGCAGGCGGTGCGATTGAGCTATCTTCCGCTGACCCCGCTGGGCGCAGCAACCTCACCTCTGGTTGCAGTGCGAGTTCGCTATGGCCGTTCGCGCCGCGGCGAGATGCAGGACCCTATGCTGGCGCAAGTAGCGACGGCGTTCAGCATTCCTGGCAGTTGGAGCGCTCTGGTTCCGCCCAGCGTGGACTTGAATGTTGCGACGGGAGACTTGACGTTTCCCATGAACCTGCTGGGGCTCAACTACAACGAAGTGGAAGTGACCTACACCGCTGGACTAGCTATTGTGTCGCCTGCGTTGAAGGTTGCGTGCGCGCAGATTGTGAAGAATGCGCAGGCTACTCCAGCGATGAATGTGAAGGGCAGCAAGATGGACACCCTGCAGATGCAGTACTTCGCCGGGTCGTTGATCGACGCGAATGTGCAGATGATGTTGGCGCCGTATGTGGCGCAAAGGATCGGGTGATGCCATGAGCGATCTGGTGAGTGCAACGGGAGCGGCAGCGAGGGCGGCGGATGCCCTGCTGCGTGCCATGGGTGGACGGACGGTGATGCTGAGAATGCCGGCGCCGGCAGTTCCAACGGATGCTGCCGAGCAGTTGGGGATTGTCACACCGTCGTTTCAGGATACTGCGCTGGGGCCGGTCGTATTTCGCAAAGCGCGAGCAACGATAGCCGATGGTAAGGCCGCGAAGTGGGAGCTGCTAGTGTCGGCGACCGCGGTGCAGAGCCTGGTGGGATCGCTGACCTATGACTCGGCAGGCGTTCTGTTTGCGGCAGCCTGCGGCGTTCTATGCGACGACGAGCTGCTGGAGATCGTATCCGCTACTCCAGAGCAGGTCTTTGGCCAGCCGTATGTCTACCGGCTTGTGCTGCGTGCGCCGCTGAACCGGATGACATAGCGGAGGTGAGGAATTGTCGATTCCACGAGCGGGCGGATTTGATCTGGGCAGGAGAGCGAGGAAACGATGCAAAACGCGAAAGACACTTTTTACATGACGCTGCAAGGCCGTCTGGCGACGTTGAATCCAGCGCGGACGATTGTGCTGCGCGGCGTGGTGCGACCGGCAACGCTGGTGGATGAGAACGAGCTGCCGTCCGCATTGACTCGAGTGGATGCATTCTGCCTGCAGTGGACAGGTTTGCAGATGAAGTGCGCGGGGCCACTGCCTCTGGTTGCGATGGAATGTTCCATCCAGTACGCCACGGACGGAACGCCGGGCAATGGCGGTATGGACCGCGGACGTCTGCTGGCGGCGATGGATGCGGAGCTTGCGGCAGCGATTGGCAGCGAGCCGCACACGGTGGCAAAGATGAACTTTGCATTGGCGGATGTAAGCGGCGCTGCAACCACGATGGGGACGAACGTGTTCTGGGCAGATCCGGTATTCGGCGCAGCCACCATTGAGAACGAGCGATTGGCGCGGACAGCAACAGTGCAGGTATTTGCGTACCAGGAGGCGAGTGAACTTTGAGTACAACGACGACAGGTGCAGGAGTTGTGGCGTCCGTGGCTCCGGTGACGAGACGGGTGCGCGCGTACTTCGCTCCGGTGAACAGAACGGCAGGAATTCCAACCCTGTTCGACGCGGCACAGCTTGGGCGATTCGACCTGCATGCGCCGCCGGCCCCCTGGGTAGACCTGGGCTGGGTATCGCGGTTTGCGAGAAAGTGCAGCACAAAGGTTGACGCTCTGCGGGCTGGCGCTCCAGCCATGGCGGTGGGCCAGGTTCGTACAGAGGTGGAGGCAACCCTGTCGCTTGAGTTCGAGACCTGGGGAAAGCTGCAGTGTGCGCTGGCTTCGGGATCGCAACAGACCAATCTGTTGACGACGGTTGCGGGCGCCGCGCCTAACGGAAGCGGTGGTGTGGCTGCGGCGCCAGTCCCCTTGCTAACCGGCACGGGACCGGCGTCCACCGCAACCAGTTTGAACGTGGGAGCGACGGCGGCGGCTGGATTCAGCATTGGCAGCCTGGTTGCCGTGGATGTGGACTACACCGGCCAGCTTGGTTATATCGGAACGGGTGTGAGCGCGGCCTATGTGCAATCCGCCAGTGCGGTGGGCGCAGACGTGAACTATGTGCGGCGCGTGACGCTGAATGTAGGAGTCGTCGCCGCAATCACGGAAGGCGTACTGCAGTTGGCAAGCGCGTTGCCAGCCGGTGCTCCGGCGGCGGGGATGCAGGTAAGCCAGTTGGTTGGATTCTGCGACCGCGAGGGTGCGAGCTTCTTTCAGGAATGGTCCGCGCTATTTGTACTCCCGGGCACGCAAGGGGACCGTGTTCTGGTCCACTATCCGCGCCT
>CAIZFH010000059.1 GCA_903932155.1 uncultured Granulicella sp. | reverse complement strand
GGCTACCCACCCATGCCGCGGTAAGACCGCGTCATGAATGGGGCACCCACTATTTGCTGTTGAAGGAGTCGGACTGTTGGTTGAGGGCTTCGGGAGAGACGGTGCCAGAGATCAGGAGGATGCGGTAGTGGAAGGTGGCGGAGTTGCCCTTATCGATGGTGAAGTTGAGGGCTGGAGTTTTGGGATCGAAGCCGTGCGCGCCGAGCGGGTTGACGGCGAAGAGGCCATAGTCGCGGGCGTGCCAGTAGGTTGGGTAGTTGGGATTGCCGGTGTGGTCGAAGACGGCGATGGTCTCGGGTTTGCCGCCGGGCGTGGTGGCGGATAGCTCGCACCACTTAGCGCGCGTGCCCCAGGCATCCGCGCCGACCTTGCCTTCACTGGTGCGGTAGACGCCGTTAGCTCCGGCGGTAGCGGCTGCGACGGGAGTGGCGATGCCGTTGGCGTCGCGGAGGGTCTCTGGCGCGGCGGTGGCAGATTCGAGGAAGTGGGCGACGCGGATGCCGAGCATGCCGTCTTTATCGTCGTGGAAGACGACCTGGGTAAGGGCGTTGAGGGTGACGGTCATGTCGATGGCGCGGGCGGGCTTGCCGTCGATGGTCAACTTCGAGAAGACGTATCGCGTGGTCTGGTGAATGATGGGCGGCTGCTGGTTGCTGCCGATGGAGGGAACGTCGGAGGCGGGGTACCAGGTGGATTCGGTGACGAGCTCGCCGGAGGTGGCACCGCTTTTAGATGAGACGATGCGGTCGTGGTCGATGGAGCCGTACTTGGCGCGCGCGTCGGGCTTGATGGCGTCGGAGTTGTTCCAGTAATCAATATTGTTGACGTTGGAGTAGTTGAACCAGAGGCCTGTGTGGTGGGGATGGTCCGTACGTTCGCCGGGCAGGGGCGGATTGCCGCGGCTAAGTGTGGTGCCGTCGGGAGCGAGCAGCGGGTAAAGGATGGGCTTGCGCTGGTTATTGCCCCAGAGATAGGTGGTGAAGGGCGCGCCGTCGATAGTGATGTCGACGCGATGGGCGGCAGCGTTGGTGGTGACGGCTACGCCGGATTTCTGGGCGTGGAGTGACATGGGGATGAGGGTTAGGAGGCAGATGGCGATAAGAGAATAAAAACGTACCTCAGCGGCTAAAGCCGCAAGAGAGATGTGACGCTCACGGCACGGCTGAAGCCGTGCCCTTAAGCAAGACGCTGGCAGCTTATGCGAAGGCATAGGGTTTACCTCCTGCCATGACCTGCTGGGTTTTGTCGTCGAAGGTGACCTTCAGGCCGGTCTGGATAGCGGCCACGTTCATACAAAGAGCAATGGAGTGGGCGTAGCCGGCGCGGATGCTGGCGTTGGGCGTCTTGCGCGAGCGGACGCATTCCATCCAGTTGCGCATGTTGGCGTTGGTCATGGCAGGTTCGGCCGCTCCGTTCGCGCCATTCTCCATGAAGGAGGAGCTGGGCAGCAGGTTGGGCTGCATCTTCATGGCGGTGGCCTGGCCGGCGGTGAGGCCTCCGGTGGATGTTACGGCCTGCTTATCCATGTCGATCATGCCGCCGTTGGAGTAGTAAAGCTCTTTGGTGCCGCCGGCGGCGTTGGTGAAGCGCGAGGTGTACTGCACCTGGAATCCCTTGGCGAGGTCGTCGAGCGGGCCGTAGTCGAAGACGGCAGTCATGGTGTCCCAGTTGGTGCGGCCGTCCTTCCATAGATAGACGCCGCCATTGGCGACGACGGAGCGTGGGTGGGGCAGGCCGGTGAACCAGTGGACGGTATCGATCTGGTGGACGAGCCATTGGTCTGGAATGCCGGAGGAGTAGGGCCAGAAGAGGCGGAACTCAAGATACTTGCGCGCGTCGAATTTGTCTTTGATGACGCCGAGGCAGTAGCGGTTCCAGTCGGTGTCTTCCTGCTTGAGGGTGGGGACAACGTCTGGACGGCGCCAACGTCCGGGTTGGTTGACGTTCCACGACATCTCGACCATGACGATGTCTCCGAACTTGCCGGAGTTGATGTATTCATAGGCCTTCTGGTAGGCGGGCGAGGAGCGGCGCTGGGTGCCTACGGCGATGATCTGTTTGGAGCCTTCGACAGCGGCGAGGAAGTCGCGCGCGTCGTCCATGCGGTGGGCGGTGGGCTTTTCGACGTAGGCGTCGCGGCCGGCCTTGACGGCTTCGATGCCGTGGCGCGCGTGCTGGAAGTCGGCGGTGGCGATGAGGACGGCGTCGATGTCGTTGCGGGCGTATAGCTCGTCGTTGTTGCGAACCATGTCTACCTTGCTGCCGGCAACTTTCTCTACGGCGGCGGCGCCGCGCTCGCGGGCGAGCTTCCAGATATCGGAGACGGCGACGAGCTGGAAGTTCATGTCCTTCTGGTTGGCGGCAAAGGAGGGCAGATCTCCGCTGAGCATGCGGTCGCCGCAACCGACGATGCCGACGCCGACGCGGTCGTTGGCACCGACAATTTTGGCATAGCTGCGCGCGGATTGCGTGGCGGCGACGGCAAGACTAGCAGCGCCTAGCTTGACGAAATCACGTCGGCTTGTATTGGGGGATGATTCGTGGGTTGTTTCGGGGGTTGGCATAGCGGGAGGCTCCTGGCTCTGGGAACGATGTGCTGTATACGACGCTGGCTATCGCTGAGTTGCCGGCGAGCGAAGTCTACATGGTTTGAGGTGGTTTGGGCGAGTGGCGCACCCAAATACAACCCATGTCTCAGAAGCGAGACATGGGGCACCCACAGGTTGATGCAATTTGCGCTAGCGGATTACGACGTCCCAGATCTTGGAGAGGCGCGATTTGCCGGCGGGGCCTTCGATGTAGAGGACGACGACGTACTGGCCGGGGGCCTTGTACTGGTGGATGGGGAACTGATCGCTGGAGTCGGTGTGATCGCCGAAGTCCCACTTCCAACTGGTGATCTGTCCTTCGGATTCATCCTGGAAGGCGACCAGGCGGCGATTCATGTCGAGGACCTTGAAGCTCCACTTGGCCTCGATGGGCTTGCGGAGCTGTGGCTCCAGCGGCATCAGGCGGAACTCTCGCAGAAGGGTTGCGTTGCCATACATCTTATGTTCCGGCGAGAGGTTCCAGAAGCCGTTATTTTTGCCATTGGGATTGCCGTCGTCGTAGTCGATGACGGCCCAGGAGAGGCCGATGAGTTTGTTCTCGTAGAGTTCGGATTCGACGGCGCGCTGTGGGCCTTCGCATCCGGCGTAGTCGAAGGGCGTGATGTAGAACTCCAGCGTGTAGTGGCCGGACTGGCCGGACTTGAAGGTATAGTTCTGCGCGTGGTTGGACCAGGGAAGTTCCTTGTCCCATGGCTGGCAGCCCCATGCCATGGCCCAGTCCTTACCCTCGTAGGGAGTCATGATGTGGTAGTTCTGGGCCTGTACGCCGTGCATGGAGAAGTGGGCGTCCATCTCGTCCTGATCGGGGTTGTTGCGGAAGCCGGGGATGAGCGGGCCGCCGGAGCGGTCGCCATCGACGACAATCTCGAAGGTGTCGTTGTGCAGGCCGGGATCGGCGAAGTCCCAGTAGTTGTCGAAGGCCTCGTAGAGGAAGTAGAGGCGGTTGAGGCCCTTGACCCAGCCGACCTTGACCTTGATGTCGAGGTCCTTTGGGTCTGGCTTGTCATGCTTATGCTCGTCGTCGTGCATGTCTGCCAGCGTGATGGCGTAGCTGTCTGGCACCATGGCCCAGTCGTCGTCCTTGCCGTCGATGCGGGGGATCATGTTATCGGGAAACTGGAAGACTTTGAAGATGGGCAGGGGAGGCGCAGCGGGTACAGCAGGTGCGGTGGCGGGCGCAGTGCTTGCGGCAGGAGCGGGCGGCGTAGCGACGGGTGCGGGGGCTTGTTGCGCGCGAAGTGACGAACCTGCAAATGCAAGCGCGGAAATCATGGTGGCCAGATAGATTGCTCTCATGCGATGGAGACTGCCTTTCCGAGGGAGGTGTGGGCTGCGGTGCCGGTGAGTGCTTCGATCTTAAGGCCAGTGGTATCGACTGCCTCGACGGCGTATGAGAAGGCATCCGGCGGGTTTGCGCCCCAGGCAACCTTGCAGTTGCGCAGGGTGACTTTGTCGGCGTGTTCGATGGAGAAGCCGGGAGTGTCGTGTGGTTGGATGCCGTTGGCCGGGACAGTGGGGCGGTTGTCGAATAGGCCGCCGGGGAACTTTGTGGTGCGGGCGAGCGTGACGGAGACTCGGTCGAGGGTGACGTCGTGCACGCGGCTAATCTCGCTGCCGCAGACGCGGACGGAGTTTTCTGCGTGGCCGGTCACATTCTGCACGGTGATGTTGTGCAAAGAGCCGACTTTGGTTGTGGCCGTGCGCGGGATGGCGGTGAAGGAGATAGCCTCTCCGCGTCCCCACCACGGGTCGCCGTAGAAGCGCGAGGTAAAGGTGATGTCGCGGAAGAGGATGTCGTGGATGTTGCCTTCGTCGCGGAGCTGGATGCAGAGGCCGCGGGAGCTGGTCTTGATCTGGCAGCGCTCGAAGAGGATGTCGTGGATGTCGGAGGTGGTTTCGGTGCCGATCTTGAGGCCGGCGTCCTGCGTCTCGATGATGCAGTCGTGGACGTGGATGTTGGCGGCCTCGCCGTAGTCGATAGGCTGGCGGCTGCACTTGATGACCACGCCGTCGTCTCCGCAGGCGATGTTGCAGTTACGGATTTCGACGTTGCGGGAGTGATCGGGATCGATGCCATCGCAGTTGGGCACATCGAGCAGATTGCGCACCTTGACGTTATCGACCAACACGCCATCGCAACCGAGCAGATGCAGGCCCCAGTTGGGCGCCTCGGCGAAGGTGATGTCGCGGACCTGGAGGTCTTTGCAGCCGGTGAGGACGAACATCTTGGGGCGGAATGGGCCGGGCATCCAGATGCCGCCCACGTCGTCGTAGCGGGTCATGAACTCTTTGGCGCGGCCCTGGATGTTGCCTGTGCCTGTGATCTTGAGGCCATGCGCGCCATTGGCCATCAGGACTGCGCCCAGTGCGGCGGACATGGTGTCTCCACTTTGCGAGCCGGGGAGGCCTCCGCGATAGTCTTCGCGCTGCGTGCTGATGAGGAGTTGGGCGTCGTCGGCAAGGTGGAAGTCGATGGAGCCTTTGAGTTCGATGGTGCCGATGAGATATTTATGTCCGCCGCGGACGAGCACCTGGGCGTTGCCGGAGTAGGCCGCTGCCTCGTTGATGGCGCGCTGGAAGGCGGCGCTGTCCAGCGTCTTGCCATCGCCAGCCGCGCCGTACTTCAGTACGTCGAAGATTTTGATCTGCGGAGCAGCTTTGCGCACGGCGGGTAGAGGATGGGCCGTGCTCTGCGACGCAAACGAGTGGAGCGGGGAGAGAGCCGCGGCACCGGCGAAGGCTGCGCCTGTCTTGAGGACTTTGCGGCGTGATGGCATCAGTGCCGCATTATTTTCAGGTTGATTCAACGGATGTCCCCCGCTGGAAGTTGTATTCCTGCACGGCAACAACTCTACTATAGGAGGCAGGCTGCGCGCAGTGTCCGGGATGCGAGCCGGAGTGCCAAAGTCGCTACTTTCCGGCAAGGAAAACGGTGGGTATAAGGGGAATTGGGACGGACGTAGCGACGGAGCGTTGCGACCGGAAGAGGAGGCAGGACCATCGAAGGCAATCCCAGCTTTATGCAGCAAGCAATCGCGCTGGCGACGGAGAATGTGCTGACCCGCGCCGGTGGCCCGTTTGGCGCGGTGGTGGTGCGCGATGGCAAGATTATCGCCACTGGCACCAACCTGGTGACGACGACCAACGACCCCACGGCGCACGCAGAGGTGGTCGCTATCCGCGCGGCATGCAAGGCGCTGGGCGATTTCCATCTGGCCGGATGCGTGATTTACACCAGTTGCGAACCCTGCCCAATGTGCCTTGCCGCGATCTTCTGGGCGCGCTGCGATGCGATTTTCTACGGCAACACCGCAGCCGACGCCAGCGAGGCCGGATTTGCCGACGCCGCTCTCTACGATGAGATCAGCCGCCCGCTCGACCGGCGCACTATCCCCGTGACCCGCATGCTGGCCGACGAGGCGATGGCAAGCTTCGACGCATGGCGTGCTCTTCCGAATAGAATCGATTACTAAATGACAACCAAGCGCAAGACCTTACTCCCACAAACCGCAAGCAGATCCAGTAAGGATGTAACTACCGCCGCAACTGCGCCGGTAAAGATCGCACTGCTGGGGTTTGGAACGGTTGGTAGCTCCGTGGCGCGCGTGCTGGCGACCTCGAAGCTGCCGGGCATTGAGCTTACGCACATCTTCAATCGCAACGTGGAGCGCAAGCGGACGTCTGCGGCGGCGAAGTGCGTGGTAGGTTCTGTGGTGTGGACGGAGAACTTCGCCGACATTCTGAACTCACGGGCGGAGATTGTGGTGGAGCTGATGGGCGGCCTTGACCCGGCCGAGGGCTGGCTGCGTAAGAGCCTCGCTGCGGGTAAATCCGTAGTGACGGCGAACAAGCAGCTCATCGCGTATCGCGGGGCCTCGCTGTTTCGGCTGGCCGCGAAGCATGGTGTACAGCTAGTGCATGGGGCTGCCGTCGCCGGCGGAGTGCCGGTGATTCCCGGCATGCTGCAAGGGCTGGGCGGCGACCAGATCACGCGTATCAGCGGCATCGTGAACGGGACGTGCAACTTCATTCTGAGCCACATGGAGACAGGTGCGGAGTACGCCGCAGTACTTGCAGAAGCGCAGGGGCTGGGCTATGCGGAGGCCAATCCGTCGGCGGATGTGGATGGATTCGACGCGCGCGCCAAGCTGTGCATCCTGTCGCGCATTGCGCTGCATGCGGAGCTTGATCCCGACGCGGTTGCCACACAGACGATCTCGACGGTTGAGGCGATTGATTTTGCGTATGCAAAGGAGTTGGGCTGCACGATCCGCCAGGTGTCTCGCGCGCAGTTGGAGAAAAATATGGTTCATGCGCGGGTTGCGCCGATGCTGGTGCCGCTGACTTCGCCGATTGCGTGGTCGCATGGGACGCAGAACATGGTGGTGACGAGCGGGAAGTTCGGTGGCGATGTCGTTTTCTCCGGGCATGGCGCGGGCGGCGAGCCTACGGCTGTTGCGGTGGTGTCGGATATTCTGGCGGTGGCGCAGCGGTCGGTTGCGGTGTCGCTCCCCGTGCATCGTCGCAAGGTCACTGGCGAGTTCCTTGCTCCGCATTACCTGCGATTTGTTGTCGACGATAAGCCGGGGATCGTCAGCGGCATTGCGGGCGCACTGGCCAAGGTCGGTGCGAACATCGACTCGCTGCTGCAACGGCCGGGTTACCCCAAACACAACCTGCCATTTGTCATTACGACAGAGCCATGCCTTACTTCGACGATCGAGAAGGCGGTTGCCACCATGGCGAAGATGGATTGCATGCTGGAGCGGCCACTGTGTCTGCAGATTCTGACGATCGACGACAAGGCGGAGTAGCGGGAGTAATGTACCGCCGAGTGGTACTCTGGTATTCTAATGATTGAGACCTGGCACGACGCATGGCTGAAGGATTTCTTTGAAATCGATAAACATTCGAAGAAGATACCGGCAGATCTGCGAGACAGACTCTTCCGCAAGCTGCAATTGCTTGATGACGCTGTGACCGACAAAGATCTTCGAATACCGCCTAGCAATCACTTCGAAAAATTGAGCGGTAAGCTTGATGGCTGGCACTCGATCCGGGTCAACGAGCAATGGCGGCTGGTATTCCGGTGTAGCGAAGGCGCGGCAAATGAAGTCTATTTAGACAATCACTCGTATCGGTGAGAGAGGTTGCAGGATGACAATGACCAGAAGAAAGCCCGTAACCGTTGGCGCGATGTTGGCTCAGGAATTTTTGGAGCCGATGGGCATCACTCAAGCCGATCTTGCGGCGAGAAGCGGCCTGCCGCGCAAGCATGTCAACGAGTTGTGCCGGGACCGTCGCGGGGTCACCGCGGATACGGCCCTGATTCTAGCGCGAGTCTTCGGGAATTCCGCGGAGTTCTGGCTGAATACGCAACGGCGAACCGACCTGTGGGAGGCGCTAAATTCCCCGAAGCGCCGCACACGGATTCAGCGGGCCAGGCCGATTGCAGTTCGTAGGACGGCTGCGGCGTAAAGGGCGCCATCCGACGAACAACCTACGCCCGAGTGACGAACATTGTTGCTCCAGAATGACAACAAAAATCTAGTTCAGTTTTTTGATCCAGATATTGCGCACCGAGACTTTTGCGGGTGTGCTCTCCAGTTCAATGCCGATCTTGCCGGATTTGTTGTTGGAGGAGGCTGGATCGTCGTCGATGTAGACGGCCATCAGCTGACCATTGAGGATGTGGAGCAGGGTGCCACCGCGCGCGATGATCTCGTACTGGTTCCAATCGTTGACTTTGACATAGCCGCCAAGCGCAGTGCGATCGCCAATGGTTCCGATGAGGGTGGAAGGGGAACCGGCGGCAGAGTTCACCACTTCGCCGCGCCAGGCGACGATGCCCAGCGGTGTGTTTTCCGAATAGAACTGGCCGGTGTAGGAGGCATGCAACGGGTTGACCGGGTACCAGAAATCGGCCTGCGGACCGGTCATCATCCAGTTGAGATTGAGCGGCTTTCCGCCGGGCCGAGGAGGCTTATTCCAGGGCAGGCCGGTTTGGCTGCGATACTGAATGCCGCTGCCTCCGGCGATCTCGCACTTGATCTCCAGCTTGAGATCGAAGTCTTTGGCTTCGAGATCGCGGCGCGAGATATAGGCGTTGGCTACAAAGTTGTCCTTGTTGGATTCGCCAACGATAGCGCCATTCTCCACGCGCCAAATGGTGGGATCTCCGTCCCAGCCGTCAAGGCTCTTGCCATCGAAGATCTGGGTGAAACCTGTGTGATCGTCGAAGTTCATGGCGGCCGGCTCGTGGAACTGGGAGCGCGCGGGGGCAGGACCCGGCTGGGGCGCGGCAGGCGTCTGCGCCAATACAAGAGACGCGCCGGCAAGCCAGAGGATGGAAACGCTCGCACAGAGCCGCAGTGTATTTCGGCGGTGCGTGATGGAGTGATTTTTGAGCAGGGTCATTGAAGCCTCTTGGTAAGACATGGAAAGTATAGTCCGCTGAGGAAGTGGTTAATACTTCGGCAGGGTGGGATCGATCTTGTCGGCCCAGGCGAGGATTCCGCCGGCCAGATTCTCGACGTGCTGAAAGCCGGCGCTCTTGAGGAACTGCGCGGCCTTCTGGCTGCGTCCACCGGACTTGCAGTGGACGACGATCTCACGATCCTTGTATGGGGCAAGCTCGTCCAGACGTTTGGGCAGCTCGCCGAGTGGGATTAGAGGCGCGCCGATGTTGACGATCTTGACCTCATGCGGCTCGCGGACGTCAAGGACGAAGACGTCTTCGTGCGCATCGAGGCGGCGCTTCAGTTCCTGCACGCTGATCTGCGGGATGCCGTCGACGATGGGCGCATCGGCCACTGCCTTATTCTGCTCGACCTCCAGCGGGCCAACAGACTTTGGCTTTTCGATACCGCAGAACTGGTCGTAATCGATGAGCGCGGTGACGGTGGGATGGGTTCCGCATACAGGGCAGTCGGGGTTCTTGCGCAGCTTCAGCGTGCGGAACTTCATGGTGAGCGCGTCGACTAGCAGGAGGCGACCGACGAGGCTCTCGCCAATGCCCAGAATGAGCTTGATGACTTCGGTGGCCTGAATAACGCCGACCAGGCCGGGCAGAATTCCAAGCACGCCACCCTCCGCGCAGGAGGGAACAAGGCCCGGCGGCGGCGGTTCAGGGTAGAGGCAGCGATAGCAGGGGCCGGCTTCGGTGGCGAAGACACTGGCCTGTCCCTCGAAGCGGAAGATGGAGCCGTAGGCGTTGGGCTTGCCGGTGAGCACGCAGGCGTCGTTGACCAGGTAGCGCGTCTGGAAGTTGTCCGTGCCGTCGGCGATGATGTCGTAATCCTTGAAGATTTCCAGCGCGTTGGCGCTGGTGAGCATGGTATTGTGCTTCACCACGTTCAGGTAGGGGTTGAGGCCCTTGAGCATGAGTTCGGCTGAGTCGACTTTAAGCATTCCCACGGTCGCGGTGGAGTGGATGATCTGGCGCTGGAGGTTGCTGGCGTCGACGGTGTCGAAGTCGACGAGGCCGAGCGTTCCTACGCCGGCGGCGGCGAGGTAGAGCGCGAGCGGCGCGCCCAGGCCGCCGGTACCGACGCAGAGGACTTTGGCGGCCTTGAGCTTCTGCTGGCCTTCCATGCCTACTTCGGGCAGGATGAGGTGGCGCGAGTAGCGCGAGATCTCGTCGTTGGTGAGCCTGGGGAGTTCTGTTTCGGAGTGTGTTGCGGTTGCCATTTCGATGTCCTTCGCCCGCATTTATGCGGATATTCGGTAATATGTTCTTATATTAGTTACTAATAACTTAATAACGATCAAAATATGTTACAAGCATGTTTTTTGGGGAGAACATCTCCCAATAACGGCGAGACCACCGGCGATGGAGGGGATGATGGTGAGTTCGTCGTCTTCCGTGGCGGCGGTGGCTTCCTTCGCGGGCAGATAACGGATGTCGTCGTCGTTGAGGTAGAGGTTGACGAAGGATCGCAGCTTGCCGTCGGCGGTGTACAGGTTCTGGCGCAGGTCAGGATATGCGCTGACCAAGGCTTCGAGCGCCTGGCTGATGGTAGCGCCTGGGACGGTGACGGTTTGTTCTCCGCCGGTGTATGCGCGCAGCGGGGTGGGGATATTGATCTTCATGCATGGCCTTTCTCTTGCTGGTCTTCTACGCCGCTTACTTCAATCTCGACGGGTTCGTCGAGGAACTTCTTATCTTCCTCGTCCGTGCCGGTTAGGAGGAATGAGTTGGTTATGGTGGCTTTGCCCTGGTCGACACGGGTGATGATGTAGGAGCAGCCAATCCAGTGCGCTTCGTCGAAGTCGGTTTTGGACCACTGCGCGGGACAGTCCGGGTGCGAGTGGTAGAAGCCGACGATGTCCAGGCCAAGTTTGCGTGCCTGGCGCTGGATGCGGATGAGCTCTTCGGGCGCGATATTGTAGCGATCGTGGGCGCGATCGGTGCGGGTATTGCCAGCGCGAACGGTCTGGTGGACGTGGTTGCCATCGGCCTCAGTCTTGCCGAGCAGCACGCCGCAGCACTCGTGCGGGTGAGTTTCCTCGCCGTGCGCACGCAGGGCTGCGTAGTCGGAGTAGCTGAGATGCAGCATTATTCCTCCCGCCAGAAGCGTTCGCTGAGGTACTTGTCCGCAGAATCGGCGAGGATGGCGACGATAACAGCCTCTCGGCCTGCGAGCGCTTCCTGTTCTGCGATTTGCAGCGAAGTGGCGACCGCGCCGGCGGCCGAGACGCCCACCAGCAGGCCATCCTTTTTACCGAGATCGCGGGCCATATCGTAGGCGCGCTCTGTTTCCATGAAGATGTTGGCGTCGGCGAGCGTGGCGTCGTAGATGGGCGGGACGATTGCCGTAGCCATGTACTTGAGACCCTCAAAGCCGTTGAAGGGCGAGTCCGGCTGCATGGAGATGCACTGGATGGCGGGGTTGAGTTCCTTCAGGCGGCGGGTGGTTCCCATGAAGGTGCCGCTGGTGCCGAGGCCGGCGACGAAGTGGGTGATCTGGCCCTCGGTCTGCTTCCAGATCTCGTTGGCGGTGGTTCGGTAGTGGGCCTTCCAGTTCTGCGGGTTGCCGTATTGGTCGGCGTAGAAGTAGCGGTCGGGTTCGGCGGCGATGATCTCGCGCGCCTTGCGGATGGCGCCGTCGGAGCCGTCTGCCGGATCGGTCCAGATAACCTGGGCGCCGTAGGCCGCAAGGATGTTCTTGCGCTCCTCGGAGACGTTGGAAGGCACGCAGAGTGTGACCGGGAAACCCAGGGCCGCGCCAAGCATGGCATAGGCGATGCCGGTATTTCCGCTGGTGGCGTCGAGCAGCACGCGACCATTGTGCTCGTGAAACTTGAGCAGTCCGCGCTTCTCGGCATCGAGAACGATGGAGGCGGCGGCGCGATCCTTGATGGAGCCGCCGGGGTTGACCCACTCGACTTTGCCCAGGATCTGCACGCCGGGCAGGTGCGCCGTGAGGCGATCGAGCGCGAGCAGCGGCGTATTGCCGATGCGGTCGAGCAGAGAGACTCCCAGTGTCCGCTCGGTTGCAATCGTCAAAGAGTTCCCCTCCCCGGTGTGCTGCGGCTTCATTTCAGATTCATTCCTTTGCATCGGTTGCGGGCCATCCTGGAGCCACGCCGATTGAACGGCGGCAGCGGATGTGCGACAGTTAAGTCGAGTCTAACGTATCTAAATTATGGCAAAGACGACCCCGCCACGCAGCTTTGCCGACGCGCTAACCACGCTCGCCGGCCACCAATTTGATGTATCCGCGGCGCGCGACGCTTCAGGAACCGGCGTCAAGGCCTTCCAGGTGCGCAAGTACGGCTGTGGGGCGGAGATTGTAGCCGCGCCTGACGGCACCACCCTGTTGCTGGCCAGGCCGGGATGGATGCTGAATGGCGTGATCTCGCGGCTGGTGGATAAGGGCTACCAGAAGTTCCTGAAGACGCCAAAGATGGAGATTCCGGCGACAGCGGAGCACCTGCATGCGATCCACGAATTCAGCGAAGAGCTGAAAGAGGGGGCTGGTGCGACCAGTCTGTACAACGAATCGCTGGGGACGACGAGCGACCGGTATGTGTATGACCGAGTGAAGGGGCGGGAGTAGTACTTCGTACCGTTCTCGACGCGCTACGCGCGTATTATCGTAGGCAGGAGGGTGAATGCCACAGAGCCAGATTTGCATTACGCTCACCGACGAAGCGGCGATTGAGTTCATTCGCGGCAAAGTACGGAACGGTGAGTACGCCTCCGAGAGCGATGTGATCCACGAAGGGTTGATGGCTCTGAAAGAAGAGTCCGAGGAGCGTGAGCGTTGGGAGCGTGAGGTATTGCTTCCAGCACACGACCGGCTGATGGCGGAACCCTCGTCTGCAATTCCAATCGATCAGGTTGAACGGAACCTCGAAGCCAGGCGGCGTCAGCGATTGAAAGCAAGCTGATGCCCTATGAGGTTGCCTTCTCCGCAGAGGCTGAGTTGCAACTGCAAGAGCTTGAAGCGTATCTAGCAGAGCGCTTCTATCCAGCAAATGCCGAGCGCTATATTCAACGGCTCACCGATGCCTGCCTCGCATTGGCGGTTGCGCCGTTTCGGGGAACCATACGCGACGACCTTGCTCCCGGCATCCGTACGACCGGATTTGAGCGCCGAGCCACAATCTATTTCAAGGTGGTAGAGAAACGGGTCCTGATCCTTGGAATATTTTACGGGGGACGGAAGTTTACGGCTGATCTCTGAGAGGCTGTGGCGACCGGCCCGTGCAACGAATCACCGGGGAACAGCGACCGCATATTACGACTGGGTCAAGGGGCATGAGTAAATATCCAGGTCGACTGCGTTAGCGGCGCGGCGGATTCCTCAGTTCCGACTTAAAGCCTGCAGGATCTTCATTCATGGTGAACTCCTGATAGCGCCCTGTCGCCTCGTTCCACGAGATATCAACGGGGAGTTCTTCGTTATCCCTTTCGTCCGCCATATACGCGAGGCTTATGACGAATGCCTTTTTCCCATCCGCGCGATGGTCGTGAAACTGCACTGAATAGGCCCAAAACAGCGAGGAATCATCGATGTAGTCAATACCGACAAAGCCAGCTTGATTCTCGATTTCTCTTGAAACGCTGATTGACCTGGTCCAACCAGAGCCTTGGCGACGCATTATTGCGAGTTGAGATACGAAAGTCCCCGCGTGACGGGGACTCGATTTCCGTATGACGGCGACACTTTCGAGAACATTCGGATCGTTTAGCGTGCCACACTTCAAGACCTCGGCATGCTCCCCAAGCGCCTTTCTTGCTGCGTCAAGGCACTCCTTGCCCCGAATCAGAACGGAATCCGATGCTCTTTTGGTGGGCTGGACAGTCTGGGCGAATCCGGAATAAATGAACAAGCAGGTCGTAATCGCAACGCGAGCCGAAATCATTGGCACTTTCTCCACACGTAGACTACGCTACTTCCCGCGTTCGCGTTGGAGTTCGCGGTAGGCTTCGCTTTTGCCTATGTTGTGGGCGCGGGCGATTTGTTTGAGGGCGTCTTTTTCGGAGAGGCTCTGGGATTTCATCAGCTCGCGGACTTCGGCGGCGATGCTGGCGGGAGCGGTGTCGCTGGCAGTGACGGCTGCGGCGGGGACGAAGAGGAGGACAATCTCTCCGCGAACGGTGGCGCGGGCGGCGAGGGTTGCGCGCACTTCAGAGACAGCTCCACGCAGGAACTCTTCGTGCAGCTTGGTAAGCTCACGGGCGACCACTACATGCTGTGTCGCCCCGAAGATGGATTCGATGTCGGCGAGTGTGGCGAGAATGCGGTGCGGGGTTTCGTAGAAGATTTGGATTCCTGCGGCATCATTCCCAGGTCTCAGAATCGAGACCTGGGGCACCCGGGTCTTCAGCCCCTCGAGGGCGGTACGGCGCTGGCCTTCTTTGGAGGGAAGGAAGCCATGAAAGGTGAACTGCTCGGGGTTATCGTCGCTGCTGACGAGCGCGGTTCCTGCAAGGCCGCTGGCGATGAGCGCGCTGATGGCCGCGTTCGCGCCGGGGATGGGGAAGACGGGGACTCCGGCGGCGATGGCAGCGGCGGCGATCTGGCCTCCGGGATCGGCGATGCCGGGGGTTCCCGCGTCGCTGACGACGGCGATGCGCGCGCCCGATTTGAGTGCTGTGGCCAGTTCAACGGCTCGGCCTGCCTCGTTGTGCATGTGGTAGCTGACGGTGGGGGTGCGGATGTCGAAGTGGTTGAGCAGCTTCTGGGTCTGGCGCGTGTCTTCGCAGGCGATCTTGTCTACGGAGCGCAGAACGCGCAGCGCGCGCAGGGTGATGTCTTCCAGGTTGCCGATGGGCGTGGCGACAAGATAGAGGCCGGGGGCGAGGGGCTGGCCGTTAGGCGATTCAGTATGATCTGGAGGGTCGAACGTCATGAGTGCGCCTACCATCTGTGTTGATCGCCACGAAGAGAAAAGGCCCGGGGCTAAAGCCCCTTCTTCATTGGGCAGTTTACCGCGGGCTAAAGCCCGCTGCTAATCCGAATGGCACTTGCTAGGAGTCTTCGGGGCGGCGGATGCGGCGGCTCTGGTTGAGCAGGCCCATGGACTGCGAGAGGTTCTGCGGGGTGACGATACCGACGATGCGTTCGCCCTGCATGACGGGGACGAGCTGCGCGCCGTGACCGGCGGTGATGCGGCCCAGGGTTCGGACCAGAGAATCTTCCGGCTGTGCAGTGTGGAAGCTGCGCGTCATGACGCCCTGCACATAGCTGTTGCCGCCGGTGGCCAGCGCCTCCATGATGCTCTGGCGGCTGACGGCGCCCACCAGAGTGCCGCCGCGCACCACGGGGAAGACGTCCTGCAGGGTGTGTACGGCGCGCTGCAGCGCGTCTTCCAGCGTGTCGGATGCGGAGAGAGTGCTGAACTGGGTGAGCATGACGTCGCGCATGAGGACGGTGTCTGCATCGTTTTGCACCAGGATGCCCTGGGTCTCCATATGCGCTGCGATGAGCACGAAGGCGCCCATGATAGCGAGCCACATATTGCCCATCAGGAGTCCGGTGACGACCAGGGCGATGGCGATCCACTGGCCCAGGCCCGCGCCCAGTCTCCATCGAAATCCCGCGCCCAAACCAGGCGTGGCCGAATCTGGCGTGGAGGACGTGCGCTCGCCTTTTCCTTGCACGGCGGCAGCTGCGAGCGTGCGGCGAAAGACGCGTCCTCCATCCAGTGGGAACGCGGGCAGAAGATTGATTGCGCCGAGCAGTAAATTCATCCATACCATGGCGCGGAGCAGATGGGAGGAGGCAATCCACGGCCGTTGCAGCAGATCGACTCCGGGCGCGAAGGCGAGCACGACCGCAGCCAGCAGCAGGCCGAAGCCGATGCTGGTGAGCGGCCCGACGAGGGCCATGCGCTGTTCGATGGAAGGTTCGGCGGCGCGCTGCGTGGCATCGGGAGTGGCGTAACTCAGCAGGCCGCCGGTGGGCAGCAGCAGGATCCCGCTCAACTCCAGGCCGAACCACGCGGCAGCCAAAGCGCGTGCACCCTCGCGTACAGCGACGGCGAACAACAGCAGGAGCCACAGCGCCATGCCACGGCCAGTGGTGGAGCCGGTGAGCGAGCCAACGCCGATCACCATCGCCAGCAGGAACAAGAAGAACGCATGGATGCGGACCTCCACTCCAAGATAACGGCCGACGGGAAAGCTCCATCCACGCATCGCTCTATTGTATTCGCTCGGGGAAATTGCGATGACAAGCAGGGCGAAGCCAATGGTTGCGGTTGCGGCGATAATGTTGGAATGCGGGTGATTGCCGGGACATTTCGTTCACGCAAACTGATTGCTCCGCGCGGTAGCGGGACACGGCCCACCAGCGATCGCCTGCGCGAGACGCTGTTCAACATTCTGGCGCCGAGGGTTGCGGGATGCAGGTTTGCCGATCTGTATGCAGGCACCGGCGCGGTGGGGATCGAAGCAATCAGCCGCGGTGCGGAGCATGTGTGGTTCGCGGAGAAGGCAGAACCGGCACTGGCGGCGATTCGAGCCAATTTGAAGGTGCTGAAAATTGCACGAGGATTCACGATGGAAGAGCGCGGGACAGGCGCGCTGCTGGAGCGGCTGGCGAAGGTTGCGGAGTCTGCAAAAGGCGGAACATTACTGGACTTGGTCTATCTTGATCCACCGTGGGAGGCTGAGGCGGAGTACGAGAAGACGCTACAACTACTGGGTAGCGCGCATGGGCGTGCGATGCTTGCGCCCGGCGCGATGGTGGTTGCGGAACACAGCAGCAAGGCGCAGCTTATGGAGCGGTATGGCGACTTGGTACAGACGAGGATGCTGAAGCAGGGCGATGCGGCGTTGAGCTTTTACATGCGGGCTGGGGAGTAAGGGCGGTCAAAAGCACCGCCGGTGTGTGCGCCGGTGCGGAGGTCGACGGAGAACTCGACTTCTTTGTCGGTAGTGAGGTTCCAGCCAAAGCCGTGGAGGGCTGCGGCGCAGTTCGCGTCGATGCGGACTCCGACGATGCGGATTCCCTCCCAGCTCAGGCGCGCGGTCTGCCATGCGAGGCCGTCCGCTCCCCAGGCGACGATGGCGTGGAAGCCGATGAAGACGAGCAAGCCGTGAGCGGCGACGACGCGGACTTCGGTGACGGGCTTGAGCGGGATGTGGGTGGAGCGCTCTGGCGATTCGGTATCGAGGATGTAGGCGTAGCCACCGGCGACGGCGCAGAGTTCGCGCGGATTGGGGCAACTGAAGAGGCCGGCGGGCATCGTGGGATCGGTGAAGCCGAGGGCGCAGGTTGCAAGAAATGATCCGCCGGTCTTTCCCGCGCCAGCCGGGTGGACGAGGACGAGAAGCGCGCCGCGTGCCAGCGCATCTTCCTCACCGGCGACTTGCCGCGGGTAGGTAAATTGGCGGGCCGGAGCGATCAGCGGTGAAGCGGAGAGGATCTCTGCGCGCCACTGGTGGGGAAAGCTCGACACGTCGTCCGTACTTGCCATCAGCGCACCGCGGCTGGTTTCAGAGAATCGAGCGCTTGAGCGATGTCTTCCAGCAGGTCATCGATATTCTCCAGGCCAGCGCTGAGGCGGATGAATCCTTCTGGGACGGCGTCGCCACCCCAGCGGGCGCGGCGTTCGGCGCAGGTGCAGGTGCCTCCGAAGCTGGTGGATTCGGTGATGAGTTTCGCCTTGGCGAAGAAGGTTTCGGCGGCGGATTTGTCGGCGAGGTGGAAGCTGAGGATTGCACCGAAGTACTGCATCTGGCGTGTGGCGAGTGCGTGGCCGGGATGGCTGGGCAGACCGGGGTAGAGGACGCCGTGGACCACATCCGTGCGTGTCGCCAGGTACTCGGCGATGCGCTGGGCGTTGGCGGAGCTTCGCTCCAGGCGCAGCGGCAGGGTGGCGATGGAGCGCAGCGCCAGCCAGGCCTCCATGGGGCCGAGGATGCCTCCCATCAGGGTGCGCCACTGTTCGATCTGCTGCAGCAGTTCGCGGTCGCGCGTGGCGACGTGGCCCAGCACAATGTCGCTGTGGCCGGTCATGGACTTGGTGTCGGAGGCGACGGCGAAGTCCGCGCCGAGTGCCAGAGTACGTTGGCCGAGCGGGGTTGCGGTGGTATTGTCGACGGCGACCAGGGCACCGGCGCGGTGAGCGCGTTCGCAGAGCGCGGCGATATCGCAGACTTCCATCAGCGGGTTGCTGGGCGACTCGATCCAGAGCAGGCGCGCGCCATCAAGCTGCTCTCCCTGCGCGTCACCGGCGGTGGGCGCGAAGCGGATGACGATGCCCATCTTGACGAAGTAATCCTGCATCAACTGGCGCGCAGCGAAGTAGGCGTTGGCCGGCATTACGACAACGTCGCCCGGATGCAGTACCGCGCCGAAGACGGAGGCGCAGGCAGCCATTCCGGAGGCGAAGACCAGCGCGTTGGCGCGGTAGGGCTTGCCCGCATCGGCGTGGGAGGGGGCGAAGACGCCGGACTCCATCTGGCCGATGGCGCGCTCCAGCACGGTCCATGTGGGATTGTGCGAGCGGGCATAGCTGTAGGGCGCGTCGTTGGGGTCGCCGGGCGTGTGGAAAGGCGCTGCGAAGACTGGGCTGGGATGCAGCGGCTCGCCCGCGACGGCGCGTGTCAGGGTCGAACGAATGATTTTGGTGGAGTCATGCATGGCGCTGGGGTAATCCTACTGTTTTTTGTGAAGTGTTCCCAGCCGCCGGGCTGGAGTGGTGAGCGGCGTCCGTCGAGGTCTACCAATGAGATGCTGCGGCCACGCACAAGGCTTCCAATGCGGGTGATTCCGATTCCGGCCAACGAGCGGGGAACTTTTACAGTTGGCGGAGCTGCGAACAGGAGTTCGTAGTCCTCTCCGCCATTGAGGGCGAGCGAGAGTGCGCGGTTGGGTGCGGCGTTGTCCTTGCGGGCCAGCGGATGGATAGGCAGCGCGTCGACGGATACATCCGCGCCTAGGCCGGACTCGCGGCATAGGTGGGCAAGATCGGTGGAGAGACCGTCGCTGAGGTCAATGGCGGCGGTTGCGAGGCGTCGTCGCAGGAGCGCGAGGCCTACGGGGATGCGGGGATCGGGGAAAAGCTGAGGATGCGCCACAGAACCGGGTGGCCCATCCTTTCCGGTTTGATGGGAAAGGGTGGGTTGCCTCTTGCCGCTTCGCAGCTCCATTGCGGCAAGCTCTGCGGCCGCGCCTCCCAATTCGCCCGTTACATAGAGAGCGTCTCCGGGGCGTCCCCCGCTGCGACGCAGTGCGCGACCGGCAGGAGCTGAGCCGAGGAGCACAATATCCGCCAGCACCAGTCCGCAGGGGGACTCGGAGGTATCGCCTCCGGCCAGCGGGACTTGATGCTGGTCTGCCAGAGCGTGCAGTCCGGTGAAGAAGCGTTTGACCCAGGACTGTCCGGCGCGGGTTGCGAGCATCTCCGCGGGCAGAGCCAGGGAGAGGAATGCTGCCAGCGGGCGCGCGCCCATTGCGGCAAGATCGCTGAGGCCGCGCGCCAGTGTACGGTGGCCGACTGACTCCGGCGGATGCCATTCGCGCCGGAAATGGCGGCCTTCGAGGGTAAAGTCTGTGGTGACCAGGAGTTCGTGGCCGCTTGGCGGGCGCAGAATGGCGCAATCGTCCCCGATGCCAAGGGCGACATTCCGCACGCGGCTGTGGTTACCGCGACCGGATGCTGCCCATTCGGACCGGATGCGTTCAATCAGCGCCAACTCGCCCAATGGCTTCTTCATGGTGAGCCAAGCATAAACCAGCGGCGGACTGCGCGGCGTATGCAGCGGAAACAGGGCAACGGCAGGCGAAGAAGTGGGGAAAGGTTGGGAATATTGCAGAAATCTTACAACTTATCAGTGGTCTCAGGCATGAAATGGTTTGCGTTCCCCTCCCCCGGCGGTTAAAATCAATGGATAGACCAAGCAGGATGGCGAAGTCCGGATGCCGATTGCGAATGGCGACTGGCGAAGTTCATTTGTCGGCGCACATTTCATAGATTGCACAACAGCAGTCGGACGGCACCACTATCCACCTCAGCCTAAGGTCCGGAGTGAGACCCTGAAAAGATCGAGCTTAAAAAAGCGTCATTATGTAGTCCTTGTCAGCCGGGACGAGAGCGGTAGCCTGCGCAAGATTCCTGTGCCGCTACAGTACGCCTATATCTTTGTAGCAGCAGCAGTTATAGGGACATTTACGATCGCTGGACTGGCCGGGTCTTACTCCCGCATGTTAATCAAGACGGCGCGCTTCAATCAGCTGCGCGACGACCACGTCCTGCTACAGAAGGACTACGCGCACCTGGAGAAGCAGTCGCACGAGAAAGACATTCAGGCTGCGTCGCTTGGGTCGCTGGCGTCCGAGGTTTCGGCGCTCTACGGCCTGACGGCCAGCAAACTCGCCGCTCCCATGGGCCACATGCGGATGAAGTCGTCGTCCAAATCGGCGGGTACCGCAGCAGTACAGGGTGAGTTGATCGCCGAAACGGGCTCCAACTTCACCGACGACAGCTATTACAAGTCGCTGGACACCTTCTACAGCCTGCGCGACTCCGCTGTAAGTGGAAATGTGACCCATATCATCAATGGCGTATCGGCGATGGGTTCCCTCTCCGGTTTGGGCGGTTCGGACCTCTCGATCAATGCGCCGTCGTTGTGGCCTGTCATCGGGCCTATTACAAGCAGCTTTGGGCAGCGTGAAGATCCTGTCCTGCACAACGGCGAGGGCGAGTTCCATAAGGGCATCGATATTTCAGTTCCGCGCGGGACGCCGATCCGCGCAACCGCGGACGGTGTCGTTAAGTCGGCGACCGTGGAAAACGGATATGGGCGTCAGGTGGTGATCGACCACGGCAACAACCTGGAGACCTGCTATGCGCATATGTCGGGCTACGCTGTGATGGCGGGACAGACCGTAGTCCGCGGGCAGGTGATCGGATATGTTGGCGTGAGCGGACGCACCACCGGCGCAAATCTGCACTATGAGGTGCGCATCCACAATACGCCCGTGAATCCGCACAAGTACCTGCGCGCTACGCTATCCGGCCTGGACAGCGAAGCAGCCGGACTCTAAGCCTGTTCTATCGACCGGCGGGCGAGGCGGGTGACTCCGGCAGAAGAGCGCTTTCCGGCGTCACCAATTTCTTCAATAACTGAATCGGTAGGTTGGCAGTGAGCACGGCGCGTTCTTTGTGCTGTTTGATCTGGATGGAGGAAGTGAACTCGCTCATGGCCTGGTTATCGGTCTCATCCGATTGCGCTTGGATCTTGGGCTGGATGAGCTGGAAGAGCTGCAGCAGCGAGTCCAGCGCAGCAGCCGAGCGCACGGCGTCTTCCTCGGTGGGGGCGATCTGCTCGATGCGCAGGTGCAGCGCTCCGAGGCCGACGCTCAGGCTGGCTACGAAGGTGGTGTCCTCTGGCAGCGGAAGCCGCAGGCCGAAGACTGTGATGTGCCCCCGCTCGGAGAAGGGCAGACCGACGTGGCCGATGGCCCACGCGCTGGAGAGCAGCGGAACGTCGCGGTAGCGCGCCGCCAGCAGCGACGATCCGGAGAAGGGCGACGCCGAGGCACGATAGCGGTCCAGCATGGCGTGAATCTGCTCGGTGGTAGGCATGTTGGAGGCGGCGATGGTGTCATAGCCAAGCTGCGCGATGCGCAGGCTGCGTCCTTCGACAGGGACTGTGTAGATGGTGTGGCCAGCGTATAGCTCCTGAGAAGTGGCCATGCCGCTGAGGTAGTGGCCTAGGCGTTCGCCGTCGAAACGACCCTCGAAGACCTCGGAGTAGGCGACCGGGCCGTTGGGGCCTGCGGGGTCGTCCATGCGGTGCAGGGCGAAGGCTGCGGCGTCCAGGTCGCGCTCGGGGACGATTCCGGTGGCGTCGACGAAGTGCTGGTAGTCCGGGCTACGGTTGACGGGTGTGCGCTCGAAGTGGGTGGCTGTGCGCAGAGGCCTCAGATTAAGGTAGACGATGGCATCGGACTCCGGCAGCAGGCGTGCAGCTTCCGGCGGAGCAGCCTTGCGCAGGCAGACAGCGGCTATCAGCGCCACGATCAGCGCCAGCATCAGAAGCAGCGAATATAGGGTCCGTTTGCGCATCCCGCCTACTACTCTACGCCAGCCACGTTCAAATCGAGTACTGTCTGACGGGAGCGTTGCTCCGTGCATACGGCTATGTTAGAGTAGGGGTTGTGCGCTGCCCGATATGGACAGCGCATTCGACTGTTTGGGCTGGCGTAGCTCAGTTGGTAGAGCATCTGATTTGTAATCAGAGGGTCGGGGGTTCAAATCCCTCCGCCGGCTCCAGAATCTCTTCAGTTTCAATGGAACCACCAATGTCAGCAGCGGTTTAGGTTGATTGGCGTTTCCAGTACCTCTCGAACCTTCGCGGCCAGAGCGTCGGGACTGAACGGCTTCTGCAGGAATG
>CAIZFH010000058.1 GCA_903932155.1 uncultured Granulicella sp. | reverse complement strand
CGACCTCTATCGTCGCGTCATCAACCGCAATAACCGGTTGAAGAAGCTGATGGACCTGCATGCGCCCGAGGTCATCGTGCGTAACGAGAAGCGCATGTTGCAGGAGGCCGTCGACGCGCTCTTCGACAACGGACGTCGCGGCCGTGTACTACGCGGCGCCAACAACCGCCCGCTCAAGTCCCTCTCCGATACCCTCAAGGGCAAGCAGGGCCGCTTCCGCCAGAACCTCCTTGGCAAGCGCGTGGACTACTCCGGACGCTCCGTCATCGTCGTTGGCCCAGAGTTGCAACTGCACCAGTGCGGCCTGCCCAAGAAGATGGCGCTCGAACTCTTCAAGCCCTTCATCTATCACCGCCTGGAACAGACCGGCCACTGCACCACCATCAAGCAGGCCAAAGAGATGGTGGAGATGCAGGAGTCCATCGTATGGGACATCCTGGAAGAGGTCATTAAGGACCATCCCATCCTGCTCAACCGCGCTCCCACGCTGCATCGCCTAGGCATTCAGGCCTTTGAGCCCGTACTCGTCGAAGGCAAGGCCATCAAGATTCATCCGCTGGTCTGCACCGCCTTCAACGCCGACTTCGATGGCGACCAGATGGCCGTGCACATCCCGCTCTCGCCAGAGGCGCAGATTGAAGCGTCGGTGCTGATGCTCGCCTCGCACAACATCCTGTCTCCAGCATCCGGACAGCCCATTACCGTCCCCACCCAGGACCTCGTCCTCGGCATCTACTACCTCACCAAGGCCAAGATCAACGCCATCGGCGAAGGTCGCGTCTTCGCCAACATCGAAGAGGTCTTCATGGCGCTCGAGGCCAAGCAGATCGAGACGCTCACCCCCATCCGCCTGCGCTACACCGGCCCGGTGCTGGACATGACCACCGCCTACGACGACCAGGACCTTAACCACACTGAAGTCGTCCACTTCAACAAGCAGTTCATCTCCACCACGGTCGGCCGCGCCATCCTGAACGACGCGCTGCCCGAGGGAATGCCCTACGTCAACGGCCTGCTGAAGAAGAAGGGAATCGGCCAGCTCGTCAACTACTGCTATCTCAACCTCGGCCTGGAGACCACGGTCAAGACCCTCGACCGCATTAAGGACCTTGGCTTCCGTTACGCCACCAAGTCCGGCCTCTCGGTTGGACTCGACGACATGGTCATCCCCGACTCCAAGTACACGCTGGTGGGCGAAGCGGAGAAGACCGTCCTCGCCATGCAGCAGCAGTATCTGGACGGTGCCATCACCAATGGCGAGCGTTCCAACAAGGTGATCCAGATGTGGTCGGGAGTCACCGAGCGCGTCGCCGATGAGATGTTCAACAATATGAAACGCGCCGACAAAGAGGGGGCCATGAACCCGATCTACATCATGGCAGACTCCGGCGCTCGCGGTTCCAAACAGCAGATCCGCCAGCTCTCCGGCATGCGCGGACTGATGGCCAAGCCCTCCGGCGAGATCATCGAGACGCCCATCACGGCCAACTTCCGCGAGGGCCTCACCGTGCTGCAGTACTTCATCTCCACTCACGGCGCGCGCAAGGGCCTGGCAGATACCGCGCTCAAGACCGCCGACTCTGGCTACCTGACGCGCCGCCTGGTCGACGTGGCGCAGGACGTCATCATCTCGCAGCACGATTGCGGCACTGTCGAAGGCATCTACGTCACGCCCATCATCGAAGCGGGCGAGATCATCGAACCGCTGCGCGACCGCATCATCGGCCGCGTCAGCCTCGAGAAGCTGAAGGACTTCGAGGGCAAGACCATCGTCGAAGTCAACCAGGAGATCGACGAAGATCTTGCCTCCGCCGTGCAGGCAGCGGGCATCGAGCGCGTCAAGATCCGCTCCGTGCTCACCTGCGAATCCAAGCGCGGCGTCTGCATCCTCTGCTACGGGCGCAACCTCGGCTCCGGCAAGATGGTGGAGATGGGCGAGGCCGTCGGCGTCATCGCGGCGCAGTCCATCGGCGAGCCCGGCACCCAGCTCACCATGCGCACCTTCCACATCGGCGGAACCGCCAGCCGCGTATCCGACGCCTCCCACATCGAGTCCAAGAATAACGGCACTGTGCGCTTCATCAACCTGGTCACCGTACGCAGCAAGTCCGGCGACCTGGTCGCCATGAACCGCAACGGCTCCATCGCCATTGTGGACGACAAGGGTCGCGAGAAGGAGCGCTACGCCATCGTCTACGGCGCCAAGCTCAAGATCGAAGAGGGTGCCAAGATCGCCCAGGGCGACATCCTCGGCGAGTGGGACCCTTACACCTTCTCGCTGCTCACCGAGATCGCCGGCACAGTCCACTTCAAGGACCTGCAGGAGGGCGTCACCCTCAACGACGAGGTCGACGAAGTCACCGGGCTCAGCCGCCTGGTCGTCGCCGACTCCACCGACGAGAAGCGCCAGCCCGCCATCCTCATCAAAGCAGCCAGCGGCAGCAAGCGTTACCTCATGCCATCGCGCGCTCACCTCATGGTGGCCGACGGCGACGAGCTCTTCCCCGGCGACATCCTTGCCAAGATCCCGCGCGAAACCACGCGCACCAAGGACATCACCGGCGGTCTGCCCCGCGTCGTCGAACTCTTCGAGGCACGCAAGCCGCGCGATCCCGCCATCATCAGTAAGATCGACGGCATCGTCCGCTTCGGCGAAGTCGCCAAGGGTCAGCGCAAGGTCTACGTCACCGCGGACAACGGCCAGGAAGAGGAGTACAGCGTTCCCCGCGGCGTCTACGTCAACGTGCAGGAGGGTGAACGCCTGCGCGCAGGCGACCCGCTCATCGACGGGCCCCGTAGCCCGCACGACGTTCTCGAGGTTCTCGGCGAGCGCGCTGTGCAGACCTACCTGGTCAACGAAATCCAGGAAGTCTACCGCCTGCAGGGCGTCACCATCTCCGACAAGCACATCGAGACCATCGTTCGACAGATGCTGCGCTGGGTCAAGATCGAGGAGATCGGCGACACCACCTTCCTCCTCGAGCAGCAGACCGACCGCTTCCGCTTCAACGAGGAGAACCAGCGCGTGCTCATGAACGGCGGACGTCCCGCCATCGGTCGCTCGCTGCTGCTCGGCATCACCAAGGCGTCGCTCTCCACCGATAGCTTCATCTCGGCGGCCAGCTTCCAGGAGACCACCCGCGTACTGACCGAGGCCAGCATCAACGGCTCCATCGATACGCTGCGCGGACTCAAGGAGAACGTCATCGTCGGCCGCCTCATCCCTGCCGGCACCGGCATGGAGTACTACCGCAACGTCCAGCTCTCCCCCGAACTGGAAGAGGCGGCAGCACAGGTACAGAGCGAGGTCGCATCCGCCATCGAAGCCGAAGAGCGCGAACTCGAACTCATGCGCATGGAAGGCGAACAGGAAGAGATGGCCGCCGAGTAACCGGCCACAACACCGGGTGGTCCTTTCAGGATCATCACCAGAACCGGGTGGCCCATCCTTTCACAGCATCATCGTGAAAGGGTGGGTTGCCTTTTTTGTGCCACTCCCCTGAATCCAGCCGTAAACTCATCCCATGCCAAAAGGCCTCCACCGCCGCCAAAACACCGGCGACCTCCACTTCATCACCATCAGTTGCCACCGCCACGCACACATCCTCAAATCTTCCGAAGCCTGTAATACCCTGCAGACAATCCTCGAAGAGACCCGCCAGAAATATCTTTTTCAAATCCTCGGCTACGTCTTCATGTCGAACCACATCCATCTCCTTGTAACCGAGCCCGACGGGAAGAAGCTCGCCATTGCGATTCAAGTCCTCAAGCAGCGCTTCTCCCGAACCCGCTCCGACGAATTTGTTTGGGAGCCCCGCTATCACGACTTCAATGTCTTCACTGAAGCCAAGCGAGTCGAGAAGCTCCGCTACATGCACCGCAACCCGGTCAAAGCTGGCTTGGTCGAACGTCCTGAAGACTGGCCATGGAGCAGCTTTCGCGCCTACGCCAACCAGCCCCACCCCGTCCAAATCACAAGATAGAACCCGGGTGGCCACCTTCACACTCTCACCACCGAAGCGGGTGACCTATCCTTTCACTGCTCCCACCAACCCGGGTGATCCACATCCACAGCTCACCACCGAACCAGGTGGCCCATCCTTTCACAGCTCACCACCGAACCTGGGTTGCCTTTTTTGATCACCACCGAACCAGATGACCTATCCTTTCACAGCTCATCACCGAACCCGGATGGCCCATCCTTTCACGGTCGTATCGTGAAAGGGTGGGTTGCCTTTTGTGCTCCCACCGAAGCCGGTGACCTATCCTTTCACAGCTCATCACCGAACCTGGGTGGCCCATCCTTTCACGGTCGTATCGTGAAAGGGTGGGTTGCCTTTTTTGCTCACCACCAAACCCGGGTCATCCACATCCACAGTCTCTCCACTGAATCCGGGTTGCCCATCCTTTCACAGTCGTATCGTGAAAGGGTGGGTTGCCTTTTTTGCTCACCACCGAACCAGATGACCCATCCTTTCACTGCTCCCACCGAAGCGGGTGACCTATCCTTTCACAGCTCACCACCGAACTCGGGTGGCCCATCCTTTCACAGTCGTATCGTGAAAGGGTGGGTTTCCGAAGTATCGCTACGAAGAGGTGGCGACGGCACATAACAAGTTCCAGCTCACCTACGTCGACACAACGATCCAGGGTCCGCTGGGCGAGGACTATCACGCCGCCGGTGACATCCCCATCGGCCGCTGGTTTCTGATGGAGTGGGAGTTCAACGATCAGCCCGACCGCGCAGCCGTTTGGGTCGATGGACAGTTGGTCCTGGACACGCCCTTTACCTACAAGACTGCCGAACCTTCCACTGATCTCGTCGGCGGCTTCACCAATTTTTCATTGGGATTCTTTCTGTGGGGAGCTGCGCCGGTGCCGTTCGATATCTACTACGACGACATCGCGCTCGACACGCATCGCATCGGATCAGTGAAGTAAAAAGGGAACAGATTAAACGAAAACGCCAGAGACCCCGTCGGATCTCTGGCGCTTCATCATGAAGAACTCGCAGTTCTAATCGGGTGTTGCGCCTTCCGGCTACCGTCAGGCTAACCTGCGACTTGAGCCGCCGTTCGTCCCTTCGGCCTCGCTTTCAAGCCAGCTGACGACTTGCGTCATCTGCCTACCTTCCGGCGTCGCCTTCCAACTCAACCTCCGACTGATATCGGCGTTAGATCCAACGGCCAGCCATCCTGTTGCTCTCCGGCTTGCGCCTTCGACCAACCCTCCGGCCCAACCTTCCGGTCAACCCTAGGCTTGCGCCGCCGACTGACTTTCCGGCTCCGCCTTTCGACCGACCTGCGACCGTCGCCGCATGTCGATCCACCGGCCCTGCCTTCCAAGGAACCTCCAGCTTGCGCCTTCGATCCCTCTTCCGGCTCGACCTTCCAGTCAACCTCCAGCTTGCGCCTTCGATCAACCTTTCGGTCCTGCCTTCAAACCTAACCTCCGACTCTCATCGGTTGCTGTATCCGTCTGCTCCGCCTTCCGACCTCTCTCCAGCTTTCGCCTTCGATCGATCTTCCAGCCCAATCTTCCGACCTCTCTCCAGCTTTCGCCTTCGATCGATCTTCCAGTCCAACCGTTGCGCCAACCATCAGCTTGCGCCTTTGATCTATTCTCCGATCGAACCGTTGTGCCCACCATCGGCTTGCGCTTTTGGTTGACCCTCCGATTGAGCCGTTGTGCCAACCATCCGCTTGCGCTTCTGGCCGACCCTCCGGCTGTGCTTTCCAGCCAGCCTCCGACTTTCGCCGGCTGCCAACCTTCCAGCTTCGCCTTCCAACTGACCTTCGACTTGCGCCGACTGCCAACCTTCCGGCTCTGCCTACGAACCCAACCACCGACTCTCATCGATTGTTGTGCCCTCTGGCATCGCCTTCCGGCTAATCTTGGACTTGCGTCTTCGACCAACCTTCCGGCTACCTTCCGGTCTGACCTTCGACTTTCGCCGCCGATCAAACCTTCCAGCCCTGCCTTTGAACCCAACCACCGACTCGCTGCTCGGTCATCAGTTGAAGAGACATTAGGAGTGCTGCGCCTGTGCATGCAAGTGCAAAACTAATTAATTCTGTGGATAATTCCTGGACGCAGAGGATGACTTGTAAATCGTTGTAATTGATAAGAGGAATGTGTGAGTGCAGGCAGGTAGCCGACCGTTTAGGTTAGTAAATAGTCGAGATGGCATGGTCAACCCGGATAATTCCCACAGTTGGGCGAAGCTTCTTACTGCGATGCAGGCGCCATCCAGCCATGAAGTTGCAGCCAGTTGGCGAGCAGCGTGGGGAAGATGGTGAGTTCGCGCATCGCAGGGGGCTGGTCTACACCCATGTGAGTTCCATGTGCCCCAAGTTCGAAGATATGTAACTCTGCGGGGACACCAGCGGCCTTCAAAGCCGCATAGAACTCGGATGCATTGCGTGGGTCCACCGTTTTGTCTCCGGTGGTGGAGTAGATAAGGCAAGGACTGGTGTCTGCAGAGACATGCTTGAAGGGATCGACAGCATCGATAGCGGTCTGGGTTGGGTGCTGGCCAATGAGGGTTTGCAAAGGAGCCGTGCCGGCGCGGGCGTAGAGGTCCAGCGAGAGTACGCCGTAGGAGATGATGGCGAAGTCAGGACGGTCGGAGACGCGGTCGATGGGGTCTGCGGCGGTTGGGTTGCCCGCCGTGTGGATAGTGGCCATGTAGCCAGAGAGATGTCCACCGGCGGAGAATCCCCAGACGCCGATTGCGTCTGGCTTGACCGCTAGTTCAGCGGCGTGCGCACGGACGTATCGGATGGCACGCGATGCGTCCAACTGAGGAGCGGGATAGACGTAAGCGGGCGAGAGCCGGTACTCGAACACAAAGGCAGAGATGCCGTGCGCGGCGAGCCATTGGGCCTCTTGCGCGCCCTCCTGCGGCATCACCAGATGGGTGTATCCGCCACCTGGCATCACGATGACCGCGCTGTGTGGGCCGGAACCGACAGCAGGATAAGTGAAGAGCTTAGGTATGTCTCCCTCGGATGTGCCATGCGCCAGCGGCGCGCCCGCGGGCCACAGAACGATGGACTGCGTGAAGCCCGGCGGTGGAGCCGTTATGGTGGCGGCTGGCGGAGTAGCGGGGTTCGTGGCCGTCGTAGTGGCGGGCGACTGGGCGGCGAGTGGAATGGCAAGGAATAGGAGAGCGGAGGCAAGGAGGTATTGGTTCATAGCTCGACAGCATAACGCACAGACACAACGTCTGTGAAACACGCCGGAGGCGCGTAGATGGAAGTGGAGAGGCGACTCGCTACGGAGCAATATGAAATTCGGCTATGAGCTATGCGCGCGAGTTGAGGAGAGTCAACCATCTGAGGTGCTTGGGAGGCAAGGTAGAATACTGGGCAAGGGGACTCAGCGATGAAACGATTTTTCACGCTTGTGCTGGGCGCGTTGGCGTTGGTTGCCGTCGCGCTAATCTCGGCGTTCATCGCGATGCGGCTGGCCATCCATGGACGCGAGGCGGGGGTGCCAAATCTGAGCGGTCTGACTGTGGCCGATGCCAACAGCCTGGTCGTTCGCCAGGGGCTCAATCTTAATCTGGAGAACAGGTTCTACTCCTCGGATGTACCTGCCGGACGGATACTGTCGCAAGACCCCGTTGCAGGTTCGCGGGTGCGCCGCGATTGGCCGGTGCGCATCACGGAGTCGCTGGGGTCGCAGCGTGTAGAGATTCCCGATCTGACGGGGCAGACGGAGCGCGCTGCTACTGTCGGCATTCGGCGCTTGTCGCTGGAGCTTGGCGCGGTGGCGCATCTCGCTATTGGCGGCGACCCAGACGTTGTACTGACGCAGACGCCGCCCGCCAATGCCGGTGGAGTGGATGGGCCGCGCGTCAGTCTGCTGGTGAGCGATCCCATCCCCGGCAATGCTCAACCGCTTGCGTACGCGATGCCGTCGCTGGTGGGGCTGAGTTACTCCGCCGCTAGTGCGCGAGCGGCCAGTGCGGGCTTGCACATGGGTATAGTGACACAGAGCGCACCACCCGCCGCGACTCCTGCTGCGATACCTGCCTCGATACCAGCTGCGACCACCAATCCAAGCCCCGCGCCGGTAGCGAGCCCGCCCGCTGCGGCTGTTCGTTCTTCGGGCATTATCATTGCACAGAGTCCGCAGGCAGGTAGCCGCGTGGCGCAGGGGGATACTGTGCGTGTCACACTTGGCCATCTCACGCCGGCAGCGGTGCCAGCTTCAATGCCATAATCTCCTCCGGCTATGGCTGGAGGGTATTGGATTGGCTGAGTAACTGCCATACATGTACCTCCCCACCCCCCACCCCCCTCCCCCTCATTTTCTCAAATTATTCAAAACAAAGATTAATGTATATGTACCGGTGGTATACGGCATATGTAGGGGGGATATACCTCGTCTCCTCCACCCTGGGGGATTTTGTGCTTAAAGGCAACGGCCCGACT
>CAIZFH010000057.1 GCA_903932155.1 uncultured Granulicella sp. | reverse complement strand
GGAGACCTGTTCCGGGCTCATGCTGCTTGCATACTCCCAGGTTGGAATGCGCTTGACGAATTGGTAGTTGTTGTCGGCGTCCAACACCACAAGGCCTACGCCATTCAGCCAACCGGGCCGCTCCAGCGAGCCGGGCACAGCAACATAGATCAGATGGCGGCCGCGTGGACGGAAGCTGTTATTGACTCTGGGGACGGGCTTGGCAGGAGCTGCAGCGGCAGGCTTGGCGGAAGATGCGGCGGTGGGCCGTGTGGGTGCGGTGGGCCTGGGCGTTTGGGCAACAGCCGCAGCGGCGGCGCACAGAAATAGAGTGACAGCACAAAGGAACCGGGCGGCTGAAAGTTCCGAGATCGACTTATATTTCATTTTCTTTCTCCCAAGCTGACGATTTGGCGCAGTGCTGTGGCGCGGGCCTATTGTCGGCCATGTTGTATGGCCGGTTGCATCACCAGGGGTAATTTCTAACGGGGGGCCTATTGGGCGTTGAAACTCTCAAATTGTACCCATCCTGAGTGCGATTGCCTACCAGGGAATGAGGGGTGAGCGGGGCGGGAGCGGGGTAGCGGAGCTAGAAGGGAGAGGGGGCCTGTATGGAAATCATTTGTTGGCAGTTCCTGATTTAGAAAGTTGCCATTTCCCAAAACTCAGCAAACAGGTCGTCATGGTTTCGACTGGCTTATCCTTCCGCAGAATCGGCGCGTATGTCCACTGCTTGACCGCATCAATTGCGGCCTGTGCGAACTCCGGTGACGGAGCATCGACTACCTCGATATCCTTGACTGTGCCAGTGCGAGAGATCAGGATTCGAACCGAGACCGGGCCACCGGCAGAGGCGCTCACCCCGTACGGCCACAATGGACTGACCTTGTGCAGCGGTGTGTTCTCTTTCGCAGTCAGCGAAAGCCAATCGGGCCCGGGCGAGACCGGCGAGGCATCGGCTGGAGGCGTCAACGCCGCATCGTCTAGCGCCTGTTGGTCAACCTGCTGGACGTGTATGCGGCATCGCACCACCGACCCCTGCGAGGCAACGATATACCGTGGAATGGACCGGCCAATAAAAGGCTCAAATTGCTGGTAGCGAATACTGAAGTGCTGAGTCTGCCGCAACACCAGATCATGCGTGTCGCGCGTGACACACAAAACTTCTTTCGGTGCTGGAGGCCATCCTGTTGGTTCTACGAAGAACTGATACATTCCACAGTCCATCGTAGTGCCTTGCAACTGCATCACCTTGGTCTCCATGTCCCTACGCGCCGTCCCCGTAGGTGGCGGCAGAGGATTCAGTAGAAAATCATTCATTTGGTATGCCATGATGGTGCCGTCAAAACCATTGTCCGTATAGACAGGCTTCCCGTCGACGTACCACGCAGTCATGGTGTGATCGCGGAATTGTGTGATCACCTTCAGGCGTCCAGGCGCGGCATAGAATTTTTCAATAGATCCAGTCCCGTCTGGCTTGCCGTACGGCGTAAACGTCTCAAACGTGGCCAAGAAGTGATAGGGTCCCGGGAGATATGCAAAGGTGTCTTTTGTGAAAGTATCCGCTAGCCAGCCTTTCATCACATCAGGCGACACTGCAGTAACGCTCGGCGAATTCGCATTGACGTCTGCGGTCGAGGGGCTGGTTTGTGAGAAGGAAGGCAGAGTAACGATTAGAACAACAAGCAGGAACCAGCAAGCGTGTTTCACGGTAGGCCTCAACAGATCGTGCGTTTGCGCGATGGCAGCATTCTACTCGTCGTAGTGCAGCAAGCTGAAGACGTCGTACTCGGGAAATTTGGCGCGGCCCTTGAGGAAGTCGAGCTCGACGGCGAAGGCGAGGCCGGCGATCTCTCCGCCGAGCTGCTTCACCAGCTGCACTGTGGCCTGCATGGTGCCACCGGTGGCGAGCAGGTCGTCAACCAGGACGACGTGCTGGCCGGGCTGGATGGCGTCCAGGTGGATCTCCAGCGAATCCGTGCCGTACTCCAGGTCGTAGCTGACGCGGGCCGTTGGGGCGGGGAGCTTCTTGGGCTTGCGCACGGGGACGAAGCCCGCGTTCAGCCGGTAGGCCAGCGCGGGGCCGAAGATGAAGCCGCGCGCCTCGATGCCCAGCACCAGGTCGACCTTTTGCCCGATGTAGTGCTGCGCCAGCGCGTCGATGAGTTGCGCGAAGCCGGCCTTGTCCTTCAGCAGGGTGGTGATGTCGTAGAAGAGGATGCCGGGCTTGGGGAAGTCGGGCACGGTGCGGATGAGCTGCTTCAGGGGCTCGCAGTCGATGGGTTTGGTTGGGGACATTACCACGCTCCTTCAATCTGGAATGCTTGCAGCTCGTCGCCCTCGCTATCGGCCAGGGGATGGCTTTCGATGTTGTCGATGCGGCTTCCGCGCGTGCCTCGGCCCAGAGCGAGGACGAGGTCCTCCAACTGGTCGGGCGTGCCTGCGGCCAGCACTTCGACGTGGCCGTCGTCGGTATTGCGCACCCATCCGCGCAGACCGATGCGGGCTGCTTCGCTCTGCACGAACCAGCGAAAGCCCACGCCCTGCACCCGGCCTTTGACTAGAAAATGCTGGACCATAGTCCGTTACTGAATCCGATAGACGTATGCGTTGTCGATGAATCTATTACCGATTGTCTGACCGCCCAAACGCATGCCTTCTACGCTCTTGGCTTTGCTGAATATCTTACGAAGTTCGCGGACAAAGGGGTCTTTTGTCGGAAGGATCATGATGGGAGGGAGCGGGTGTTCGAATTTTCCATGCAAAATCCCATGGACCTTCTCGCCCGCCTTGAGCAAATGGTTCTGGTCGAGGGAGGGCGAGGAAAGAACCAGCCTCCAATCGGAGTACTCAGGAAAGATCGCAAAGAGGGCCGTGATTTGTTTGATTTGAGCCGCATCGAGCACGGAGACTATCTCCCGGCCGGCGCTTAGGTCAGGACCTACCAGCGTTGCTTGATCCATGGCATCACACCATCCTTTCTTCTCAAGATCGCGTCCAGGAGCTCTTCAGCATGATTCCTGGTCCAAACCGCGTATCGACTTGCCTCCGACCACTTGATAACCGCATCCCAACAAGCTGCAAAGCTCCGACTCGCCTTCTTTGCCGTTTCCAGTTCGTCGTTCAACTCGGCCAGCTTCAAAAGATCTCGCAGATTGTGCGTGAATACCTTGTCGGCAAGACCCTTCTCAGGAAAATCGTAACGCTTCACGCCCTTGGCTACACAAGCCTTCAAAGCACACTCTACCGCATATCCTGCCAGATAGTATGCACCGCTATACTCCCCAGCCTCAAAGAGGATTTTGGTTCTCGGATTCGTCGATCTGAAAGCTCTTGGAAATCCTTACGATTCATCTGGATTTACTCTACGCCCGGCTGAGGTACGCGCCCTCGGCGGTGTCAACGCGGACCTTCTCGCCCTCGTTGATGAAGGGCGGGACCGAAACGACGAGGCCTGTCTCCATGGTGGCCGGCTTAGTGACGGACGAGGCGGTGGCGGACTTGATGCCGGGCTCGGTCTTGACGACGGTCATCTCGACGTAGGTGGGCAGCTCGATGCCCACGGCCTTGCCGTCGTGGAAACTCACGTTGATAGACAGGTTGGGCGTGAGGTACTCGACGGCGTCGCCCAGGGTGTCACGCTTCAGCACGGTCTGCTCGAAGCTCTCGTCCATGAAGTAGAAGTCGTCGCCGTCGTTGTAGAGGTACTCCATCTTGATCTCGTCGACCTTGACGCGGTCGATGGGGTCGGGGGAGCGGAAGCGCTCGACGAACATGGCTCCGGTGCGGATGTTCTTCAACTTGGCCTGGATGAAGGCGCGCAGGTTGCCGGGGGTGCGGTGCTCCACCGAGAAGACCAGGTGGAGCTGATCGTTGTGCTTGATGAGCATGCCCGGGCGCATCTGCGTGGCGGGAATCGACATAGGCTAAACCCCTGATTCTGGCAGTTCTGGTGGACTTTGCCGCAGAGTGCGGCAGCTTCGATTGTATCGCAGGCGGTGCGCCAGGCCGCAGTGCATCACATCAGCCGCTCGCGCGTCTCCTGCCGCACCAGGTAGAGAAAGAAGACCAACATGAACATCCCGCGCACCAGCAGGGACGCAAGATGGGTCTTCGAGAAGATATAAAAATCGCCCGCCGCAAACAGCAGGCAACCCGCCGTCACCAGCGCCCAGCCCCATTTGCGCAAACGCATCAGCCCCAGGATTCCCGCCGCCAGCAGCGTACACAGCGCCAGTACACCAGCTTTAGCCGCGCCCGTGCCGAACGCGCCATGCAGCGCCGCAACCACGTTTGCCATGGTCATAAAGAGCAGCAGCAGGCAGATGCCTGCAATCCCCGGAAGCATCTGCCCCTTCAGACTCGAGCTCTCTTCCGCTTCGTCGGTCAACACGGCCCCTTTTCAACTAACAACCTGCAACTGTCTTACAGTGTGTGCAGATACGCCAGCAGATCGTCGCGCTCCTGCGGAGTCATGCTGCCTCCCAGCGCGGGCATCATCGGTCGCCCATAGAGAATGGCGTCCATTACACGGTCGTCGTTGGCCGGCGCGCCGCTGGCCAGATACTGCTTCTTGAAGATGCCGCGCAGCGACTGCCCATTCAGCGGATCGTTGCTGCGGTCGTTGTGGCACTGCGCGCAACGCACCTGGTACACGTTATACCCGTGCGTCTGCTGCGCATTCAGCTCCGCAATCGGCGTAGGCGGAGGCAGCTTCGTGCATCCCACAGCCGCTGCAATCACCATCGCCACGCCCACACAGAACACCCCCGCTGCCATCCGTCTCATCGTTTCCATGCGCCTCATACTTCTCATTGTGCATTCCATAGTCGGAAGAGGGCAACTCTATCAGGCCAATCGGCCCGTGGCCCACCCACCACTCATAACTGCTTCCCTGCCGTCGCCCGTCCTTCACTACCCACTACTCACTACCCACTTTTTTGTTGTCAACCCCCTCGAGCTCTGGAAATTCATCTAACCCACACCTTCTCAACCACATACCTCACAAAAATAGTTGGCATAGTAGTTATGCTCCACGGCGTACAATTAAGGTAGTTAGTAAAGACACAGGACCCGGGTGCCCCATTCATGACGGCTTTATCGTCATGGGTGGGGTTCGGGCTTTTGCTATTAACCGCACAGCCGCCGGGGTCGTATACCACCGGTACATATACTTTAACCTTTGCTTTGAATACTTTGCGAAAAGTGCCCGGGGGGGGGTACGGATCGGGTGCGCGCCTGACAGATTGAACCGGGGGCAACTCTATCCCTTGCCAAGCATGCGTGTTGCAAACGCCTGCCACGCCGGAGTGAACGCAATCGGCACACCCGTGAGATGCACGACGATGAGGAACAGCGACGCAAACAGCGTGCTCTTCAGAATCTTGCGCTGCGTCACCAGGTCGAAGACCATCATCGCAAGCAGAAATCCAAACGGGACCAGGTCCTGCGCTTTGGGGTTGTTCTGCAAGCCGTGCCGATGCACTACTCCGCTGCTGCAATCGCCGCCACGATCTTGTCCATCGCATCGCGATCGGCGCTATCGCCGGGCAGATGATTTTCAATCAGGATGGAGAAGATCACCGTCTGGCCGCTGGCGCAATCCAGATAGCCGCTCAGCGCGCGCCCCTCGCCGTGCGTTCCCGTCTTTGCGAAGACGTGACCCTTCAGCGGGGCCGTTGTGAAGCGGTCTGACAGAGTGCCATCGATGCCACCGACGGGCAGGCTGGCCTTCCACGCCGCGAACCACGGCTGCGGCGCTCCGGTCTTGAGGTCGTGCGCGGCGAAGGAGAGCAGCTTCGCCACCGCTCGTGGCGTGACGAGGTCGTAGCTGCTGAGGCCGGACCCGTCGTAGAAGATGAAGTCGTTTGGATTGATCCCGGCGCGTCTCGTCAGGAAGGATCGGATGACATGAGCTCCATCTGCGGAGGATGACGGTGGGCAGTTGAACGATGCGCCAAGATCGCGCACAAGAAGCTCGGCATGCAGGTTCTGGCTGACTTTGTTGGTGAATACGATGTCTTGGACAAGCGGAACAGAGCTATGAGTTGCGAGAATCGATCCCGACGGGAGCGTCGTGTAGCACTCTTCGAAGCATGCTTGCAACTCGCGGCAGGTGGCTGGCATGCGCATGTCATCAAGGAATCCGACGCGCTGTTGGAGTGGTTCGTGCAGTGCGTGTGCGTTACCGCGCACGGTGATACCGCGAGCCTCGAGTAGCTGTTTGAACGCCATCGCGGCATACTCCGCCGGATCGTCGATGGCGATCTCCTCTACATCCGGTGCAGCGCCATCGGCGATTTGGCCGTAGACGCGAAGGGTCCGCGAACCGGGCGCGCGTTCCACCTGAATGTTGGTGGGCGACTTGGGTGGTCCAAGAATTACCTGCGACTGAACGGTGTAATACGGTACGCCGTTCTGGTTCAAACTGACGGTGGCGTTGTGGTTGAACTGGCCCGGGATGGTGTTGGCGGTCACGGTGAGCGGAAGCTGATTGTCTTCGATGGAGAGAGCGGTGACGGGGGCTCCGTATCCCCACACAGCGTCATCCATCGACCAGCCGTTGGGATATGGTTCCCACGGGAATAGTGTGTCGTCGCCGACAATGTCGCCTGTGATGACCTTGACACCTTTTGCTGCGATCTGATCGGCGAGGTCGACAAGATAACGCAGAGGGTTGGATTCGGAGGAAGGAGTGCTTGATTTAGGCTGTGAGGCTGGGGAGGTGTATGGAAGCTGCCGTCCGGAGAGATTTGCATCACCGAAACCGTCGATTACTAAATCTCCGGTGACTGTGGCACTTGCTAAATCCAACGAGCCCCGTACCACTGTCGGGAAGGTGTGAGTAGGCCCTAGCAGCGCCATCGCAGCAGCCGTCGTAAACAGCTTGGCGTTGCTGTCGGGCCGGAAGAGCTGGCCCTCGTTCAGCATGTAGATTGGCTTGCCGTCGAGCGTGGTCACCACGACACCCCAGTGCGCGCGCGCGACCGCGGGATTGGCGAGGAGCGCTGCAATATGTTGGGCAAGAGGTTGTTGCGCAGAGGAGACAGCCTCGGGCTTCGCTGCGTCAGCCGCTGTTTGGCCCACCGCCGCAGCGCACGCCGCAGCCAGAGCCGCCACGCACACCGCCGTCCGTATCGTGATGGTTATCCGCTGCATCCTGCGCGCAGTCTAGCACCACCGGCGCGCCGACTGATAGACTTATAGGGTTGTGCCGCAGACCGGTGCGCCCGCATACACTACGCGGCGCGAGGTCTGAAGCCAGTTCAGCCCGAGAGAAGCTCCAGCTCGAGCACAAAGGAAACAGACACAGTGGATCAACAGACCAGGGCAGCCCTCAAGCAAGACAAGTTTGTCAGCACTACAACCCACGGCCTGGAATGGGCCCGCGAGAACCGCCAGTCGGTGATCGTCAACGGCGGAATCCTGCTTGCAGTGGTTCTCATCGCTATCCTAAGCGTGGTGGTGTACAACAGCCGGTCCGAGGCGGCTTCCGTTGCCTTCGGCGCGGCCATGCAGGCCTACCAGACGCCGCTGGCGCAGCCCGGCCAAGCCGTGCCGCCGGGCGTGGATACCTATCCCTCCATCGCGGAGCGGGCCAAGGCCGCCAACGCGCTCTTTCTTGCCGTAGCGGACAAGTACGGCATGACACCCGACGGTCGCAACTCGCTCTACTTCGCTGGTCTCACCTACGTCGAGGCGGGGCAGAACCAGCAGGCCGAAGACACGCTGAAGAAGGTTTCTGGAAGCTGGGACAGCAACCTGGCCGCGCTGGGCAAGTTCGCCCTGGCCCAGTTCTACCGCAACACGGGCCGCGATCCCCTGGCCATCGATCTGTACAACCAACTGAGCGCGAAGCCGGCTTCTACCGTTCCCTATGGCATGGCGCAGCTTCAACTTGCCGACCTGTACCAGTCGGAGGGTAAGCCAGACGACGCTCGAAAGATCTACGCCAGTCTGAAGGACAAGGACCCGAAGGGCGTGGCCGGCTTGACCGCGGCCGGGAAGCTGGATCCATCCGCGGCTCCCGCAGCTCCGCCGCAGTAACGCCACCAGTACATGGCACGGCTGCATATCAGCATTGTGGAAGAAACTACGCGGCTTACTTTCTGGTGGCGGCGAGACGCTTCTGCGTGTCAATGAAGCGGCGCATGCGGTCCAGCGCACGGGCCCTGCCGAAGACGATGAGGCTCTCCAGCAGCGGCGGACTGGCCGTTTTGCCAGTGAGAATGGCGCGCAGCAGCATGAAGTTGTCCTTGACCGGCCACTGCTTGTCGACGCCAATCTGTTTCAGCGCGGCCTCCAGCTCATCGTGGGTGAAAGGCGTGGCTTCCAGGAGTACGAGCTGCTCGGCGGCGAAGGCCAGCGTCTCTTCCAGGGTGCGCGCCTTGGGGACGAAGGCCTCGGGCGCGGGCATGACGTCGTCCTTGAAGAAGAAGTCGGTCATCTCGCCGAACTGGGCAAGCGTCTCGATACGCGTCTGCACCAGGGGTGCAATGCGGCGCAGGTAGTCGTCGGAGAAGATGGTGGCGCGCAGGGCCTGGAAGAATTGCTCCGGTGGGAGCGCGCGCAGATACTCGCCGTTGAGCCACTTCAGCTTGGTGAGGTCGAAGACGGGCCCGCCGAGTGAGATACGCTTGAAGTCGAACTTTTCGAGCATCTCGGGCAGCGAGAAGATATCGCCCTGCTTGATGTTGATTCCCTTGGATACGATCTCCTCTTCGGTGGGCTGCGCCATGCCTCCGCCCATGAGGCCGAGGAAGTTGAGCATGGCCTGTGGCAGGAAGCCGGATTCGCGGTAGTAGATGAGCGAGACGGGGTTCTTGCGCTTGGAGATTTTGGATTTGTCGATGTTGCGCAGCAGGGGCATGTGCCAAAAGCGCGGCAGCTCCCAGCCGAAGGCCTTGTAGAGGAGGACATGTTTGGGTGTGGAGGAGATCCACTCCTCGGCGCGTATGACGTCGGTGATCTGCATCAGGTGGTCGTCGACGACGTTGGCCAGGTGATAAGTGGGGAAGCCGTCGGACTTGAGCAGGACCTGGTCGTCGACGTTGTTATGGGAGAAGGTGATGGCTCCGCGCAGTTCGTCGCGGAAGGCGGTTTCGCCCTCGACCGGAACCTTGAGGCGGACAACCGCGGGGCGACCCTCGGCTTCATACACCGCGATCTGCGACGCGGAGAGCTCGCGGTGCGCTCCGTTGTAACGCGGCGGCAGCTTGGCGGCAATCTGCGACTTGCGCATTGCGTCCAGCTCTTCGGCCGTCTCGAAGCTGCGATAGGCGTGGCCGGACACCAGCAGCAGATCGACATGGGAGCGGTAGATTTCAGTGCGCTCCGATTGTCGATAAGGGCCAAAAGGTCCGCCAACGTCTGGGCCTTCGTCCCACGCCAGGTCAAGCCAGCGCAGGGCATCGAAGATCATCTGCTCGGAGTCGGAGACGAAGCGGGCGCGGTCGGTGTCCTCGATGCGCAGCACGAACTTGCCGCCGCGCTGGCGGGCGTAGAGGAAGTTGAGCAGGCCGATGTAGGCCGTGCCAACGTGCGGATCGCCGGTGGGTGAAGGGGCAATGCGGACGCGAATCGGAGGCTGAGGATCGAGTTCGGACATGATTGTGTGCCGAGTTCGATGGTATCAGGCGGAAGACGATTCTATGCTCCGCCGGATTGCCCAGCATTATGTCCTAATTTGAGGGGAGGAGTTTTGGGCGGACCGCAAGAAGGGCTTTTTTGAATACGTCCGTCTGGGATAAATTCGCATTTCGTTCAAGGTAATAATCAACCATTGGCAGTGAAATCCATTTATATTCAGGAAACTCTGCTAACTGATAGGCGGCTATAGCTTGATGAATGTCTACAAGAACGATGCCGCTTTCTGTTCTGCCAGCTAACCAGCCACATACGAGGCGATATTGCTCGAATCGTTTGGTTTTCGATTCAAATTTCCTCGTATCGATGTACTTCAATGCCGAAAAAAGAAAGGCCGCTATACTTCCAACGACTGAAAGAAATTGAAGGGTACTCATTGCATTGCCTCCGTTGCTCTAATTGAGACGCTACCAAAAAATCTAATTAGGTCGCTTGACGGGTGCACAGTACAACACCAAATGGCTTGGAGGATGGCCCGTTTATTGCTGGAACTTCGTGCCCGGCGGCGGAAAGTTTTTCTCGGCGTCGTCCAACACGAGGACCCAGTCGTTACCGGGACCGCTGGATGGCGGCGTGAACTCCCGGCTGATGTCGCCGCGATGCACATCGGATTCCCTGTCTCCGGCCTCGACGCGCGGAAACTGTCCGATGAGGGTCGCAGTGCCAGTCCGCGGATCGTACCACCAGGCCTTGTATGCCTTGCCGGAGAGCGTGTCGAATATCTTGTCGCGCATCCTGACTCGCACCGGTCTACCCGTGGAGGTGTAGACGAAGATATAACTGCCATCCGAATCGCGCGTGGCCTGGATTCTATCGGTGGTGCTGCCTGGATCACTGACGATGAGCCATTGGTCGGGAATGCGTGTGAGCATCGGTCGTGATTCAATGAGGGCGCGCAGGTACTGAATCTGGGAGCCTGCCGGCCTGTTCAATGCATCCTGCAGCGAGACCGCCGGCATGCCATACGCCGAGCCGGTGCGGGCCGGAACGCCAGGGGATGGATCCTGATAATTCCACACGCCCTGACTGCCGTACGCGTATCCCGCGGCGCCTGCGAAGACGGAGCAGTAAGCCACCCGGCGCACGTCCTGTGCCTGAATGATGGGCACTCCGGGTTTATAGGCGATCAGATCGTCGACGATTCCCTCGTACGTTGACTCGCCTTCAACAACTGGTTTGACGGGCGTCTTGTCCCAATCCTGCGCGACGAGTTCGTACGAGCGGTTGAGCACGATATGGCGCGATTGCACCATGTTGAAGTCCAGCCATGCATCGTTCTGGAACCATCGGCTGGAGCTTTGGATTCCGGTGGGATGGTAGGTTTTGAGATGCGTGCCGCCATCGCCCGCGGTGATGCCGGACGCCATCGCGCGCCAGATTTCCTCCGTTCCCACGGGATACCAGTCGCCGCCCAGTACGAAGAGCACGCGCTTGTCGCGGTAGCGTGTGCCCAGGAACTTGCCGTAGTTGAATGCGCTGGTGGTATCCAGCACGGAAGTTTTCTCGTTGACATACTCCTTGCCCCAAATGGGCACGAGGGCAACATACATGCCGAGGGAGTTGGCTTTATCGACGGCGTAATCGACGTGTTTGAAGTACTCGGGATTCGGTTCCGACTTGGTGCCTTTGATAAACACCGAAGCGCCATATGGGTTTGTACGGTCCAGGCCGCCGTAGTGGGCCACTATGGCCTGAATGACGGTAAACTTCTTGGCCGCGCGATCCTTCATGTAGAGGTCGATATTTTCGCGGGTCATATGGAACAACCCCCACGACGTATCGGCCATGTAGAAGAACGGCTTGCCGTCCTGGGTGACGAGGAAGCGGTGGTTATCGGAGACACGGATGGACGACGGCGCCTGCGCCACGGCTGGCAGCAGGCTGGTTGTAAGGATCAGGATGCCCGCCAATAGCAGGCCTGTACGAGTACTCTTCATGCGCATCGCCCTCATGTTGTAATCCGGCCCGTTCCGCCCGCTGACAGCGCTGGACGTTCCGCGCGCAGGCTGAACCACACCGCCGAATCTTATAGGGGTGTGTGGATGGAAAGCAACGTTGGGAATGGTTGACGCCTCTGCCGCTGTCCTATCCACAGAGGTCTCCGCGGGATTGACTATATCGTTACCTTTATCGTTAACTTTTTTTGTTGACATCAGGCTAAACGGCAATATAGATTTCCCTGAGTTATCTAAATTCAATGTGGAGTGAGGCATGTGCGAAGGATTCGCCATGTGTTCAGCAATCTTTGCCTTGAAGGAATTACGGTGCTGTAGCAGCCTCGTATGAGTTTATATAAAAGCGCAGCTAGTAGCAGTTGAGGAGCCAGCGTTTCTACATCTCTCTCGCTCTAGCCTGCTCTGACTCACGGCCCATTGTCTTTCTCTCCCAGCCACACTTAGCAGCTTTGAAGTCTGCTCCGATGAAGGTGTAAAGACATCCTTATGTTGCAGTGAAAGTCTTGAATCAAGAACAGGAAAGGCAAGAAATATGTCCATATTACGACGATTCGTTTACACGGCAGCCCTTTTCTTATGGGTAATGCTGTTGATCAGCCCAGCTCTGCAAGCTCAGCTTTCCACAAGAGCTGCCATCACAGGGACCGTAACGGATTCCTCCGGTGCAGTGGTGCCAGACGCGACCGTGACGATCACCGACAATGCGACCCAGGTCTCCGTGAAAACCCGGTCAAACGGCAGCGGCACCTATGTGGCGTCCGATCTGAATGTGGCGGCTTACTCCATCACTATTGCCAAGTCAGGTTTCAAGAACTATACCGTGACTGGCATCGAGCTTCACCCGACGGAGACGGTCCAGGTAAATGGATCGCTTGTGGTTGGCGCTGCCAGCGAGACCGTCACGGTGGGGGCAACCTCTACCTATGTGGAGCTGTCGACTCCTGAGAATTCTGCCTATATCTCCGGGGGAGATGTGAGTTCGCTGCCCATGAACGGGCGCAACTACTCCGCTGTAGCGGGACTGCTGCCGGGCGTGAACAATCTATCGCAAGGCTCGGCGCTGACGACGGGCGGCCGTTCAACTAACGATTCTCTATCCATTAACGGGATGGCGACTTCGCGCAGCTTCTATGCGGTGGACGGCATATGGAACGAGAACACTGGCAACATGACCCAGCAGTCGGTGATTCCGAACCCGGACTCGATTGAAGAGGTACGTGTCCTGCAGAACAACTTCTCCTCGCAGTATTCGCTGCTGGGATCGTCGGTAGTCATGGTGCAGACCAAGAGCGGCACGGCGAACCTTCACGGCACGGTGTGGGAGTTCTTGCGGAACGATATGTTCAATACAAAGCCCTACTTCCAGACATCGACCGTCATCCCGCCCTACAAGCAAAACATCTTCGGCTTTAACGTGGGTGGACCGGTCTTCATTCCACATCACTACAACAGCGATCGCAAGAAGACCTTCTTTTTCTGGGACGAGTCGTATGTGGTCCTGCATGTTCCAAACCAGAACACCAGCCAGCTTCCGCTAGCCAACCAGATGGCCGGCTGCTTCATCTCGCCGATCAAGGACCCCAAGACCGGCTTGCTTTTCCCGACAGTCTCCACCTGCAACGGAGCGACCGGCACGTTCTACCAGATCCCGGCCGCGAGAATCAACACGAGCTCGCAGGCGTACCTGCAAACGCTGTATCCGGCACCCAATTATGCGCCCGTCGGCAGCACACTCAATTACATCAACAATCAGGCCGTGACCACCTATCAGCGGGACGATCAGATCAAGATTGACCACTACTTCTCGCCCAACTACCACCTGCTAGCCGAGTACTTCCAGGAATATCAGAAATTTGCACAGAACACTGTGTCCAATGGCACGACTCCGATCAGTTCGGAGACGGACTTTACACACAACAAACTGGCATCGGTCTCGCTGACACAGACCCTGACGCCGAACATGATCAACACGACCAACATGGCCATGAATATCTTTCTTCTGAACCTGACTGTGGTGGGAAAGAGCGATATCAGCCAGATTCCGAATTTCAGTGAAACCCTTTTCTATCCGAATGCCAACTATTCCACCCGCACTCCTGTGGTGAATTTAGCCGGCGGGCTGGCGGGACAGGGCATCAATGGGCGGCCCATCCCCCATGCCTCCGATCTTGACAATACGGTCAGCGACAATTGGAGCTGGCTGACGGGCAAGCACTTTCTTACAGCGGGAGTGACCTTCGTCTTCAACACCAAACGACAGCTTACGATCAATGCGACGAATGGAAGTTTCACTTTCTCCGGTACTTCCTCCGCGCCGACTTCCGCGCAGAAGACCGCAGCGGGTACTTGCAACACGGGCAACACCATTACAGCCTCCCAATGCACGCAGGACGATGGGGTTGCGGACATGCTGCTGGGGTATATCGCCAGCTATAGCCAGACCAGCTTCGAGCCCCACGGCATTATCCACGACTTCTCCTGGTCCCCGTACGTGGAGGACCGGTTCCAATTCAACAAGCACCTGACCCTCACGCTGGGGTTGCGGATGTACCACATGCCGCTGCCCTACGGCGTACCGAACTCGGAGACCAACTTTGTGCCCTCGGCCTTCAATCCGGCGCTGGCACCGACGGTGAATGAGTTCACCGGCGCGACCAACATTCCGACCGGCACTACCTACAGCAACGGCATGGTGTTTAACAACGGCGGGGCAGGCTGCCTTGGAGCGCCTCTCTCGGGCACCCCTTGCAGCGGGCTACCGGTCAACTTCTCCAACAACCACATCTGGTACTTTGCGCCGGATGCAGGCTTCGCGTGGGATGTGTTCGGCGATGGCAAGACCAGCCTGCGCGGCGGCTATGGCGAGAGCTACACCCGCATCTTTACCAATCAGGACTGTTCCTTCAACTGCGATGCGAACCCTCCGGTCTTCACCAACGAGGCGCTAACGAACCTCGTACTGCCATCCACGTCGAACTGGAACGTCGCAGGGGCGGGCGGTTCCGCGGCTAGCACGACGAGCGCCGCTACCATCACCGCGATGGACCCGGACATTCAGGCGTCTCCGGTGGCGAGTTGGTCACTGGGAGTGCAGCATCAGTTTCCGGCCAATTTTGTGGCTTCGATCGTGGGGGCGGGGAGTCGCATCCAGCATCTGGTGGCCACATGGAACATAAACCAGCCGGCACCCACCGTGGTAGGCGGTGTGAGCTATGACTTCAATCCGTTGCTGAACTCGAATCCGGCAAACAGCGGGAAACCCGACAACTCGGCATATTGGGCGCCGTATCAGGGTTATGGCTCGATCAATAGGGTATCCACCCATCTGTGGGGGGAATGGAATGGGCTTGAGGTGCAGGTCAAGCATCCGATGGGCAAGTCGCTCAACGTAACGGGGTCTTATACCTACTCCCACGATACAACCAATTTAAGTGGAGCGATCGATCCCTATGACGTCAACCGTTTCCATGGCAACGCGGAGAACATGAACTTCCCTCATTCGCTGGCGATTACGGCAATCTACCAACTGCCGTTCTTTCAGCACAGCGGCAACCTGCTGGAAAAGGAGGCGTTGGGCGGATGGAGCATCGACAATATCGCGACCTTCCGCAGCGGGACATCGCTATCGCCTGGCCTGGGCGAAACCGACGCGGGCCTGGCGTTGCGGCCGGACCAGGTACCGGGCAGCTCGACCAATGGGCCGAAGATCTGGAAGAATAACGCAGCTCCCAATCAGAAGTGGTTCAACACCTCAGCCTTCTCCTGCCCAGGGCTTACAGATGGGCTCAACTGCGGTACCTTCCCAGCAGCCAGCTGGGGACGCTATGGCACCGCCCAGACCGGCATCATCCGCGGGCCGGGCCAGGAACTATTCAATACGGCCCTGTATAAGACCTTCACCATCACTGACAAGGCGCGTCTCGAGTTCCGTGCGGAGGCGTTCAACACGTTCAACCATACCAATCCCGGCAATCCGAATACGAGCTTGAGCAACGCGAACTACGGAAAGATAACCAGTGCGACCGATCCCCGCATTCTGGAGCTCGCGCTGCGCTTAAAGTACTAGGCGCGTGTTCCACGTCCGGAGCTGCATAACTTCAATAGATGCAATCTAACGGGGTATCTCTCAGCTGAGAGATACCCCGTTAGATTGCATCTATTGAAGTTATGCAGCTCCGGACGTGGAACACGCGCCTAGTACTTTAAGCGCAGCGCGAGCTCCAGAATGCGGGGATCGGTCGCACTGGTTATCTTTCCGTAGTTCGCGTTGCTCAAGCTCGTATTCGGATTGCCGGGATTGGTATGGTTGAACGTGTTGAACGCCTCCGCACGGAACTCGAGACGCGCCTTGTCAGTGATGGTGAAGGTCTTATACAGGGCCGTATTGAATAGTTCCTGGCCCGGCCCGCGGATGATGCCGGTCTGGGCGGTGCCATAGCGTCCCCAGCTGGCTGCTGGGAAGGTACCGCAGTTGAGCCCATCTGTAAGCCCTGGGCAGGAGAAGGCTGAGGTGTTGAACCACTTCTGATTGGGAGCTGCGTTATTCTTCCAGATCTTCGGCCCATTGGTCGAGCTGCCCGGTACCTGGTCCGGCCGCAACGCCAGGCCCGCGTCGGTTTCGCCCAGGCCAGGCGATAGCGATGTCCCGCTGCGGAAGGTCGCGATATTGTCGATGCTCCATCCGCCCAACGCCTCCTTTTCCAGCAGGTTGCCGCTGTGCTGAAAGAACGGCAGTTGGTAGATTGCCGTAATCGCCAGCGAATGAGGGAAGTTCATGTTCTCCGCGTTGCCATGGAAACGGTTGACGTCATAGGGATCGATCGCTCCACTTAAATTGGTTGTATCGTGGGAGTAGGTATAAGACCCCGTTACGTTGAGCGACTTGCCCATCGGATGCTTGACCTGCACCTCAAGCCCATTCCATTCCCCCCACAGATGGGTGGATACCCTATTGATCGAGCCATAACCCTGATACGGCGCCCAATATGCCGAGTTGTCGGGTTTCCCGCTGTTTGCCGGATTCGAGTTCAGCAACGGATTGAAGTCATAGCTCACACCGCCTACCACGGTGGGTGCCGGCTGGTTTATGTTCCATGTGGCCACCAGATGCTGGATGCGACTCCCCGCCCCCACGATCGAAGCCACAAAATTGGCCGGAAACTGATGCTGCACTCCCAGTGACCAACTCGCCACCGGAGACGCCTGAATGTCCGGGTCCATCGCGGTGATGGTAGCGGCGCTCGTCGTGCTAGCCGCGGAACCGCCCGCCCCTGCGACGTTCCAGTTCGACGTGGATGGCAGTACGAGGTTCGTTAGCGCCTCGTTGGTGAAGACCGGAGGGTTCGCATCGCAGTTGAAGGAACAGTCCTGATTGGTAAAGATGCGGGTGTAGCTCTCGCCATAGCCGCCGCGCAGGCTGGTCTTGCCATCGCCGAACACATCCCACGCGAAGCCTGCATCCGGCGCAAAGTACCAGATGTGGTTGTTGGAGAAGTTGACCGGTAGCCCGCTGCAAGGGGTGCCCGAGAGAGGCGCTCCAAGGCAGCCTGCCCCGCCGTTGTTAAACACCATGCCGTTGCTGTAGGTAGTGCCGGTCGGAATGTTGGTCGCGCCGGTGAACTCATTCACCGTCGGTGCCAGCGCCGGATTGAAGGCCGAGGGCACAAAGTTGGTCTCCGAGTTCGGTACGCCGTAGGGCAGCGGCATGTGGTACATCCGCAACCCCAGCGTGAGGGTCAGGTGCTTGTTGAATTGGAACCGGTCCTCCACGTACGGGGACCAGGAGAAGTCGTGGATAATGCCGTGGGGCTCGAAGCTGGTCTGGCTATAGCTGGCGATATACCCCAGCAGCATGTCCGCAACCCCATCGTCCTGCGTGCATTGGGAGGCTGTAATGGTGTTGCCCGTGTTGCAAGTACCCGCTGCGGTCTTCTGCGCGGAAGTCGGCGCGGAGGAAGTACCGGAGAAAGTGAAACTTCCATTCGTCGCATTGATCGTAAGCTGTCGTTTGGTGTTGAAGACGAAGGTCACTCCCGCTGTAAGAAAGTGCTTGCCCGTCAGCCAGCTCCAATTGTCGCTGACCGTATTGTCAAGATCGGAGGCATGGGGGATGGGCCGCCCATTGATGCCCTGTCCCGCCAGCCCGCCGGCTAAATTCACCACAGGAGTGCGGGTGGAATAGTTGGCATTCGGATAGAAAAGGGTTTCACTGAAATTCGGAATCTGGCTGATATCGCTCTTTCCCACCACAGTCAGGTTCAGAAGAAAGATATTCATGGCCATGTTGGTCGTGTTGATCATGTTCGGCGTCAGGGTCTGTGTCAGCGAGACCGATGCCAGTTTGTTGTGTGTAAAGTCCGTCTCCGAACTGATCGGAGTCGTGCCATTGGACACAGTGTTCTGTGCAAATTTCTGATATTCCTGGAAGTACTCGGCTAGCAGGTGGTAGTTGGGCGAGAAGTAGTGGTCAATCTTGATCTGATCGTCCCGCTGATAGGTGGTCACGGCCTGATTGTTGATGTAATTGAGTGTGCTGCCGACGGGCGCATAATTGGGTGCCGGATACAGCGTTTGCAGGTACGCCTGCGAGCTCGTGTTGATTCTCGCGGCCGGGATCTGGTAGAACGTGCCGGTCGCTCCGTTGCAGGTGGAGACTGTCGGGAAAAGCAAGCCGGTCTTGGGGTCCTTGATCGGCGAGATGAAGCAGCCGGCCATCTGGTTGGCTAGCGGAAGCTGGCTGGTGTTCTGGTTTGGAACATGCAGGACCACATACGACTCGTCCCAGAAAAAGAAGGTCTTCTTGCGATCGCTGTTGTAGTGATGTGGAATGAAGACCGGTCCACCCACGTTAAAGCCGAAGATGTTTTGCTTGTAGGGCGGGATGACGGTCGATGTCTGGAAGTAGGGCTTTGTATTGAACATATCGTTCCGCAAGAACTCCCACACCGTGCCGTGAAGGTTCGCCGTGCCGCTCTTGGTCTGCACCATGACTACCGACGATCCCAGCAGCGAATACTGCGAGGAGAAGTTGTTCTGCAGGACACGTACCTCTTCAATCGAGTCCGGGTTCGGAATCACCGACTGCTGGGTCATGTTGCCAGTGTTCTCGTTCCATATGCCGTCCACCGCATAGAAGCTGCGCGAAGTCGCCATCCCGTTAATGGATAGAGAATCGTTAGTTGAACGGCCGCCCGTCGTCAGCGCCGAGCCTTGCGATAGATTGTTCACGCCCGGCAGCAGTCCCGCTACAGCGGAGTAGTTGCGCCCGTTCATGGGCAGCGAACTCACATCTCCCCCGGAGATATAGGCAGAATTCTCAGGAGTCGACAGCTCCACATAGGTAGAGGTTGCCCCCACCGTGACGGTCTCGCTGGCAGCGCCAACCACAAGCGATCCATTTACCTGGACCGTCTCCGTCGGGTGAAGCTCGATGCCAGTCACGGTATAGTTCTTGAAACCTGACTTGGCAATAGTGATGGAGTAAGCCGCCACATTCAGATCGGACGCCACATAGGTGCCGCTGCCGTTTGACCGGGTTTTCACGGAGACCTGGGTCGCATTGTCGGTGATCGTCACGGTCGCGTCTGGCACCACTGCACCGGAGGAATCCGTTACGGTCCCTGTGATGGCAGCTCTTGTGGAAAGCTGAGCTTGCAGAGCTGGGCTGATCAACAGCATTACCCATAAGAAAAGGGCTGCCGTGTAAACGAATCGTCGTAATATGGACATATTTCTTGCCTTTCCTGTTCTTGATTCAAGACTTTCACTGCAACATAAGGATGTCTTTACACCTTCATCGGAGCAGACTTCAAAGCTGCTAAGTGTGGCTGGGAGAGAAAGACAATGGGCCGTGAGTCAGAGCAGGCTAGAGCGAGAGAGATGTAGAAACGCTGGCTCCTCAACTGCTACTAGCTGCGCTTTTATATAAACTCATACGAGGCTGCTACAGCACCGTAATTCCTTCAAGGCAAAGATTGCTGAACACATGGCGAATCCTTCGCACATGCCTCACTCCACATTGAATTTAGATAACTCAGGGAAATCTATATTGCCGTTTAGCCTGATGTCAACAAAAAAAGTTAACGATAAAGGTAACGATATAGTCAATCCCGCGGAGACCTCTGTGGATAGGACAGCGGCAGAGGCGTCAACCATTCCCAACGTTGCTTTCCATCCACACACCCCTATAAGATTCGGCGGTGTGGTTCAGCCTGCGCGCGGAACGTCCAGCGCTGTCAGCGGGCGGAACGGGCCGGATTACAACATGAGGGCGATGCGCATGAAGAGTACTCGTACAGGCCTGCTATTGGCGGGCATCCTGATCCTTACAACCAGCCTGCTGCCAGCCGTGGCGCAGGCGCCGTCGTCCATCCGTGTCTCCGATAACCACCGCTTCCTCGTCACCCAGGACGGCAAGCCGTTCTTCTACATGGCCGATACGTCGTGGGGGTTGTTCCATATGACCCGCGAAAATATCGACCTCTACATGAAGGATCGCGCGGCCAAGAAGTTTACCGTCATTCAGGCCATAGTGGCCCACTACGGCGGCCTGGACCGTACAAACCCATATGGCGCTTCGGTGTTTATCAAAGGCACCAAGTCGGAACCGAATCCCGAGTACTTCAAACACGTCGATTACGCCGTCGATAAAGCCAACTCCCTCGGCATGTATGTTGCCCTCGTGCCCATTTGGGGCAAGGAGTATGTCAACGAGAAAACTTCCGTGCTGGATACCACCAGCGCATTCAACTACGGCAAGTTCCTGGGCACACGCTACCGCGACAAGCGCGTGCTCTTCGTACTGGGCGGCGACTGGTATCCCGTGGGAACGGAGGAAATCTGGCGCGCGATGGCGTCCGGCATCACCGCGGGCGATGGCGGCACGCATCTCAAAACCTACCATCCCACCGGAATCCAAAGCTCCAGCCGATGGTTCCAGAACGATGCATGGCTGGACTTCAACATGGTGCAATCGCGCCATATCGTGCTCAACCGCTCGTACGAACTCGTCGCGCAGGATTGGGACAAGACGCCCGTCAAACCAGTTGTTGAAGGCGAGTCAACGTACGAGGGAATCGTCGACGATCTGATCGCCTATAAACCCGGAGTGCCCATCATTCAGGCACAGGACGTGCGCCGGGTGGCTTACTGCTCCGTCTTCGCAGGCGCCGCGGGATACGCGTACGGCAGTCAGGGCGTGTGGAATTATCAGGATCCATCCCCTGGCGTTCCGGCCCGCACCGGCTCGGCGTATGGCATGCCGGCGGTCTCGCTGCAGGATGCATTGAACAGGCCGGCAGGCTCCCAGATTCAGTACCTGCGCGCCCTCATTGAATCACGACCGATGCTCACACGCATTCCCGACCAATGGCTCATCGTCAGTGATCCAGGCAGCACCACCGATAGAATCCAGGCCACGCGCGATTCGGATGGCAGTTATATCTTCGTCTACACCTCCACGGGTAGACCGGTGCGAGTCAGGATGCGCGACAAGATATTCGACACGCTCTCCGGCAAGGCATACAAGGCCTGGTGGTACGATCCGCGGACTGGCACTGCGACCCTCATCGGACAGTTTCCGCGCGTCGAGGCCGGAGACAGGGAATCCGATGTGCATCGCGGCGACATCAGCCGGGAGTTCACGCCGCCATCCAGCGGTCCCGGTAACGACTGGGTCCTCGTGTTGGACGACGCCGAGAAAAACTTTCCGCCGCCGGGCACGAAGTTCCAGCAATAAACGGGCCATCCTCCAAGCCATTTGGTGTTGTACTGTGCACCCGTCAAGCGACCTAATTAGATTTTTTGGTAGCGTCTCAATTAGAGCAACGGAGGCAATGCAATGAGTACCCTTCAATTTCTTTCAGTCGTTGGAAGTATAGCGGCCTTTCTTTTTTCGGCATTGAAGTACATCGATACGAGGAAATTTGAATCGAAAACCAAACGATTCGAGCAATATCGCCTCGTATGTGGCTGGTTAGCTGGCAGAACAGAAAGCGGCATCGTTCTTGTAGACATTCATCAAGCTATAGCCGCCTATCAGTTAGCAGAGTTTCCTGAATATAAATGGATTTCACTGCCAATGGTTGATTATTACCTTGAACGAAATGCGAATTTATCCCAGACGGACGTATTCAAAAAAGCCCTTCTTGCGGTCCGCCCAAAACTCCTCCCCTCAAATTAGGACATAATGCTGGGCAATCCGGCGGAGCATAGAATCGTCTTCCGCCTGATACCATCGAACTCGGCACACAATCATGTCCGAACTCGATCCTCAGCCTCCGATTCGCGTCCGCATTGCCCCTTCACCCACCGGCGATCCGCACGTTGGCACGGCCTACATCGGCCTGCTCAACTTCCTCTACGCCCGCCAGCGCGGCGGCAAGTTCGTGCTGCGCATCGAGGACACCGACCGCGCCCGCTTCGTCTCCGACTCCGAGCAGATGATCTTCGATGCCCTGCGCTGGCTTGACCTGGCGTGGGACGAAGGCCCAGACGTTGGCGGACCTTTTGGCCCTTATCGACAATCGGAGCGCACTGAAATCTACCGCTCCCATGTCGATCTGCTGCTGGTGTCCGGCCACGCCTATCGCAGCTTCGAGACGGCCGAAGAGCTGGACGCAATGCGCAAGTCGCAGATTGCCGCCAAGCTGCCGCCGCGTTACAACGGAGCGCACCGCGAGCTCTCCGCGTCGCAGATCGCGGTGTATGAAGCCGAGGGTCGCCCCGCGGTTGTCCGCCTCAAGGTTCCGGTCGAGGGCGAAACCGCCTTCCGCGACGAACTGCGCGGAGCCATCACCTTCTCCCATAACAACGTCGACGACCAGGTCCTGCTCAAGTCCGACGGCTTCCCCACTTATCACCTGGCCAACGTCGTCGACGACCACCTGATGCAGATCACCGACGTCATACGCGCCGAGGAGTGGATCTCCTCCACACCCAAACATGTCCTCCTCTACAAGGCCTTCGGCTGGGAGCTGCCGCGCTTTTGGCACATGCCCCTGCTGCGCAACATCGACAAATCCAAAATCTCCAAGCGCAAGAACCCCGTCTCGCTCATCTACTACCGCGAATCCGGCTTCCTGCCACAGGCCATGCTCAACTTCCTCGGCCTCATGGGCGGAGGCATGGCGCAGCCCACCGAAGAGGAGATCGTATCCAAGGGAATCAACATCAAGCAGGGCGATATCTTCTCGCTGCCCGAGATGCTCGAAAAGTTCGACTTCAAGCGTATCTCACTCGGCGGGCCCGTCTTCGACCTCACCAAGCTGAAGTGGCTCAACGGCGAGTATCTGCGCGCGCTCCCACCGGAGCAATTCTTCCAGGCCCTGCGCGCCACCATCTTCTCCGACGACTACCTGCGCCGCATTGCACCCCTGGTGCAGACGCGTATCGAGACGCTTGCCCAGTTCGGCGAGATGACCGACTTCTTCTTCAAGGACGACGTCATGCCCGCGCCCGAGGCCTTCGTCCCCAAGGCGCGCACCCTGGAAGAGACGCTGGCCTTCGCCGCCGAGCAGCTCGTACTCCTGGAAGCCACGCCTTTCACCCACGATGAGCTGGAGGCCGCGCTGAAACAGATTGGCGTCGACAAGCAGTGGCCGGTCAAGGACAACTTCATGCTGCTGCGCGCCATTCTCACTGGCAAAACGGCCAGTCCGCCGCTGCTGGAGAGCCTCATCGTCTTCGGCAGGGCCCGTGCGCTGGACCGCATGCGCCGCTTCATTGACACGCAGAAGCGTCTCGCCGCCACCAGAAAGTAAGCCGCGTAGTTTCTTCCACAATGCTGATATGCAGCCGTGCCATGTACTGGTGGCGTTACTGCGGCGGAGCTGCGGGAGCCGCGGATGGATCCAGCTTCCCGGCCGCGGTCAAGCCGGCCACGCCCTTCGGGTCCTTGTCCTTCAGACTGGCGTAGATCTTTCGAGCGTCGTCTGGCTTACCCTCCGACTGGTACAGGTCGGCAAGTTGAAGCTGCGCCATGCCATAGGGAACGGTAGAAGCCGGCTTCGCGCTCAGTTGGTTGTACAGATCGATGGCCAGGGGATCGCGGCCCGTGTTGCGGTAGAACTGGGCCAGGGCGAACTTGCCCAGCGCGGCCAGGTTGCTGTCCCAGCTTCCAGAAACCTTCTTCAGCGTGTCTTCGGCCTGCTGGTTCTGCCCCGCCTCGACGTAGGTGAGACCAGCGAAGTAGAGCGAGTTGCGACCGTCGGGTGTCATGCCGTACTTGTCCGCTACGGCAAGAAAGAGCGCGTTGGCGGCCTTGGCCCGCTCCGCGATGGAGGGATAGGTATCCACGCCCGGCGGCACGGCTTGGCCGGGCTGCGCCAGCGGCGTCTGGTAGGCCTGCATGGCCGCGCCGAAGGCAACGGAAGCCGCCTCGGACCGGCTGTTGTACACCACCACGCTTAGGATAGCGATGAGAACCACTGCAAGCAGGATTCCGCCGTTGACGATCACCGACTGGCGGTTCTCGCGGGCCCATTCCAGGCCGTGGGTTGTAGTGCTGACAAACTTGTCTTGCTTGAGGGCTGCCCTGGTCTGTTGATCCACTGTGTCTGTTTCCTTTGTGCTCGAGCTGGAGCTTCTCTCGGGCTGAACTGGCTTCAGACCTCGCGCCGCGTAGTGTATGCGGGCGCACCGGTCTGCGGCACAACCCTATAAGTCTATCAGTCGGCGCGCCGGTGGTGCTAGACTGCGCGCAGGATGCAGCGGATAACCATCACGATACGGACGGCGGTGTGCGTGGCGGCTCTGGCTGCGGCGTGCGCTGCGGCGGTGGGCCAAACAGCGGCTGACGCAGCGAAGCCCGAGGCTGTCTCCTCTGCGCAACAACCTCTTGCCCAACATATTGCAGCGCTCCTCGCCAATCCCGCGGTCGCGCGCGCGCACTGGGGTGTCGTGGTGACCACGCTCGACGGCAAGCCAATCTACATGCTGAACGAGGGCCAGCTCTTCCGGCCCGACAGCAACGCCAAGCTGTTTACGACGGCTGCTGCGATGGCGCTGCTAGGGCCTACTCACACCTTCCCGACAGTGGTACGGGGCTCGTTGGATTTAGCAAGTGCCACAGTCACCGGAGATTTAGTAATCGACGGTTTCGGTGATGCAAATCTCTCCGGACGGCAGCTTCCATACACCTCCCCAGCCTCACAGCCTAAATCAAGCACTCCTTCCTCCGAATCCAACCCTCTGCGTTATCTTGTCGACCTCGCCGATCAGATCGCAGCAAAAGGTGTCAAGGTCATCACAGGCGACATTGTCGGCGACGACACACTATTCCCGTGGGAACCATATCCCAACGGCTGGTCGATGGATGACGCTGTGTGGGGATACGGAGCCCCCGTCACCGCTCTCTCCATCGAAGACAATCAGCTTCCGCTCACCGTGACCGCCAACACCATCCCGGGCCAGTTCAACCACAACGCCACCGTCAGTTTGAACCAGAACGGCGTACCGTATTACACCGTTCAGTCGCAGGTAATTCTTGGACCACCCAAGTCGCCCACCAACATTCAGGTGGAACGCGCGCCCGGTTCGCGGACCCTTCGCGTCTACGGCCAAATCGCCGATGGCGCTGCACCGGATGTAGAGGAGATCGCCATCGACGATCCGGCGGAGTATGCCGCGATGGCGTTCAAACAGCTACTCGAGGCTCGCGGTATCACCGTGCGCGGTAACGCACACGCACTGCACGAACCACTCCAACAGCGCGTCGGATTCCTTGATGACATGCGCATGCCAGCCACCTGCCGCGAGTTGCAAGCATGCTTCGAAGAGTGCTACACGACGCTCCCGTCGGGATCGATTCTCGCAACTCATAGCTCTGTTCCGCTTGTCCAAGACATCGTATTCACCAACAAAGTCAGCCAGAACCTGCATGCCGAGCTTCTTGTGCGCGATCTTGGCGCATCGTTCAACTGCCCACCGTCATCCTCCGCAGATGGAGCTCATGTCATCCGATCCTTCCTGACGAGACGCGCCGGGATCAATCCAAACGACTTCATCTTCTACGACGGGTCCGGCCTCAGCAGCTACGACCTCGTCACGCCACGAGCGGTGGCGAAGCTGCTCTCCTTCGCCGCGCACGACCTCAAGACCGGAGCGCCGCAGCCGTGGTTCGCGGCGTGGAAGGCCAGCCTGCCCGTCGGTGGCATCGATGGCACTCTGTCAGACCGCTTCACAACGGCCCCGCTGAAGGGTCACGTCTTCGCAAAGACGGGAACGCACGGCGAGGGGCGCGCGCTGAGCGGCTATCTGGATTGCGCCAGCGGCCAGACGGTGATCTTCTCCATCCTGATTGAAAATCATCTGCCCGGCGATAGCGCCGATCGCGATGCGATGGACAAGATCGTGGCGGCGATTGCAGCAGCGGAGTAGTGCATCGGCACGGCTTGCAGAACAACCCCAAAGCGCAGGACCTGGTCCCGTTTGGATTTCTGCTTGCGATGATGGTCTTCGACCTGGTGACGCAGCGCAAGATTCTGAAGAGCACGCTGTTTGCGTCGCTGTTCCTCATCGTCGTGCATCTCACGGGTGTGCCGATTGCGTTCACTCCGGCGTGGCAGGCGTTTGCAACACGCATGCTTGGCAAGGGATAGAGTTGCCCCCGGTTCAATCTGTCAGGCGCGCACCCGATCCGTACCCCCCCCCGGGCACTTTTCGCAAAGTATTCAAAGCAAAGGTTAAAGTATATGTACCGGTGGTATACGACCCCGGCGGCTGTGCGGTTAATAGCAAAAGCCCGAACCCCACCCATGACGATAAAGCCGTCATGAATGGGGCACCCGGGTCCTGTGTCTTTACTAACTACCTTAATTGTACGCCGTGGAGCATAACTACTATGCCAACTATTTTTGTGAGGTATGTGGTTGAGAAGGTGTGGGTTAGATGAATTTCCAGAGCTCGAGGGGGTTGACAACAAAAAAGTGGGTAGTGAGTAGTGGGTAGTGAAGGACGGGCGACGGCAGGGAAGCAGTTATGAGTGGTGGGTGGGCCACGGGCCGATTGGCCTGATAGAGTTGCCCTCTTCCGACTATGGAATGCACAATGAGAAGTATGAGGCGCATGGAAACGATGAGACGGATGGCAGCGGGGGTGTTCTGTGTGGGCGTGGCGATGGTGATTGCAGCGGCTGTGGGATGCACGAAGCTGCCTCCGCCTACGCCGATTGCGGAGCTGAATGCGCAGCAGACGCACGGGTATAACGTGTACCAGGTGCGTTGCGCGCAGTGCCACAACGACCGCAGCAACGATCCGCTGAATGGGCAGTCGCTGCGCGGCATCTTCAAGAAGCAGTATCTGGCCAGCGGCGCGCCGGCCAACGACGACCGTGTAATGGACGCCATTCTCTATGGGCGACCGATGATGCCCGCGCTGGGAGGCAGCATGACTCCGCAGGAGCGCGACGATCTGCTGGCGTATCTGCACACACTGTAAGACAGTTGCAGGTTGTTAGTTGAAAAGGGGCCGTGTTGACCGACGAAGCGGAAGAGAGCTCGAGTCTGAAGGGGCAGATGCTTCCGGGGATTGCAGGCATCTGCCTGCTGCTGCTCTTTATGACCATGGCAAACGTGGTTGCGGCGCTGCATGGCGCGTTCGGCACGGGCGCGGCTAAAGCTGGTGTACTGGCGCTGTGTACGCTGCTGGCGGCGGGAATCCTGGGGCTGATGCGTTTGCGCAAATGGGGCTGGGCGCTGGTGACGGCGGGTTGCCTGCTGTTTGCGGCGGGCGATTTTTATATCTTCTCGAAGACCCATCTTGCGTCCCTGCTGGTGCGCGGGATGTTCATGTTGGTCTTCTTTCTCTACCTGGTGCGGCAGGAGACGCGCGAGCGGCTGATGTGATGCACTGCGGCCTGGCGCACCGCCTGCGATACAATCGAAGCTGCCGCACTCTGCGGCAAAGTCCACCAGAACTGCCAGAATCAGGGGTTTAGCCTATGTCGATTCCCGCCACGCAGATGCGCCCGGGCATGCTCATCAAGCACAACGATCAGCTCCACCTGGTCTTCTCGGTGGAGCACCGCACCCCCGGCAACCTGCGCGCCTTCATCCAGGCCAAGTTGAAGAACATCCGCACCGGAGCCATGTTCGTCGAGCGCTTCCGCTCCCCCGACCCCATCGACCGCGTCAAGGTCGACGAGATCAAGATGGAGTACCTCTACAACGACGGCGACGACTTCTACTTCATGGACGAGAGCTTCGAGCAGACCGTGCTGAAGCGTGACACCCTGGGCGACGCCGTCGAGTACCTCACGCCCAACCTGTCTATCAACGTGAGTTTCCACGACGGCAAGGCCGTGGGCATCGAGCTGCCCACCTACGTCGAGATGACCGTCGTCAAGACCGAGCCCGGCATCAAGTCCGCCACCGCCTCGTCCGTCACTAAGCCGGCCACCATGGAGACAGGCCTCGTCGTTTCGGTCCCGCCCTTCATCAACGAGGGCGAGAAGGTCCGCGTTGACACCGCCGAGGGCGCGTACCTCAGCCGGGCGTAGAGTAAATCCAGATGAATCGTAAGGATTTCCAAGAGCTTTCAGATCGACGAATCCGAGAACCAAAATCCTCTTTGAGGCTGGGGAGTATAGCGGTGCATACTATCTGGCAGGATATGCGGTAGAGTGTGCTTTGAAGGCTTGTGTAGCCAAGGGCGTGAAGCGTTACGATTTTCCTGAGAAGGGTCTTGCCGACAAGGTATTCACGCACAATCTGCGAGATCTTTTGAAGCTGGCCGAGTTGAACGACGAACTGGAAACGGCAAAGAAGGCGAGTCGGAGCTTTGCAGCTTGTTGGGATGCGGTTATCAAGTGGTCGGAGGCAAGTCGATACGCGGTTTGGACCAGGAATCATGCTGAAGAGCTCCTGGACGCGATCTTGAGAAGAAAGGATGGTGTGATGCCATGGATCAAGCAACGCTGGTAGGTCCTGACCTAAGCGCCGGCCGGGAGATAGTCTCCGTGCTCGATGCGGCTCAAATCAAACAAATCACGGCCCTCTTTGCGATCTTTCCTGAGTACTCCGATTGGAGGCTGGTTCTTTCCTCGCCCTCCCTCGACCAGAACCATTTGCTCAAGGCGGGCGAGAAGGTCCATGGGATTTTGCATGGAAAATTCGAACACCCGCTCCCTCCCATCATGATCCTTCCGACAAAAGACCCCTTTGTCCGCGAACTTCGTAAGATATTCAGCAAAGCCAAGAGCGTAGAAGGCATGCGTTTGGGCGGTCAGACAATCGGTAATAGATTCATCGACAACGCATACGTCTATCGGATTCAGTAACGGACTATGGTCCAGCATTTTCTAGTCAAAGGCCGGGTGCAGGGCGTGGGCTTTCGCTGGTTCGTGCAGAGCGAAGCAGCCCGCATCGGTCTGCGCGGATGGGTGCGCAATACCGACGACGGCCACGTCGAAGTGCTGGCCGCAGGCACGCCCGACCAGTTGGAGGACCTCGTCCTCGCTCTGGGCCGAGGCACGCGCGGAAGCCGCATCGACAACATCGAAAGCCATCCCCTGGCCGATAGCGAGGGCGACGAGCTGCAAGCATTCCAGATTGAAGGAGCGTGGTAATGTCCCCAACCAAACCCATCGACTGCGAGCCCCTGAAGCAGCTCATCCGCACCGTGCCCGACTTCCCCAAGCCCGGCATCCTCTTCTACGACATCACCACCCTGCTGAAGGACAAGGCCGGCTTCGCGCAACTCATCGACGCGCTGGCGCAGCACTACATCGGGCAAAAGGTCGACCTGGTGCTGGGCATCGAGGCGCGCGGCTTCATCTTCGGCCCCGCGCTGGCCTACCGGCTGAACGCGGGCTTCGTCCCCGTGCGCAAGCCCAAGAAGCTCCCCGCCCCAACGGCCCGCGTCAGCTACGACCTGGAGTACGGCACGGATTCGCTGGAGATCCACCTGGACGCCATCCAGCCCGGCCAGCACGTCGTCCTGGTTGACGACCTGCTCGCCACCGGTGGCACCATGCAGGCCACAGTGCAGCTGGTGAAGCAGCTCGGCGGAGAGATCGCCGGCCTCGCCTTCGCCGTCGAGCTCGACTTCCTCAAGGGCCGCGCCAAATTTCCCGAGTACGACGTCTTCAGCTTGCTGCACTACGACGAGTAGAATGCTGCCATCGCGCAAACGCACGATCTGTTGAGGCCTACCGTGAAACACGCTTGCTGGTTCCTGCTTGTTGTTCTAATCGTTACTCTGCCTTCCTTCTCACAAACCAGCCCCTCGACCGCAGACGTCAATGCGAATTCGCCGAGCGTTACTGCAGTGTCGCCTGATGTGATGAAAGGCTGGCTAGCGGATACTTTCACAAAAGACACCTTTGCATATCTCCCGGGACCCTATCACTTCTTGGCCACGTTTGAGACGTTTACGCCGTACGGCAAGCCAGACGGGACTGGATCTATTGAAAAATTCTATGCCGCGCCTGGACGCCTGAAGGTGATCACACAATTCCGCGATCACACCATGACTGCGTGGTACGTCGACGGGAAGCCTGTCTATACGGACAATGGTTTTGACGGCACCATCATGGCATACCAAATGAATGATTTTCTACTGAATCCTCTGCCGCCACCTACGGGGACGGCGCGTAGGGACATGGAGACCAAGGTGATGCAGTTGCAAGGCACTACGATGGACTGTGGAATGTATCAGTTCTTCGTAGAACCAACAGGATGGCCTCCAGCACCGAAAGAAGTTTTGTGTGTCACGCGCGACACGCATGATCTGGTGTTGCGGCAGACTCAGCACTTCAGTATTCGCTACCAGCAATTTGAGCCTTTTATTGGCCGGTCCATTCCACGGTATATCGTTGCCTCGCAGGGGTCGGTGGTGCGATGCCGCATACACGTCCAGCAGGTTGACCAACAGGCGCTAGACGATGCGGCGTTGACGCCTCCAGCCGATGCCTCGCCGGTCTCGCCCGGGCCCGATTGGCTTTCGCTGACTGCGAAAGAGAACACACCGCTGCACAAGGTCAGTCCATTGTGGCCGTACGGGGTGAGCGCCTCTGCCGGTGGCCCGGTCTCGGTTCGAATCCTGATCTCTCGCACTGGCACAGTCAAGGATATCGAGGTAGTCGATGCTCCGTCACCGGAGTTCGCACAGGCCGCAATTGATGCGGTCAAGCAGTGGACATACGCGCCGATTCTGCGGAAGGATAAGCCAGTCGAAACCATGACGACCTGTTTGCTGAGTTTTGGGAAATGGCAACTTTCTAAATCAGGAACTGCCAACAAATGATTTCCATACAGGCCCCCTCTCCCTTCTAGCTCCGCTACCCCGCTCCCGCCCCGCTCACCCCTCATTCCCTGGTAGGCAATCGCACTCAGGATGGGTACAATTTGAGAGTTTCAACGCCCAATAGGCCCCCCGTTAGAAATTACCCCTGGTGATGCAACCGGCCATACAACATGGCCGACAATAGGCCCGCGCCACAGCACTGCGCCAAATCGTCAGCTTGGGAGAAAGAAAATGAAATATAAGTCGATCTCGGAACTTTCAGCCGCCCGGTTCCTTTGTGCTGTCACTCTATTTCTGTGCGCCGCCGCTGCGGCTGTTGCCCAAACGCCCAGGCCCACCGCACCCACACGGCCCACCGCCGCATCTTCCGCCAAGCCTGCCGCTGCAGCTCCTGCCAAGCCCGTCCCCAGAGTCAATAACAGCTTCCGTCCACGCGGCCGCCATCTGATCTATGTTGCTGTGCCCGGCTCGCTGGAGCGGCCCGGTTGGCTGAATGGCGTAGGCCTTGTGGTGTTGGACGCCGACAACAACTACCAATTCGTCAAGCGCATTCCAACCTGGGAGTATGCAAGCAGCATGAGCCCGGAACAGGTCTCC
>CAIZFH010000056.1 GCA_903932155.1 uncultured Granulicella sp. | reverse complement strand
GTCGACGGTGTCGGAGTCGATGTCCGCGAGCATCTCGCCGGCAATGCGGGTGAGGCGGCTCTCGGTGTAACGCCTGGCGGCGGGTGGGTCGCCAGCGACGGAGCCGAAGTTGCCCTGGCCATCGACCATGGGGTAGCGCAGGCTGAACTCCTGCGCGAGACGGACCATGGTGTCGTAGATGGCGGAGTCGCCGTGGGGATGGTAGTTGCCCATGACGTGGCCGACGACCTTGGCGGACTTGGTGTACTTTTTGTTGAACTGCAGGCCCATCTCCTGCATGCCGTAGAGGATGCGGCGATGGACTGGCTTGAGGCCGTCGCGGACGTCGGGAAGGGCGCGGCCGATGATGACCGACATGGAGTAATCGAGATAGCTGCGGCGCATCTCGTCTTCGATGTTGACGGGATAGAGGAACGCGGCACCGCGGCCCTGCACCGTGGATGGGCCGTCGGGTGGCGGCGGGGGTGCGGCGGGGTCGTGCGGAAGCGAGTTTTCGGGGTTTTGCGGGTCGGGTGGAAAGAGTTCGTCAGCCATGATTTATGGCTCTATTATAGGCGTTTTTGGGGGGCTTCGGGAGGGTGGGAAACGGGCGTTTTGGGGTGGTTTGGGAGGGTTGCCGGGCTGTTTCCGGTTGGTCAATCGCGCAGACGATGCGCTGGATTTACTGAACAAATTGGCGTTTACCAGGCCCGATCTTTTGAACGACGCTCAACCCATGCTCAATGAGTGCTTTGGCCTGTTACCAACACTTGAGAATTACTTCCGGATTGCCCGTGACTCAGGAATTGGGCGTCTTACTGCTCGTGGTCATACGGATAGTTTCTCAGGCGCTGAATGAGGAGGTAATGACCATATAAAGCCTTGGGCGAACTTCCTCTACTTCGGCCTTTGAAAACTCGCGTCGTCCAAGGAGCCGTTGACGGTTACTCGCGATACCGTTAGCGTGTCGAGCGTACTCCAGTTTGTACGGACTATCTTGTGAGGCGTCATCACGCCACCTTCTGCACGGAAGTCGCTATAGTCCGTTGTCTCGGTCAGCGCACCATTGAGGGGCGTCGCCGTCCGCGTGACACGGCGCACGAGAAGTCCTGTATTCGCTTCGAAATAGAACTGCTCAGTTACCGGACCCGACGTGCCCCGGAGGATGTTTACGTCAATTGGAGTCGCCCCCGGGGTCAGCGTCATTTGTGTCCGACGGGTTGATTGCAGAGTGGGGTACTTTGCCTTGATCTCTGTCGCAAGCTGCATATCCGCGCCGCGGAGTGCTGAATCGAGCAAGAAGCCGCTGAGTCCTGAAACCTTACTGCCTGTCTTCGACCAACCGGCAGTACCATTGAAGCCAATTATCTGAGGTTCTGGGGTCTGTACAGTTTCCAAATACATCTGCCCTTTTTGCGAGATTGAAAAGGACATCGCCTGGGCCATGCGATTGGTCAGCGTACCAATCATCACGCGGGACTGCAGGTTGGAAGTCGCGGGACCAAGCGCATCTAGGTATTTTTTGAGAACATCATCAGCCGGTGGGCCGGCCGGTTGGCCGCGCCCACCCGGTGCGGCTCCTCCGGGACCGGCTGCGCGGTCGGTGGGGGGGGATATCGCGCGCAATGCCGCGCCGGCCTGTTGCGTATTGGTCTGTAGAATCTGGTCGAAGGTCATCAGCGTCGCCGGCTGCAGGCCCGCCGGCTGGCCGTGGCCCTGATGGCAGGTGGCGCAATTGATCTTCGCGCCGAAGTCTCCCGCATTGACCGTTTGCACCAACTTGATCATCGCGCGGGCGGTCTTCTTGCCGTTCGAATCTGCCGGGTAATTGATGACACCGGTTGCTCGGTCAGTCTGGTGGCAGCCCGAACACGGACGGCCCAACGCTGCGCTGAAGTAGTGCATTACGATGGGGAGTTGATCCGCTGGGACATCTTTCAATACCTGGATATCCTGGAAAGTCTCCGGAGCCATATCCCCAGCGGGGGAGGCTGGCTTCTGTGAGTAAAGCGTAGTCGTAAGCACAGAGATTGCGATAGCAATAAAACGGACTCCTGACATGAGGTGCTTGCGTTTGATCATAGGTGGCTACCTTCCAGAGCCGATGGAGATATATCGCTCAATCCTAATTCCGCTTGTTGTGCACGATCCGCTCAATGAACAAATTATCATGCTCGGCAGATTGCCAGTATGGTTCCGGGTGAAAAAGAGTGCACCAGCAATGTGAGCACAAGGATTCCGCCATGCGCGCGTAGATTACCCCTTGATCGAGGCCAGCGGCTTGTGGGGCACATAGCAATTATGCTGCATGTTCCCATCGAGATATGAGCTACAATCGATTCGTCGTAATTCCATGGCGGACGCCGTTGTTCCAAAGTGGAAGGGGCCCCCATGCGCAAGAAGAACGTCTTTCCTATCGCTAATCCATTGGATGTCAGTACGTTACCGATTTGCCATTCCCCTCGCTATAGATTCACGTTACTGCACAGGTTTAACTTGCGATGCACCAGGGTGTCCGTGCTGTGCCTGCTTGTGGTCTCGGCTGGGTTCTACCAGGCAGGCCGCGCGAGCGCGCAAAGTGCGTGCGGGCAACTAGGCGTAAATTGCAATACGGGTTCCGTTCCTCCGGCCTCTGCTCCGCAGTGTTACGACCCTGCAACGGGGGCGGCGGTCTCGTGCAGCTATCAGGCTCCGTCCAGCACGCAAGGTTCCAGCACCCCCCGCACGCCCACTCCGCAGAGCAGCGCTGCCGCCCTGAATAACGCCATGCAGCAGCAAGTGGTGGGCGCCGTGATGCAGAGCTTCTTCCAGATGTTCTTCAGCAACGATCCGAAGGCGGACGCGCAGAAGCAGTCGATGATGGCTGAGCTGCAACTGCGCCAGGCGGCGGCAGAAAAGCAGCACAACATCGAGGAGGCGCAGCGGCTGGCGGCCATCTGCAACCGGCTACAGGCTTCGCTGAAGCTTGCAGGACTGCCAGCCCTGGAGATGAAGAGTACCGGCGGCAGCGAGCTGCAACTGAAGCTGAGTGACAGCGGAAGCGGCGGCAGACACCACGTCGGAGAAGCGGGATTGCCTGGAATCGCACTGAACGACACTACCGGGAACGGAGGCACGACTCCGTACGGCATTCCGGGTCTGCCGGGCATTTACACCAATGGCCCCGGCTCCGGGTCTGGCAGCGCGACCTCGGATGGGCCAAAGCTGAGCCTGAAGATGGACGATGGTGGTACACCACCGGCTCCGCCTGCGCCGGTCGAGGGGAATACCGCTGGAAGCAACCCGCCGGCCGAGATTGCTCTGCCCGCGGACGCGATCACAGATGTGCGCAAGATGTCTCCCCAGCAATTGGCCGATCTGGCGACGAAGATCGACAATCTGCCGCCGGAGGAGAAGCAGCGCCTGATGGATGCGGCGCGCAACTCTGCTGGGGGAAGTCCGCCGGCTGCCAATCCTGCTCCGGCAGGCGGGGCTGCGAATCCTGCACCGGCAGGCGGGGCCGCGAATCCTACACCCGGTGGTGCGACGGCTAATCCTTCTCCTGCTAGTGCAACTGCAAGCCAGCCCGCGCAGTCGCAGTTGCAGCAGATCGCCGCCACGTCGCAGTCTGCGGCCAACGCCGCTGCGCCAGAAGATGCGGCGGCTTTAGCGCGTTCCGGTTTCGATACTCCGGGTGTCGGTACCGTACATCCAGCAGTGGCGATCTCAGGCACGACGGTGGCTGCTATCCCAGCACCGGCCAGCAACCAGCCTGGCGCGACGAGAAATGCGCCGCTCCCAGCGGCGAATTCTGTTGCCAGAGCGTCCGCGCCAGCCTATCCGGTGGTGCCGATCATCCCCATGGCGTCATCCTCCGGTAGCGCCGCGCCATCAGTCGGGACAGCATTGGTTGCAGATACCCAGGGAACGGCGAGTACACCCTGCCCGCCTGGTGTGGCCAAGCTGGTACCATCGCGCCAGCAGTTGGAGACGGAGCTGGCAGTGCGGCGCTCGCAGGTGGAGAGCCTGCGCAATACCATTCTGCGCATGGACCGCAGCATTCAGCTCGATCAGCAGCAATTCGCTGTATGGCAGGACGAAGCAAGCGCGGCTATCGACCGCCTGAAGGGGCGAATCTGGGACCTGCCCACCAAGCTTGCCTTCGACAGCTTCATCGACTCCGAGAAGGACTACTTTAAGGAGATGCCAATGTCGGATGCGGAGCGCGCCGACAAGCTGCGCAAGCTCGACCTGGTGAAGAACGTGAAGGACTTCGACGATTTTCGCAAGTGGGCGCTGGAGAACAAGAGCGACTGGGAGATGATCGACGGCGGCATTCGCAGCCTGATCGATTCGCTGCCGCTGGCGGCGGAACCGCTCTCCTACGTGCATTGCGCCGAGGCCCTGATCGATAACGCGTACGACCTGACGGACTTTGTCTCCACATGGAACAACGTGCAGCAACTGGACCACAACTCCGACCAGTTTCTGCAGGCGGTACGACTGAATGGACAACGCATGACGGCCCTGGTGCAGCGAATCCAGACCATACAGGCGCAACTGAATGTGACGCCCGTGGGAGTGTCGGGGACGCCAGCCTGCCATGCTGTAAAGGCTGGGTTGAAGTAACAATCGATGCCGGAAGAGCCTTGATTGCGGAGGCGGCCTTCAAGTTCGGCGAATTACTTCTCTTTGGCTTTGGTCTGCCAGATGAGGATCTTGTCGCGCGCCGCTTGTGCATCGGCGGCGTCGGGAACCAGTTCCAGGTAGGCCTGCATGTGTTCGATCGCAGCGGCGTAGTAGCCCAGGTCGCCCGAAATCAGCGCCGCGTTGAAGTTGCCCTCCGGCCATGTGGGATAGAGCAATATCCCAGCCTCGTAGTAGCGCAGGGCCTCGTCGGGCTTGTTTGCTTTGAACGCATCCTCGGCCATCATGCGCTGCACCCTCACCTCGTCCGGGATGGGGGGCTTGGTCGCCAGCGCCCGCCAGGCCGCGGCCCGCTGAGTGAAGGTGCGCAAGGGTGCTTTGGTATCCACTGCAAAGGCATGCAAGGTGTTGAAGGCGAGAACAAAGGTCTGCGCCTTCTGAACGCAATCGGCGGAGCAGGTGAAGGGCGTTGCATCGCACCATAAACAAGTGGACACACTGGAAGTGAGATCTGTCCAAGAGAGGCTGTTAAGGAAACTCCTGCTAGCGCTGTTCTTCGGCAATGACTGTCCCGGGTCTCGTCCCTTCTCATCTTTCAAAGAGCACCCGCGCGAGTTGCAGCTGGCCATCAGTACCGGTGGTGTTGCCAGATCGATCTTGACCGTTACCGGAACCTTCGTCTTGTAGTCCATGGAATCGTACTCGAAGCCATCTCGACTGAAGCGAAAGGCGGGGTAGGTTATAACGCGGCGGGCGTGATAGTCGATGTAGCCATTCGTGCCGGGGGAGTTAATGGCTCGCCGGGCCTCCCAGAGGGTCATCTGTTTTGGCTGAGGCGCTTGGGCATAACTTGTAGTTTGCAGCAGAGAGGTTAACAGAAACAATACGGGAAGAGCTGGCCTGAAAACTAGTCGTGCAATCCGGTTCATGTTGTCACTTTCTGCTAAGTCGATTGCTCTGGGTCCCATCCTTTGGAAGGGATGGAACGCGTGAATTCTCTACTTTTCTTTGGCCTTGGTCTGCCAGATGAGGATTTTGTCGCGCGCCGCTTGTGCATCGGCGGCGTCGGGAACCAGTTCCAGGTAGGCCTGCATGTGTTCGATGGCAGCGGCGTAGTAGCCCAGGTCCCCGGCGATCAGCGCCGCGTTGAAGTTGCCCTCCGGCCATGTGGGGTATAGCAGCACCCCCGCCTCGTAGTAGTGCAGGGCCTCGTCGGGCTTGTTTGCTTTGAACGCATCCTCGGCCATCATGCGCTGCACCCTCACCTCATCCGGGATGGGGGGCTTGGTCGCCAGCGCCCGCCAGGCTGCTGCCCGCTGCGTGAAGGTGCGCAGGGGCGCATTGGCATCCTTGGCAAAGGCACGCAAGCTGTTGAAGGCGGTGGCAAAGGTCTGTGCCTTCTGAACGCAATCGGCAGAGCAGGTCGTTGGAGGGGCATCGCATAAGAAACAGACCGACGGGGGGGGATCGGACCAACTGCGGTAAAGGAAATTGCTCGTTACTTTGTTCTTTGGTAAAGACCCCTTATCATAGGTCAGTTTCAGCGACCAGGCGTGGACGAAGTTCCGGTTGGCCTCCACCGCCGGGGCCGTCACAAGATCGATCTTGGTCGTTTCCGAATGCGTCTTCCCCTTAGACGTAAATGAAGAGTCGTACTCGAAGCTGTCTGGGCTGAAGCGAATATCCGTGACCCCCAGTGCGGCGGTCATGGCGCGCCGGGCCTGCCAAATGTTCATCTGGTTTGGCTGATGCGCAGGCTCTTGTGCAACGCTTGTAGTTCCCACCAGAGAGAGAAAAAACAATACGGGTAGTGCTGGCCTGAAAACCAATCTTGCAATCCGGTTCATTTCTTCTCTTTCTGCTTAGTCGATTCCTAAGTGAACCATCCTTCCGGAATCATGGCACATAGGAAATCGAAGCCCCAAATCACCACAAACTTTATGCCTGCAACTTTCTCATGTCAAAGCTATTGTTCGTAATGGCCCACCCATTGCGATGAGGGCGCGATGAAGGGACACCCGGCTTGCGATTACCAATTCATTTGGCGCATGCGCTCCTGGATGATGGCGCTGTACTGGTTCATGCGCTCGGGACGGCGCTTGAGGGGAGCGGGCAGAATGGCGGCGAGCTGGGCGGCCTGTTGGCGGCCGAGGGCGCGGGCGGGAGCTTTGTAGTAAGTGCGGGAGGCGGACTCAGCACCATAGATGCCGGGGCCCCACTCGACTACGTTGAGGTAGAGCTCGAGGATGCGCCGCTTGCCGAGGACGAGTTCGGCCACCGGCACAAGAGTGAACTCCGCGCCCTTGCGCAGGAAGGAGCGGCCCGTGCCGAAGAAGAGGTTCTTGACGAGTTGTTGGGTGATGGTGGATCCGCCGCGAATGCGGTCGCCCTCCATATCGCCCTCGGCTGCGATCTCGATGGCGTGCCAATCGAAGCCATGATGCTGGTAGAAGCGCGCGTCTTCGGCGGCGATGACCGCATGCTGGAAGTCGGGCGAGATTTGGTTGAGTGGAACGAACTGGTAGCGTTCGCGATAGGGCGTGCCGTGCATCCAGGCCTGCACGCGGCGCTGGATGTGTACCGCGGTTGTGGGTGGGTCGATCCAACGCGCAGCAACAAGCGTCAATGCGGCAAGCGACCAGAGAAGCAGCACGCCGATGACAAGGACTCGAGTTAAGGACCGGAGACGACCCTTGCGACGTGTGCGCTTATTTGGCATAGCCGTTATGTTTCAGAATAACGGATGGGTTGGGGCGAAGACGGTCGCGCTAGCGCGATAACCCACCTTAGTGACGATGAAACAGTCGCGAAGATGGGGCACCCGGTTCTAGTGGCAAGACGCATAGCTTTGGTGAACACGATGCCAAATCTCGGTTCTGCCGAACAAGGAGATTCCAATATAGCCGCGCAACCTCAAGGTGTCGCCTTCCACAACCATGGTGCCGCGATAGGTATTTCCCGACTTTGGGTCGTAGATGGTTCCGCCGGACGCGTGCGTGGCGTCGCTTGCATGAAAGTGGCTGCCAAGCTCAAGGTTGCATAGCGATTTACCGCGCAGAGTTGCGTCGGGATTGTGGATGTCGGTTGTGGCGTCGGCTTTTGGACTGATAAAGACGATCCTCATGCAGAAGTCGCTGGAGCATGGGTCGATGCGGACAATGGTTCCCGACGGCACTTGCCAATCGCCCAAGAACGGAGAGGTCTGTGCTTTGAGGGTCGCGGTGCACAGGAAGATTGCAAGCAGCAAGATGGAAGAAAGCGCAAGCGGGCGTTGGAGAATTGGGGTAGCCCCACTGAAGCGCTTTGTGCGGTGGTGCAGCAACACGCCATAGCGGAACTCGCGCAGCGTGCCGGCGGCAATTCGACTGAACCAGGTTTGCGTCATGTCACTCATCGTACATCTCAGGTCTCAGAAGCGAGACGTGGGGCACCCGGATTGGAGGTTGGGCTAAGCGGCTCTCGACGATTGGCGGAGGAAGGTCTTGATGGTAGGCAAAGACTTGATGGCTTTGCCTGACTTTTGTTGCGCCAACCTGAGCTCGTAGAGGCCTTGCAGATTGAGCCAGAACTCTGCGCTGGTAGAGAAGAAGTGGGCCAGCCGCAGGGCGGTGTCGCCGGTGATGGAGCGGCGTCCGTTGAGGATCTGGGTAATGCGGTTGGTGGGCACGCCGATCTGGCGTGAGAACTCGGCTGCGCTGATGCCCAGCTCGTTGAGCTCCTCGGCCAGATGTTCTCCCGGATGGATCGCTTCCATCACATTCTCCTCAGTTAGTGGTAGTCCACAATCTCTACGCTGGACGGTCCTTTTGCGCCCTCTGGCCACGCGAAACATATTCTCCATTGGTCGTTGATGCGGATGCTGTATAGCCCTTTGCGGTCTCCCTTGAGCGCCTCAAAACGATTACCTGGCAAAGCTGCAAGGTCTTTCACGCAGGTTGCAGCTTCGATCCTGTCCATTTTCATTCGTGCTACGCGCTCGAAACCGGAGAATGCCTTGACCCGATTGCCAACGGCGAAGTCGCGTGTGCGCTTATCGCGGCAACTGAGGATCATATAGTGAAACTATTCTGTTGTACGCGTTACGTCAAGGGTAAAGTTGAACAACGGAACCTCTTATGACGCGGCCAACCGGCTGGTGTTACATAGCCTTCAGCCCGTATTTCTAAGGCCGGCGGAGATGCCGTTGATGGTGGCGGTGATGGCGCGGTCGAGTTCGGCGGGGACGGGCTGGCCGGCGGCGATGGCGGCGCGCTTGCGGCGGATGAGTTCGACCTGGATGAGCGACATGGGATCGACGTATGGGTTGCGCAGGCGGATGGACTGCGAGAGGACGTTGTTCTTTTGCAGCAGCGAGGTCTGGCCGAGGACGGCGAGGACCATGCGGTGGGTGAGCTCGAACTCGGCGAGCAGGGTGGAGAAGACGCGCTGGCGCAGGGCCTCGTCCTGGACCAGGCCGGCGTAGAGACGGGCGATGGAGAAGTCGGCCTTGGCCAGGGCCATCTCGACGTTGCGGATGATGTCGATGAAGAGGGGGAAACCGCGGGCCATGGATTGGAGCTGGGCGAGGTTGGCGGCCTCACGGTTCGAGGTACTAGGTACTAGGTTCGAGGTACAAGGTTCGTTGATGCGCGAGGCGACTGACTTCTTCTTATTTAAGGAGGACGAAGTTCGCAAAGACGAAATGCGGGGATCCTTCGACTGCGCGCTTTCAACCCCAGCGAGCAAGCTCGCCGGGGACCCCGTGCGCGCTTCGCTCAGGATGACAGCATCAGGGTTGGGATCGTTAGTCTGGATGAAGTGCTGCAGGGCGTGGCCGACGCCGAAGTAGGCGGGGACGACGTGGCGGGACTGCATCCAACCGAAGACCCAGGGGATGGCGCGGAGGTCTTCCATGCTGCGCTTCTTGGCGGAGCTTGCATCCGTCCGCTTGGCGGGGCGCGAGCCGATGTGCGCGTTCTCCAGTTCCGCGACGGGGGTGGCCTGCTCGAAGTAGGTGAAGGTGTCAGGGTTGTCGACGATGTGCTTGCGGTAGAAATCGTAGGAGATGGCGGAGAGTTGGTCCATCGCGGCCTCCCACTGGGGAAGGATCTCGCCGGTGAGTTGGGGGATGTAGTTGGGCGGCGGTCCATCCCAGGTCTCAGAATCGAGACCTGGGGCACCCACTTGTTTGTGCTGTAGGATGGCGTCGGGACGGGCGAGGGCGTCGAGCGAGGCTGCGATCATGAGCTCCAGATTGCGCTCGGCAAGTACGACGTCGGAGTACTTCCAGTTGAGGACTTCGCCCTGCTCGGTGATGCGCAGCTCGCCGGTGAAGGCGTCCATGGGCTGGGCGAAGATGGAGCGGTGAGTGGGGCCACCGCCGCGGCCTACGGTGCCTCCGCGGCCGTGGAAGAGGCGGAGAGTGACGCTGCATTCGGTGGCCACCTGATGCAGCGCGCGGTGCGCCTTCCATATCTCCCATGTGCTGGCGATCATGCCTCCATCCTTGTTGGAGTCGGAGTAGCCAAGCATAACCTCCTGCTGGTGGTTCCAGGAAGCGAGCAGAGGCTTGTAGGCGGCAGAGGTCCAGAGCTGGCGGCAGACGGCGGGAGCGTTGCGCAGGTCTTCGATGGATTCGAAGAGCGGGACGGGCTGTAGGCCGGGATCAGAGCTGTCGGGGCAGCCGTCCGGACCGCCGCAGCCTTCGACATGCACTCCGGCCAGACGAGCGAGCCAGAGGACATTGAGGACATCTTCGGCGCAGGTGGCTCCACTGATGATGTAGCGGGGCAACGCTTCGGGGACGTAGACGCGCTTGAGTTCTGCAATGGCGCGGAAGGTGTTGAGGACCTCGCGGGTTTGCGCGGTGAGAGCGGGGGGAAGTTGGAGGGTGGTGGAGGATTTTTTCAGGACACCTGGAGTTTGGGCCAGTTCAGCGATGGCGGCGGCGTGGACGCGCGCGTGCTGGCGGATGTCCAGCGCCTGCAGGTGGAGGCCGTAGGTGCGCGCTTCGAGAAGCAGCGGGTCGATAAGCGCCTGGGCGAGACGGCGGCCACGATTCTGGATGAGGCTGGAGTGCAGGACCATGAGATCGCTGACGAACTCTTCAGCGCGGGTGTAGGGCTTGAGCGGCGGGCCGGATGGGGGCGGGACGGATATCTGCGGCGCACCGCCGAGGCGCATCATGATGCAGCCGACGAGCAGGCGGATGGACTCGAAGGGGAAGCGGGTTTCGAGCGCGGTCTGGCCGGCGGCGCGCAGTTGCTGCATGTAACCTTCGAGCAACGCGGCAAGCTGAGACGAGATGGGGACCTGCTGGGTGGAGCTGCCGAGCTGGTCGGAGATGTTCTGCAGGCGGCGGCGGTAGTGGGCATGGAGCAGGCTGTGGGCCATGGCCAGCGCGGAGCGGGTGACACGCGGCGTAACGAAGGGATTGCCGTCGCGGTCGCCGCCGATCCAGGACCCGAAGGCGATGAGGCGCGGCAGATCGGCGAGGTCGGTCTCGATGGCGTACTCAGACTGCAATGCTGCGGCCACCTCGGAGTAGAGCACGGGGAGGGTGGCGAAGATGGAAGACTGGTAGTAATCGAGGGCCATGCTGACCTCGTCGCGCACGGCGGGGCGGGCCATGCGGACATCGTCGGTCTGCCAGAGGGCAGTGATCTCGGCGATGACCTCCTGCTCGAGGGCTTCGAGTTCGGCCTCGGGGGCTGGGATGCGGTCGAGCTGCTCCAGCAGGGTGGAGATACGGCGGCGCTTGGACATGACGGAGCGGCGCGCGACCTCTGTGGGGTGCGCGGTGAAGACGGGCGTGACCGTGATGCGGGCCAGCAGAGCGAGGGCCTGGTCGGCGGAGATGCCGGCGAGACGCATCTGGCGCAGCGCTCCACGGAGCGATCCGCGCTGCGGACCGGCGTTGGGGTCGAGCTGGTGTGCGAGGCGGCGGCGCTTGCGATGGTTGGTCTCGGCCAGGTTGGTTAGCTCGAAGAAGAAGGCGAAGGCGCGCGCAAGCTGATAGGCGGTGTCGCTGGTGAGGGCCTGAACGCGGTTGAGGGCGTGCTGCAGATGCTGGCCGGCGAGGGCGGCCTGGGAGTCGCTGGAGTCGGGATCGTCGAGGGCAGTTGCGTCGGCCTCGCGGCGGGCGATGGCGGTGCGGCGCAGGTCTTCGACGGCCTGATAGAGGGGCAGGCCCGCCTGCTCGCGCAGGACTTCTCCCAGCAAGGTGCCGAGCGAACGCACGTCGCGGCGCAGAGGAGCTTCCTTCAACTCGCCGGTGGGCGCTTGAAGTTCAGTCAGACGCTGCGGCCAGTCGGTTGGGGACCAAAGAGAGGGCATAGATTATTATGCACTGGGGGCGGGGGGAAGCTAGAGGTGGGGCACCGCTATTTCCCTTTACCTGAGGCCCGACGATGGCTTAGTCTGCGTCTATGGACTATTCGCAGATCATCACGATGGAGCCGGGCAAGCGGAGCGGCAAGCCGTGCATTCGCGGACTGCGCATGACCGTGGGGGATGTGCTCGGATACCTGGCGTCGGGGATGACGCACGCGGAGATACTGCGCGATTTTCCCTACCTGACGGAAGAGGACATTCTCGCGTGCCTGGCGTTCGCGGCCGATCGTGAGCGGAAGTCGGAGACTGTGGCGGCGTGAAGCTCCTGTTCGATGAGAACCTGTCGCCGCGTCTGGTGGACGGGTTGAGGGATATATACCCGGAATCTCAGCATGTCAGCGGCGTGGAGTTGGGCGGTGCCGAAGACCCTGCCGTTTGGCAGTATGCCAAGAGATATGGGTTCGCGATTGTTTCCAAGGATTCGGACTTTGCCGAACGCAGTGTACTGGAGAGCGGGCCGCCGAAGGTCATCTGGATTCGGTTGGGCAACTGTTCGACGCGGGAGATTGAAGCGCAGTTGCGGTTCGCGCACGAGATGGTGCGGGCTTTCATCGAGGAAGATGAGGAGACATGCCTGCTGCTTGGGCGAGGGTAACCCACCCTTCGCTCGACCACCCCAACGAGCCAAGACCGCTCGCCGGGGACCCCGGTTTCCCACCCCAGCGAGCCAAGACCACTCGCCGGGGACCCCGGAGTCGCAGCGAAGGATGGGGCAGCCGATTTTCAGGGAGGATCAAGATTCCAAAAACTTAGGATGGGCCGCCCGCCAATCGCCGAGAGTACGATGGTGGGATGAAAAAGCCTATGCAGGTCAAATCTCCATTTTCTGAGCTTTGCCAACTACATCTCGATGTTGAGCGAATAGCCCACGAACTCAGAGAGCAAAACAAGAAGCGTTGCGTACCGCTGAAGAAACACGTTGAAGAACTCTACAAAATCTCGATGAAGTTGGGAATACTCGACAAGCAGCCACGCACTAGATTCTAAGTTCAATAGTTTGGTGGCCGGGTGGCGCAGCCACTATAGCATTTTGTGCGTCAGTCTGCGCATGAATGTGGCACCCAAGATGGAGTCATGGTTGGTCCACCCAGCTTGACCGGCATTTCACTTTTTGGAGTCTTCGCGATGAAGAAAGTTTGGATGAAACCCTACGCTTGTAGCTTGACTCTAGCGGCAATGTTTCTTGGCGTTCCAACATTGGGAAGAGCGCAATCCATGCAGCAACGGATCGACCACCTTAACCACTGTACGGATTTGATGAACCAATCCACGACCCTGCAAGCGGACGGTCAATCCGTCGATGAAATGATCGCCTACAAGAAGGGCACCCTGACATTCGACTCTGAAGACTTGAAATCAACAATGATGCGGAAGGTTCAAGCATTGGAGAGCGAGAATTCAGTCTATGATCTGGATTCGTTGAGGAAGGCACTGCTCACGAGAGCATTGGGGTACGTTAGAAAGGAAGAGGAGGAATGCTCCGACACCGATCAAAACAAGTCGTGGCGATCTCAGAGACTCAATCAGATTGGGTTCCTATTGAGACTCCTAGGACAGTCTGAAGACGCGATTCCTATCTTGAGGCGATGCATGGAGTTAGACCCAGACTTTGCTCCATGTCCTGAGCAGATGGGAGCGGCATTCCTCGATCTCAGTCGATATCCCGAGGCTAAAGAGGCGTTCAAGAAAACGATAGAAATAGGCGGATTCAGCGAATGGAACGCCGACGCCATTACAAGAGCCAGAGACTCCTTGGGAATGATGAACCAAGTAGAAAGAGACCATGGGCAGGTTCCGGTCAACGAGGAAGCCAAACCTACGCAACATTCTTTTGGTACGGGGTTTTTCGTCAGCAGCGATGGGGAAATACTTACAAACAACCACGTTGTGGCAGGCTGCCGCAATCTAACGATCAAAGGCGGGCTTCCTGTACAGGTCATCAGCAGGAACCCGGCTTCCGATCTGGCCCTCGTAAAGGCAGAAGTTGAACCAGACCAAATCGCAGTTTTCAGAAGCGGCACCTCACCAAAAGTCGGTGATACCGTTGTGACCTTTGGCTTCCCATTGCCAGGGCTCCTCTCTTCCGAGGGGAACGTTTCCACCGGGGTTCTTAGCGCCACGACTGGTCTACAAAACGATATTAGGTTTGTGCAGATCAGTGCGCCGGTTCAGCCTGGCAACAGTGGTGGTCCAGTCTTCGATACGAGCGGACACGTTGTTGGGGTAGTCGTAGCCAAGCTCGATGCCTTGCGGGTTGCACAAATTACCGGAGATGTTCCACAGAACGTGAATTTTGCAGTTCATTGGTCAGAGGTTCGTGCGCTACTAGACGAACAGGGCGTTAAATACAAGAAACTACCTTCACAACAGGCGATCAGTACGAGTGCGATAGCCAAGATCGGGGCAGAAGTCTCAGTCACTTTGGACTGTACTCAGTGACCTAAAGCACAATCAGTATTTTTCGAGCAACTTGCGCATCTCCACCATCGTTGCAATCCTTTTGTCATAAAGGGCGCCCAACTCGGTTGAATTATTGGCCTTGTTGTGTTCCAACTTCTTTATCTCCGCATCAATATCGGCGATGCGCTCCCGTAACCATTTTTCAGCCATGTTTGCCTCCAGGGCGAGTGGCCCACATCTTAGCGTGTGTACTCTCAGCCGCCTACTCCGATTCGACATTTCTCCGACTGACTATCATTACTTCTGGATGCGACTCACGTCGCGGACGGCGCCGCGGGAGGCGCTGGTGGTCATTGCGGCATAGGCCTGGAGGGCCTGGGAGACCTTGCGGGTGCGGGTGGCGGGCTTCCATGCGGATGCGCCTTTGTCCTCCATTGCGGCGCGACGCTTGGCTAGTTCCTCGCCGGAGAGGTTGACGCGAAGGATGCGTTTGGGAATGTCGATCTCGATTGTGTCGCCCTCTTCGACGAGGGCGATGGCGCCGCCTTCCGCAGCTTCGGGTGAGATATGGCCAAGGCAAAGTCCGGAGGACCCGCCGGAGAAGCGGCCGTCGGTGACGAGGGCGCAGACCTTGCCCAATCCCTTGGATTTGAGGTAGCTGGTGGGGTAGAGCATCTCCTGCATGCCGGGGCCGCCGCGCGGGCCTTCGTAGCGGATGAGAACAACATCGCCGGGAACGACGCGGTCGCCGAGGATGGCCTCGACGGCTGAGTCCTGGCTCTCGAAGAGGCGCGCGGGGCCGGTGAAGGTGAGATGGGCGGCGTCGACGCCGGCGGTCTTGACGATGCATCCTTCTTCGGCGATGTTGCCGTAGAGGACAGCCAGGCCGCCATCCTTGCTGAAGGCGTGGGCGACGTTGCGGATGACTCCGGCGTCGCGGTCGAGGTCGAGCTCGTCGTAGCGCTTACTCTGGCTGAAGGCAACGGTGGTGCGGACTCCGCCGGGCGCGGCGCGGAAGAACTCTTCGACCACGGGAACGACTCCGCGCTTGACGTCGAGGGTGTCGAGGGCCTGACCCAGGGTGGGCGCGTAGACGGTGTGGGCTTCGCGATGAAGCAGGCCTGCGCGGTCCAGCTCGCCGAGGATGGCCATGATGCCGCCCGCGCGATGCACGTCTTCCAGATGGACGTTGGGCGCGGAGGGCGCGACCTTGCAGAGGTTTGGAACTCGGCGGGAGAGGCGGTCGATGTCTGCCATGGTGAAGGGGACTTCGGCCTCCTGCGCGGCGGCGAGGAGATGGAGCACAGTGTTGGTGGAGCCGCCCATAGAGATGTCGAGCGTCATGGCGTTCTCGAAGGCCTGGAAGGTGGCGATGCCACGAGGAGTGGCGGTGAGGTCGTCGTGCTCGTAGTAGCGGCGGGCCAGGTCAACGATGGTGCGGCCAGCCTGCAGGAAGAGCTGCTCGCGGTCGGCGTGGGTAGCCACGATGGTGCCGTTGCCGGGCTGGGCGAGACCGAGGGCCTCGTTGAGGCAGTTCATGGAGTTGGCGGTGAACATTCCGGAACACGAACCGCAGGTGGGACAGGCGGAGTGCTCGTACTCGTCGACCTCGGCGTCGGTGGCCTTGGGGTCGGCGGCGAGAATCATGGCGTCGATGAGGTCCACGGTTTTGGTGGTGCCGCCGTGCATCACCTTGCCCGCCTCCATGGGCCCGCCGGAGACGAAGATGGCGGGGATGTTGAGGCGCAGAGCGGCCATCATCATGCCGGGTGTGATCTTGTCGCAGTTGGAGATGCAGACCAAGGCGTCGGCGCAGTGGGCGTTGACCATGTACTCGACCGAATCTGCGATGAGCTCGCGGGAAGGGAGGCTGTACAACATGCCGTCGTGGCCCATGGCGATGCCATCGTCGACCGCGATGGTGTTGAACTCCTTGGCGACGCCGCCTGCGCGGGCGATCTCCGCGGCGACGAGCTGGCCGAGGTCCTTGAGGTGGACGTGGCCGGGAACAAACTGGGTGAAGGAGTTGGCGACGGCGATGATGGGCTTGCCAAAGTCGCCGTCCTGCATTCCGGTGGCGCGCCAAAGACTGCGCGCGCCTGCCATGTTGCGTCCGTGGGTCGAGGTTCGTGAGCGGTAAGGAGGCATAGACCTTAGTGTAATGCTTGCGGCGGGCTGGCATGGACGGGGGCGGGGCGATCCTGATTTTGTTGAGACGAAAGGGCACCTGGTTGGCATACAATTCCAGCGACCCGAAAAGAGCAGATTTGTCTGCGGGATAACTGCAGGATGAACTTGTTTAGAACTTAATGCGAATGCCAAAAATCTGACCTCAGCGGCTAAAGCCGCAGGACAGATGCAGCCACTACGGCACGACTGAAGCCGTGCCCTTAACAAAGCAGGGAGTTTCCCGAAGTTTAGCGAAACGGATCAAGTTAGTTGGGGAGGAAATGGGCCATGAACGTTACCCGTCGCCAGGCGATGCAGATGATAGCAGGAGCAGTACCCGCAGTTACCGGAGCGCACGCATTTGCCGCTGGGCAGGCTGGTGCAAAGACTGCTGCGAAGGCGAAGACACCTGCGAAGGTTACCGCAAAGCCGCAAGCTGCCGCGCCGGTCGAAGAGGGGGTAAGGCGGTTCGTGTTTGAGGGTGTCTCGTCGGAGATGCAGATTACGATGGAGGAGCTGGGGCAGACGGCACCGGCGGACCTTTCGGCCTTTACGCATTTGGTAATGGAGATGCGGATGAGCTCGCCGCAGCGGCTGCTGATCTGGTTCTATACGACGCATGGGCCGCGGTCGGCGTCGAT
>CAIZFH010000055.1 GCA_903932155.1 uncultured Granulicella sp. | reverse complement strand
GGTGTAGCCCAGCATTCTCTCGGCGCCGACGTTGAAGATCTGGATGACGCCATGCGCGTCGGTGGCGATACTGGAGAAGTTGGCGCTGTTGAAGATCGCCCGCTGTAGGGCTCCCGCCTTGAGCAGCTCCTCTTCCGCCTGCTTGCGCGCCGTGTTGTCGGTTCCGATGAGCAGATAGCCGATGATGGCGTCGTCGGCGTCGCGTAGGGCGGTGACGGAGACGATGGCGGGGAAGCGGCTGCCATCCTTGCGGATATAGGTGAGGGGATAGATGTCCTCGATGCCGCGCGAGGCCTTGAAGACCAGGGCCTCGAAGCCGGGGGTGATCGGGGTTCCCTCTTCCAGGCTCAGAGCGGCGGCGCGGGCGATCAGTTCCTGATGATCGGAGAGGTCGGCGGGGGTGATCTTGTTCATCACCTCGTCTGCCGTGTAGCCCAGCATTCTCTCGGCGCCGACGTTGAAGATCTGAATGACGCCGCGCGCGTCGGTGGCAATGCTGGAGAAGTTGGCGCTGTTGAAGATGGCGCGCTGTAAGGCGCCCGCATTGAGCAAGGCTTCTTCGGCCTGCTTGCGGGCGGTGTTGTCGGTGCCGATCAGCAGGTATCCTATGATGGCTTCGTTGGCGTCGCGCAGAGCGGTGACGCTGACGATAGCGGGAAAGCGGCTGCCGTCCTTGCGGCAGTAGGTGAGTTCGTAGATGTCCTCGATGCCGCGCGAGGCCTTGAAGACGAGGGCCTCGAAGCCGGGGGTTATCGGAGATCCCACTTCCAGGCTCAGTGCGGCGGCGCGGGCGATCAGTTCCTGATGATCGGAGAGGTCGGCGGGGGTGATCTGGTTCATCACCTCGTCGGCGGTGTAGCCCAGCATTCTCTCGGCGCCGACGTTGAAGATCTGGATGACGCCGCGCGCGTCCGTGGCAATGCTGGAGAAGTTGGCGCTGTTCAGGATGGCGTGTTGCAGCGCGCCCGCCTTGAGCAGGATCTCTTTCGCCTGCTCGCTCTCATAGAGCTCTGTTGCCAACTTTGCGCCACTCTCTCGTTACACAGCGTAGAGGGGGCTGTGACTTTCAAGGGAGAATCGTGAAGCGTGATTTCTCCAGCGAACGATGTCCATACGATACTCTTCCTATCCGCGGGCTGCGACTGTGCTGTATTGCTCACATCAGAAAGCACGGTGGGCGCATCCAATGAAGTACGTCTGTGTGGGACAAGCACTTCGTGCCGTTTTTGACGCTTCGCGTGAGGGCAAAAGCAGTTCGGCGCGGTAGAATTTCCTTTAGAAGCAACCAGGAGAGTAATTATGGATCGCAGTGCAAGTGCAGTTTGGAATGGCAGTTTGAAGGAAGGCAAAGGAACGATCTCCAGTCAGAGCGGCGCGTTGAAGGCGATGCAGTACAGCTTTGCGGCGCGGTTTGAGAGCGGCGTGGGGACGAACCCCGAGGAGTTGATTGCGGCGGCGCACGCGGGCTGCTTCAGCATGGCGCTGAGCGCGGAGCTGGGTAAGGCGGGCTTTACGCCCGACTCGATTGAGACGACGGCTGTGGTGACTCTGGACCTGCATGACAAGCCGACCGTCACCAAGATTCACTTGACGACGAAGGCGAAGATTCCTGGGATCGACAAGGCGAAGTTCGATGAGATTGCGGGCGGCGCGAAGGCAGGCTGCCCCATCTCGCGGTTGCTGGCGGCGGCGGAGATTACGCTGGATGCTACGCTCGTGTAGTTTTCTTGCAAGGCTAGGCTATAGAGACGCCCGCCGAGTTGGTGGGCGTTTCTGCTTGTCGGACGCTATGGCAAAGGTCTTTGCGGGAGGAAATGTCTCGCTGAGGGAAGGCGGGTGGAACTTTCGCTGGCCGAACACGTAATGTGGAATGATAGCAATACATTACGGGATTGCGCGGGAGCCTCGATGAGGAGATGGAGCCGAAGGTTTGGTTGGGGCATTTTGCTGTTCTCCTGCGTGGCACGCGGGCAACAGTACAAAGTCTTGATTGAGCAGGGACATTATCTGCGGGCGAGAGTGCAGGTGGAGAATGCACTTAAGAGCAATCCTCGAGACCAGGATGCGCTGATTGCGAAGTCCGCGATCGAGATGCAGTTCAACCATCTGGATGCGGCGGTGGACGCGGCCCAGAATGCGGTTGCAGCCGGGGACAACAACGCGGCGGCACACGCGCAACTTGCAGGTGCAATCGGATGGCGGCTTGCGAGCAGTTCGGTGAGCATGGTGCAGAAGGTCGCGTCTGCATGGCCGTTCCACAGGGAGCTGAATCGCGCGCTGGAACTGGATCCGAACAATTTAGAGGCGCTCTCGTACAAGGCGGAGTACTACTGGTACGTGCCGGCGATCCTGGGAGGGAGCAAGAAGAAGGCGCAGGAGTACGCGGACAAGATGGTCGCTCTGGACCCGGTGAAGGGTTACGATGTGAAGTCCAACTTCGCTGGGGAGGATACGGACAAGACGAGGCGGAGTGACGCGCTGGAGGTGATCTGGAAGCAGGCGGTCGCATCGCGGCCCGCCGATTATCAGGCGCACCAGAGCCTGGGGTACGTTTACTTCATCGATGCGCGTGGGGACAAGCAAACTTTGGCCGAGGCGGAGGCCAATCGGGCGATCGCATTGGATGCGGGGCGGATCGGCGGATACAGACTGCTGGCGATGATCTATGCGAAGGCGGAGCGCTGGAACGATCTGGATGCCGTGCTTACGCGGGCACGGCAGGTGGTACCGGACGATCTGAGTCCACTGTTTCAAGCGGCGCGATTTATATGGATTGCGAAGAAGGGCGATGAGTGGACGAGGGCAGAGCGTTACCTGCGTTCCTATCTGGGGATGCCGGTCGAGGGTGGTGAGGCAAGCCTGGCGGTGGATCATTGGCTGCTGGGGTTGGTGTTGGAGAAAGAAGGCCACAAGGCTGAGGCTGTGAACGAGGTGCAGACTGCGGTGGATTTGGACGCTACCTTCGAGGGAGCGAAGCGGGATCTGAAGAGAATGAAGGGATAGTACAGCGGTCCGGATGATTAGTGGGCGTGGGAGTGGCCGCGTTGGGTGTAAGCGGCTTCGTGCTCCGGCGGGGCGGAGCAGCCGTGAGTTGTCTCGCAGCCGATGATCTCGAACTGGATGGTGGTGTGGGTGATGTGGAACCTATCGCGCAACGCACAATTGATGGCGTCGAGGATGGAGGCTGAGCCGGAGATGGTCATCTCGCCGATGGTGACGTGGCTGGCCAGCGCGTGCGATGCCGAGCCGAGGGACCATACGTGCAGATCGTGTACGTCGAGGACTCCGGGGATGGCAGAGACGGCGGAGCGAATGTCGGCCAGGGAGAGGGCGCGGGGCGTGCCTTCGAGCAGGATGTTGAGCGTCTCGCGAACGATGGATGAGGAGGACCAGGCGATCATGGCCGCGATGACGAGCGAGAGGGCGGGGTCGAGCCAGAACGCGCCGGTGGCCAGGATTCCCGCGCCGCCCGCGATGACGGCGGCGGTGGAGAGCGTGTCGCCCAGCATGTGCAGGAAGACGGTGCGGATGTTTACGTCGCCGGAGGACTTCCAGAGCATCGCGGCGATGGCACCGTTCATCAGGACACCGGCAGCGGCGACGGTCATCATGATGCGCGGCTGAACCGGAACTGGTGCGTAGAGGCGATGGATGGCTGAGAGCGCGATCCACGCGGCGAGGACGATGAGGGTGAGCGCGTTGATGAAGGCCGCGAGCACGCCGGCGCGTTGATAGCCGAAGGTCTTCTGGTCGGTGGCGGGGCGGGTCTGGAAGTAGACGGCGGCGAAGGAGAGAAGGATGGCGAGGAGGTCGGATACGTTATGGCCGGCTTCAGAGATCAACGCCAGTGAATGGGCACGAACACCGAAGCAGAAGGTGGCGACGACATAGGCCGCCGTAAGTGCCATAGAAATCTTGAGCACCCGCTGCATCTTCCGATTTGGGCTGGCAACCATGTGCATGGGTCGAGTATACGAGGCGCCAGGGTCAGGTGCCAGGCGTCAGGGCGAGGTGCAAGGTGTGAGCCTATTTCTTCCTCGGGGTTTGCAGGAACTTGTGTAAGCCGCCAAGCATTCTGCCGATTTCGTCGGCAAGCGTGGTGGCTTCCGCCAGAAGTTTGGCGTTGCCGAATCCAAGCCGTTCTGCAATGACCAACTGAGTTCGAAGTTCGTCGTTTGAACCACCGGCGATCTCCAAATACCTGCTGTAGTCTTTTCGGCTGTGCCGGCCCCATCCTTCCGCGATATTGCTGGCGATTGAGACGGCGGCTCTTCGCATTTGCGATGTGAGACCGTATAGTTCCGCGTCTGGAAAGACGGCAGTTAGGCAGTAGATGTTCTCGGCGAGGTCAATCGATCTCTGCCAAACCTTCAAATCCCGATAAGTGCTCGACATATTCGGGAAGTCTAGTGATTCAGGCAGAAACCTGATGTGACCGGAGCCACACCTAAATTCGAGTTTCCCCACGGCCTTGAACCTGGGGCCTGGGTCCTTGTGCCTTGGGAAAGATATACTGGGAGTTGCTCATGAAGACGACTTTTGACGACATTGCGAACAATTCGATGAAGAACAAGATGGCCAGGACGGACAGTCATGCGCTGGATTTGGGCCGCGACGAGAACGGTGAAGCCCGGCGCGTGCGGTCTACGACGGTGCTGTGCGTGCGGCGAGGCGACTCTGTAGTGATGGCCGCGGACGGGCAGGTGACTCTGGGCGCGAGCGTGATGAAGCACTCGGCGAAGAAGATCCGGCGGCTGTATCAGGACAAGGTGCTGGCGGGCTTTGCCGGCTCGACGGCCGACGCGTTCTCGCTCTTCGGGCGCTTCGAGACCAAGCTGGAGCAGTACGCGGGGAACCTGGGACGCAGTGCCGTGGAGCTGGCCAAGGACTGGCGGACGGACCGGATGCTGCGCCACCTGGAGGCGCTGCTGATCGTATGCGATACGACGGCGACGTTTGTGCTGAGCGGCACGGGAGACGTGATCGAGCCGGACGATGGGATTGTGGCGATTGGGTCGGGCGGAAGCTATGCCCTAGCTTCGGCGCGCGCGCTGATCGAGAACACCGAACTGAGCGCACGGGAGATCGCGGAGAAGAGCCTGCGGATCGCGGGGCAGATCTGCATCTATACCAACGACCATCTGACGATTGAAGAACTGAAGAAGGCGTGATGGAGACGCGCGAGCCAATGCCGCCCTTTCCCACTCTTGCGGATATGCTTCACACTTTTCTAGACCTTTATGAGAAAGACAGGGTAGGAGTCAGTGTGGCATTGGAAAGCAGTCCTGATTACTGGCTTCCTGAAGGAATGGAATATGTGTCTCTCCGGGATCAGCTAAAGCTCATTTTGGAAGCATCGCGCCGATCGCAGATGGAGATTAGGCGCAAGACTTTAATCGAAACTAATAGCAGCTTTCCCCGTCAGCGCCAGTTACGGGAACTAATCGATGACCCCAGCAAGCTTAAGTATTATGTCGGCTCTACGAAACCTCTCGAAATAGCACGGATATTTGCTGAGGAGCAGGGGGTATCGGTTGAGCAGTTCATTGCCGACGACATTCGAGAAGAGTTAGCTAAAGAAAAAGTGGATGTAGAGCTTCTTCGCTTCTTTGCTGACCGTCTAGGTTCTCTGGTTGATGCAATCGACAAACTGGACGAGACCGACTTCTCTCTACTTGTTCCAGAGTTTCTCGTTGCGCCCTTTCGTGAGCTTCATGTAAATGCTGTACTTGGAAACTATGGGACAGCACTAATTCTTTGCGGTGCCCTCTTGGAAAAAGCGCTTCAGGACATCTTGCTGAGTGATGAACAACTGAATTTACTTATTACGCAGGCGAAAACTAAAGGTTTTATACGAAATCACAATTTAAAATTTGCCGACCGTATACGGGATGACCGAAACGGAGTCGTCCACGGCAGTATTCCGTTCGGGGCGATTTCGTCAGATTACGCGTGGGATACGATCACTTGGACCCGCAAGTTAATTTCCTCGCTATATCAACAGCGCAAAAATCAGGAGAAGTAGATGGCGATTTATTTACCGGGGACGGCGGACGATCAGGCTCTTGCGCTGGATGAGATGACTCCGCGCGAGATTGTGGCGGAGCTGGACAAGTATGTGGTGGGGCAGCACGCGGCCAAGCGCGCGGTGGCGATTGCACTGCGCGACCGGATGCGCCGGCAGAAGCTGTCGCCGGAGCTGGCCGAAGACATCATGCCCAAGAACATCATCATGATTGGGCCGACGGGCGTGGGCAAGACGGAGATTGCGCGGCGGCTGGCCAAGCTGACCAGCTCGCCATTCATCAAGGTGGAGGCTTCGAAGTTCACTGAGGTGGGATACGTCGGGCGCGATGTGGAGTCGATGGTGCGCGACCTGGTGGAGATCGCCATCGACATGGTGCGCGAGGAGAAGATGGAGGACGTGGAGGACAAGGCTGAGCTGAATGCCGAGGACCGGCTGCTGGATCTGTTGCTGCCTCCTGCGCCGACGCAGGCCGCGGCGGCAACTAAGACTGCGGGGCCGGCCGCGGTGATGATGACGCCGACCGGAATTCGCGCGATGCAGGTGATGCAGTTCAAGCTGCCGGAGGAAGCCGTGGATGGTGCGGTGAGCGCGAACGCAGATGCAGCACAGGACAAGACGGACGTCGACAAAGCGGCGCAGGCGGAGAACCCGTCGAGCCACGAGCGCACGCGCGAGAAGCTGCGCCAGCAGTTCCGCGAAGGAAAGCTGGATGAGCGGATGGTAGAGATCGATGTGCGCGACCGCAATCAGCCGAGCTTCGAGTTCATGTCTGCGCAGAGTCCGGAAGACATGGACATGAATATCAAGGACATGCTTCCGGGGTTGTTCGGGCAGAGGACGAAGAAGCGCAAGATGAAAGTGGCCGAGGCGTTCGAGTACCTGGTGCAGGAGGAAGAGTCGCGGCTGATCGACATGGACCAGGTGACACGGCTTGCGGTGGAACGGGTGGAGGACTCGGGCATCGTCTTTCTGGACGAGATCGACAAGATTGCGGGTCGCGAGACCGGTCATGGGCCGGATGTGAGCCGCGAGGGCGTGCAGCGCGACATCCTGCCGATTGTGGAAGGCACGACGGTGAATACGAAGTACGGGATGGTGTCGACCGACCACATTCTGTTCATCGCGGCGGGCGCGTTCCATGTGTCGAAGCCGAGCGACCTGATTCCGGAGTTGCAAGGACGGTTCCCGATTCGCGTGGAACTGAAGTCGTTGACGGTGGAAGATTTTGTAAGGATTCTGACGGAGCCGAAGTCATCGCTGGTGAAGCAATCGACGGCGCTGCTGGAGACCGAGGGACTGAAGCTGGAGTTTACCCCGGAGGCGCTGGCGGAGATGGCCCAGTTCGCATTCCGAGTGAACGAGACGACGGAGAACATTGGCGCGCGGCGGCTGCACACCATCATGGAGCGGGTGCTGGACGAGATCAGCTTCCAGGCACCGGAGTTGTTCAAGAGCCCGCGATCCGAGGCGTCGCAGGAGGGCGTGATCGCCGAGGTTGGCGCTTCGGCTCCGCTGACTGGCGAGGTGCAGAAGCCCTCGCCGCCGCTGCCGGTGATCGAGCGCAAGAAGGACGATGGGACGGTTGAGAAGGTGATCGTGGTCGATCCGGAGTATGTGAAGCAGCAGGTGGCTTCGATTGTGAAGGACCATGACTTGAGCCGCTATATTCTGTAACACTTCGTCTACGAAGTTGGGCAACAAAATCGAGGGCGACCATAATGGCCGCCCTTGTTTCTTGGAGTGGTAGTTGGTTTATGCGCTGACTGGCTGATTGATCTCGCTGAGGCGCTTGGCGAGGAGTTTTTCCAGGTCTTCGAGCGCCTTGGAGAAGCCTTCAATGCCTTCCTTCAATTTGTCGTGGGCCATGCGGTCGGCGGCGTGCATGCGGTCGAAGGTGGCCTTGTCGATAGTGAGTCGTTCGATGGTCATGCCGGCGGCCTTGGCAGGGTCGAGCTTGCGCGGCAGGTCGGCCTGGCTGGCATCCAGTTCGGCGAGCAGCTTGGGCGCGATGGTGAGCAGGTCGCATCCGGCGAGTTCTGTGATCTCGCCGATGTTGCGGAAGCTGGCTCCCATCACCTGGGTCTTGTAACCGAATTTCTTGTAGTAGTTGTAGATGGTCGTTACGGACTGGACCCCGGGATCGGTGGCGCTGGTGTAGTCCTTGCCTGTGTCCTTCTTGTACCAATCTAAAATCCTGCCGACAAAGGGCGAGATGAGGGTGACTTTGGCCTCGGCGCATGCGATGGCCTGGTGCAGGCCGAAGAGCAGGGTGAGGTTGCAGTGGATTCCCTCGCGCTCGAGGACTTCGGCGGCCTTGATGCCCTCCCATGTGGAGGCGATCTTGATGAGGATACGCTCGCGGCCGATGCCTGCCTGGTCGTACTGGGCGATTATCTCGCGGGCCTGCGCAATAGTCTTTTCCGTGTCGTAGGAGAGGCGCGCATCGACTTCAGTGGAGACGCGGCCGGGAACGATGGCAAGGATCTTGCGTCCGAAGGCGACGGCGAGGGTCTTGAAGGCGAGGGCTGCGACGGCCTGGTCGGTGGCGGAGGGGCCAGCCTCTGTGCGCGCCTGCTGCAGGACGCCATCGACGATGGACTGGTAGGCGGGCATCTGCGCCGCGGCCGCGATTAGTGAGGGATTGGTGGTGGAGTCCTGCGGCTTAAACTGTTCGATGGAGTTGATGTCGCCGGAATCAGCGACCACAGTTGTCATGCCGCGAAGTTGTTCGAGAAGGGATGCCATGGTGCTCCTTATAGGTTCGTCCTATCAATTTTACCAGCGTGGTGTCTCCCCACCGATCCAGCACAAAACTTCGGGTGCCTCATGCTTCCGCAGCCTCATTGCGGAACGGTGGGAGACCCCTCCCCCCCCGATTTTCGCATAATAAACAAAACAAACGACTTAAATTGCAAGATAAACATTCTAAATGGCTTATTGGTAAGACAAGCAAAACAAATGGGTTGCTGCGATATTTTTTGCTCTTTGCCCCCACGTGGAGTTTGATGCACATCCGTGAGCCAGTGAGTCCCCATACTTTAATGATACGGGTTGGAGCATAACTACTATGCCAACTATTTTTAACTATTAAGTGGTTTGTTTGGTGTTGGTTAGGTTGATTTTCGAGGATCGAGCCCCTTGACAAGAAAAACAGTGGTCAGGGAGCAGGGATCAGAGAATAGGCAAGGGCGGGGGCTCGTGGTTGAGGAGGGTTGTGAAAAGTCTTATTTGAGATTCCAACAAAAGACCCGGGGATAGAATGGGGTGCGGTTGAGATTGAGTCGGAGTGGACGGCACGAAGACGAGAAGCAAAGACGATGCTGGTAAGGGGAATGTAACTCTCCCACCCTTCGCTAGAAAAAAGCGAAGGATGGGGCACCCAATATTTTGAGGTTGATGATGAGAGTACACACGGAAAGGGTAGGCCACCCGCCAGACGCCGCCGAAGGTGGAGCGTTCTGGGCTACAACTGCCACGACTGCTGAATGGGTTGTTGTGCCTGTCGCCACCGGTGCAACAGTATTTTCCACTACTGCAGACGCATATGCCCGCTTTACTTGTCGAAATGTTCCTTAGGAGAAATGCTATGCACATATCTCAAACGGCAGTCCGTTGCGTGCTTTTGGCGTTGACTTTTCTGTTCGGGCTGCTCGAAGGAGTCGTCTTCAGGCAGCGGGATTGGGCTTGTGCAACATGGGCCGTGGGTACGATTGCACTTGCTATCTGGATCATCTACCCTGGTTCTGCAATCCGCATCGCAACCGGGATAGCGCTGATTGTGGTTGGCTTCACTCTGATGGGTTTTTACTACAAAAAGGGCGTATCACGACGCTGAGCGCAGGCGAGTAATATTCCTGAAGTGTTTTCGCCCCAAATAACCTAACCCCGCCAAACCCTTGTTTATTTCAAGGCAATGCAATGTCGCCGGGGCAATATGCTGCTGCTGGTGCCGGTGCCGCCGCACTTGGCCCCGTACCTTTCTTGGCGATTTCCGTTTATGCCTTTCCCGCTCGTATTACGGCTCTGGTATCCGTAGTGATAAGAGGGATGGACACGTCAAATTCTTAACAGGACCGGTAAATATTTATGCAGAAGCTGCCACAAATACCAGACAAATTGCAACGTAGTGTTTATGTGATCGCTACAGTGTTGCTGTTCGTACTTTCATTATCCACGTCGGCATTCTGTCAGCCGGTTATGGATATACCGGTAACACTGGAGAAAGGGATGATTCGTTCACCCGAATTCACAGTGAAACATAAACAGTACATCGTCGCACTGCAAGTTGATAATGCACTTCCTCTCGGACAAACAAAATGTATGCTGGGCGTGCATTTTGCTTGGGAGCATGATAACTGTGAATTGGTCGGTTTTCCTTTGGCTGTTGAAGCGGAATGGACTTTGTTTGCCGACGGCCAGCCTGTCGCGCACGGCACAGTTCGCGGCAAAGATACGGCGTGGGAAACCAGTAAAAGTCACACTAGCAGATGGATTGCGAATTTCATGGGTGAGAAAGGCAAAAAATACGTTCTGGAGATTACGTTTACGAAAGATGGGACCGCACTTCGTGTCGCAAATCCCCGCCTAGTTGTCGAGTTGAGCCCGGGATCATTCATGTGAACATTGGGGGCCAACAGGCGGGTGGCCCATCCTCTGAATCACCACAAAGCCTCTGGTGCCCTAGCCTTTCGTAGTCACTCCAAAGAAGAGCATCTGGGGCAAGTCTCGCGAGCGCGGCTATCGTCTATACTGCGCTTGAGCGAGGCTGCGCACAGCGAGCGAATCCGCCCACGAATGGAGCAACCAAACCGTGAGAATTGGTCACAAGATTCTGTGGTCGCTTTTAGTCATGACGATCTCTTTGCCTGCGTTTGGGACGACCTGGTATGTCCGCAAGGACGGAGGGACGCGGTATTCCGCAAAGTCGCCTGCGGGCCAGTGCGATGGCAAAGCGGACACTGCGTATCGCGGCAAGGGTGTGAACCAGCCATGCGCCTTCAAGGACTTCCGCTATCTGTGGGATGACCAGAGTTACGCGAACGATGCGTGGGTGATTGCGGGCGGCGACACGGTGATACTTCGCGGCGGCCCGTGGCGTGTTGGCTTCGATGCAGCCACCGGCAAGGGCGCGGGCTATACCTGGTGTTATGGCGGACAGGGGCCCGGCGCCTGCCACAACCCCACCATCCCAGCCGGCACTCCGGCGCGGCACACGCGCATCCTGGGCGAAAACTACGCAAGTTGCAGCGTGGGAAACGCGGTGGACAAGAGCAAGGTGACGCAGATCTTCGGCGGGTTTGGCAACGGCAGCGCGCTCAACTTATCCGGGGCGCAGTATGTGGATGTGCAGTGCCTGGAGGTGACCAGCCACGCGCAGTGCATCTCGCACGGCGATCCGATGCTGCCCAGAGGATGCAGCAGGGGCGATCCGCTGGATGACTACGACTCCGACGGCATTGCCACGGACACGCATACGCACGATCTGTTGATGCAGGACTTATGGATCCATGGGCACACGGACCGCGGAGTGATCGGGCCCATTGGAGGGGTCGTAACCTGCCTGCGCTGCGATATTGCCTACAACGGCATGGCCGGGTGGGACTTTGACGATGGCAGGCAAACACCCAGCGTCAATGCAGTGTGGAACTTCAACTACTCCACCATTGAGTGGAGCGGATGCAACCAGATCTATCCCGGCAACGCGGCCGACTCCTGCTATGGCCAGAGCAATGGAGGCTATGGAGATGGAGTTGGAACGCCTCCGGGCATTTGCATAACAGCCAACGTAGACCACTCCGCGTTTAACTACAACACGCAGGACGGGCTGGACCTGGGGCATATCGACACAGGCCGATGCACCTTGACGGTGACCAACTCCACGGCGCAGGGCAACAATGGGCAACCGTTCAAGTGGGGACCAAACGAAAATCCGGCGGTGTTTACCAACAACACTGTAATGGCGAACTGTCTGCGGATGTCTCAGCCCATGGCGGGATTGCCGGGCACCTACAACGCCCATCTGGGCGACTTCTGCCGGTCGGGGGATGCACTCTCGTTTAACTTCCGGCAGGGAGGCACGGCGCTGATCGCCAACAACACGATTGTCACCTACGCACCAACCAGTTTTGACATTGGCTGTTGGGATGAAGGCGGCTGCTCTGCCAGCACGCTCACCTTCAAATACAACATTGTGCTTGGATTCGAGAATTCGGGCACCTACAACATGGGTGGAAAGCCGGGAGGGCCGGGCGGCTTCTATTATCAGAAGCCCATCGGACATGTGATTCGCACCGACAACATTTACTACGGAATCCGGGGCGTTGGCTGCCCAGTAGGTTCTATTCACGAGAAATGCGGTGACCCGAAGTTTGTCTCTGAGCCGCGTCTTTCAAGGGAACAGGACCTCGACCATTTTGACTATCATCTGTCGCCTGCCACCCCGGCGCGTGGCTTGGGGGCCACTCCGCAGTAAGTTTTTTATTTGGCGGAAAGGTCAGCGATGGAGTCCAGCGCAACGCAGTAGCATGGTTGCGGCGGTCCACACAGTGCCGAGGTCAAAGGGATAGAGCACCAGGGCGCGCAGGGAGCTGGCCAGGGCAGACCACGGTTTGCGGCGGACGGACAGGGCGTCGGCACGCTGTTTGTAGCACTGGCTTAGGGCGACGCGGCGGGCTCCCCAGCCGCATCCGGGAGCGCCATAATTTTTTTGGATGAACTGCATCTGCGCCAGAAACATGCGCTGCGGATCGGTGGTCATCGAGCTGGGAGAGATTCTGTAGTACGCGATGACCCTGGGGACAAACGCTACTTCGTAATGCAGTGCGATGCGCAGGCAGAGGTCGCGGTCTTCCGTGGCGCGCATCGTCTCGTCGAAGAGTCCGACCTCCTCAATGCAACTACGGCGGAAGGTGAGAGTGGGACAGGGCAGAGAGACCCTGCGCATATAAATCTGTGGGGCAATACGGCCTTCCGCGTATTTCTTGTTTCCATCGAATGTTCCGGTTGGCGTGCCTTCCTGGTCGATGGAGGTGATGCCGCCATAGGAGAGACCTGCCTGTGGCCGCTCGCGCAAAATCTTCACGGACTCTGCAAGCCGGCATGGAAGCCACACGTCGTCGGCATCCAGCAGAGCGAGGAATTCGGTGCTGGAGGCGCGAATGGCGGCGTTTCTTGCCGCAGGCAGGCCGCGATTCTCCTGATGAATGTATTTAATTTTTTGGCCGAAGCGTTCGAGGAACGGAGCAACTACCTGGGCCGTGTCGTCGGTGCTGCCATCGTCCACCAGCAGTATCTGCCAGTCGTCGAAGGTCTGTGAAGAGACGCTCTCCAGTGCGATTGCCAGAGTTCTTGCCGCATTGAACGCAGGGATAATGACGCCGACTGTAGCCATCCTGCCTATCTTCCCACATTCACGGAGGATTGCTCCGGAAATTCGCATTCTTGCGTATGGGCGGCCTTGCTGCACCGTTTGCAGGGCGCATCAAGGACATTTGCGGTCATCTATACTGACTGAGGTTGCAGCTCTTAATGGAGTAAGAGCTGAAGAGAGACAAGGGAAAGAATGAGAGCACTTGTAATCGACCGGCCCGGCGAGGCGCGCGTCATTGAAATAGCACGTCCGGCTTCCGATCCGCTGGAAGCCACGATGCGGATTCGCCGTATCGGCCTGTGCGGCACCGACCTCAGCACATTTCTGGGCAAGAACCCTCTGGTGACCTATCCCCGGATTCCCGGCCACGAGATTGCCGCAACGCTGGAGCATGTGCCCGCCAACGACCTCGGCCTGGCCGAAGGAATGAATGTTACGATGTCGCCCTACACGAACTGTGGTAAATGCAGCTCCTGCCGCCAGGGCCGCGTCAACGCGTGCCGTTATAACCAGACTCTGGGCGTGCAGCGCGACGGCGCGTTGATGGACTACTTCAGTATGCCGCTGGAGAAGCTTTATGCGGCGCCCCTTCCGGTGGAGGAGCTATGCCTGGTGGAGCCGCTGACCGTGGGCTGCCATGCGGTGGCGCGAGGATGCGTCACAGCGGCGGATACGGTTGCCATCTACGGATGCGGCGGCGTTGGCCTGGGCGCGGTGGCTGCGGCTGCTTTCCGCGATGCGCGGGTTGTGGCTATCGACATTGATGACAAGAAGCTGGCGATTGCCAAAGACTGCGGTGCGCGGGAGCTGATCAATACCACGCGCGATGACGTGCATGCGCGGCTTCAGGAACTCACCGGCGGCCACGGCCCCGACGTGATCATCGAAGCGATTGGCAGGCCGGATACCTATCGCGCGGCGGTGGAGGAGGTCTGCTTCGCCGGTCGCGTGGTGTATATCGGATACGCCAAGGACCACGTCAGCTTCGAGACGCGCCTGTTCGTGCAGAAGGAACTCGACATTCGCGGCTCTCGCAACGCACTGCCCCAGGACTTCAAAGAGGTGATCCGCATGTTCGAACAGAAGCGCTTTCCCACCTCGCAGGCTATCAGCGCGACGGTGCCGCTGGAAGAAGCGCCCGCGATCCTGCGCGCCTGGAGCGAGAACCCAGCAGCCTTCACCAAGATCATGATCACGTTCGATTAGAGCCATCGCTTGGCGGCCGGTTCGGCTGGCGCATGATGGACTGGCGACAGTCCCTCACGATGGTTCTTGGCGAGCTTGCGCACCAATTCTAGAGGGTGGGGGATTGGTGGTGGAGGAGCTGCACGACGACGGAGTGGATCTGGACGATGGGCCAGGGTGTGGAGACGGTTTGGGGCTGGGATTGGGCGGGCTGGTGGATGAGCAGGGCGGGGCGTGGGTCGAATAGTCCGCGGGAGGCGACTTCGTCTTCCTGGGTCCAGGCGGGCAGGCCGCGCCAGAGGGCGGTGCGCCAGCCGTGATCTCCCTGGACGATGAGCGTGGTCTGGTTCCAGCGGGGGGAAGATTGGAGGGTGGCGAGGAACTGGCCGAGGACGCGGTCTGTGAGGGCGAGGTTATCGAGGTAGGAGCTGCCACACTGGGTGGCGTAGTCGTTCTGGGCCCTGCTCCAAGTGTTGGGGCTGTGCGGAATGGAGAGGTGCAGGAAGACGAAGTCTGCCTGGTCGGTGCGCAGGATTTGCAGGGCGTGTTGCTGCAGGTCGGTCTGGGTTTGGTGACGCAGGCGGAGGTCGTAGTTGCACAGATCGCGGTCGGCGCGGGCCGGTGAGATGAGTTCGACGGCGAGCTGCTGCAGCGGGGATGCGATGTTGGCGGCGAGGGTGCCGCTCTGCGACATGGGGCCGTCCTGCATATCGTGGTCCGTCCAGTAGCAGTTCTGGATGTCGGGTGCGTAGAGAGAGCAGTAGGGGTTGTACCAGCCGACGGCGGCGGTGCGCCAACCGGCTTGCACGGCGTCGCCGAAGACAGAGCTGGCACCGTCGACGAGTTGGCGGCCTGATTCATCGCTGTGGTGGACCCAGAGGCGATTGCTGAAGGTGTATCGGATGCCGTCGACGATGTTGCCGGTGAGCAGCGAGGGGATGACCTTGACGGTGTGGATGCCGATGGAGCGCGTGTTGGTGAAGAGCGTGCTCTGGGCGCGGAGGGCGTCGAAGTTCGGGAGAGCGAGGTTGGGTGCGCGGTGCTCGAAGAGCTGGTCGTAGGAGAGTTCGTCGAAGACGATCCAGACCAGGAGGGGATGCTGACGCGGCGGTTGGGGCGAGGACACCCAGTCGGCGGTGATGTGGTTCGGTAAGGGCTTCCATGTTGCGACCCAGAGGAGTTGCGCGATGCTGGCGAG
>CAIZFH010000054.1 GCA_903932155.1 uncultured Granulicella sp. | reverse complement strand
GCTTCCGGGATGCTCAGGTAGAGAGCGAGCAGGCCGATCAACAAAATAAAGCTACCGAGCGCGAGGTAGATGGTGATCTTCCACGCGGCGGTGATCCGGTCACCCGAGCCCCAGATGCCGATCAACAGGAAAGTCGGGATGAGTGCCAGTTCATGGAAGGCGTAGAAGAAGAAGAGATCAAGCGAGGCGAACGCGCCCGTGGCCCCCGCGACGATGAACAGCAAGCAGGCGTAGTAGAGGTTTGGGTAACGTTCCAGTTTCTCCGGGTGCGGAGCGATCCAGATGGCAGCCAGGGAGACGATGGCCGTCAGGAGCAGCATGAGGAGGCTCAAGCCGTCCAGGCCGAGGAAGAAGCTGATCTTCCAATCCGGCGCGAGGAGTATACTGGAGGTGAATTGGTATCCGGCCTTGGCCTGGTCATAGTGAAAGACCAGGAAAAGAGTGAGGAGCAGGTTCACCGTGGTTGCAAGGAGAGCGGTCTTCTTGGCGCAAGCGCCCAGGAGAATGGCAATCGCGGCAACGATCGGGATGGCGATGAGGAGGCTGAGAAGGTTTTGCACGGCTATTTAAAGAAAAGGATGAAGTAAAAGAGGGCGACGACTCCGGCTCCGAACAGCAACGCGTACCCTTGCAGGTTGCCGAACTGGGCAAAGCGCAGGATGAACCCGCAACCCCAGGTCGAACTGGCGAGCCCGCGAACGATGGCTGTGTCGAGGACCCAGCGGTCCACAAAAGCGCTGACCCGCGCGAGCAAGTCTTGCGTGTTCCAGATGATGAGCGCGTAGATTTCGTCGAAGTAGAATTTGTTGGCGAAGAGCGGGATGTAGATTGGGTCTTTTTCTTTGCCCCGGTAAATGAGGAAACCGAGCAGGATGCCTGCGAGTCCCACGCAGCTTGCGATGCAGGGAACGATGGACCCTTCATGATGGAGTCCTTCGGTATTCAGGAAGATTTCAATGACCTTGGGATAGCCAGCGCAGAATGCAGGGATAGCCAGCAGCACAAGCGGAATCCACATCACCGCCGGGGACTCGTGCGCGTGGGCCGCATGTTCGGTGCGGGCCTTGCCGAAGAAGACTACAACGAAGAGCCTCGTCATGTAAAAGGCCGTGAGAAACGCCGCGAACAGCCCGCAATAATAGATCGCTTTGTGGCTTTCGCTCGCGGCGATGAGGATCGAGTCCTTGCTGTAAAATCCGCTAAACCAATATACGCCCATGAGAGCGAGCGTGCCGACGGCGAAGGTGGCGGTGGTGATCGGCTGTTTCTTCCACAAGCCGCCCATGCGCCAAATATCCTGTTCGTGATGGCACGCGTAGATCACCGAGCCCGCGCCGAGGAACAGCAGGGCTTTGAAAAAGGCGTGCGTGAAGAGGTGGAACATCGCGCCGTGGGGCGATGCGACGCCGACAGCCATGACCATGTAGCCAAGCTGCGACAGCGTGGAGTAAGCGAGCACGCGTTTGATGTCGTTCTGCTGCGTGGCCATCAGCGCGGCAAGGACGGCGGTGATGGTGCCAATCCACGCGATGACCTCCATCGCGGCGGGCGCGGCGGAGATGACGAAATAGACTCGCGCCAGCATGTAAACACCAGCGGCAACCATCGTGGCCGCATGGATCAACGCGGAGACGGGCGTGGGGCCTTCCATGGCGTCCGGCAGCCAGACGTGGAGGGGGAATTGCGCTGACTTGCCGACGGTGCCGCAGAAGATGCACAGC
>CAIZFH010000053.1 GCA_903932155.1 uncultured Granulicella sp. | reverse complement strand
CTGGTGTGCCATTTGTTGATGGTGCTGTCGTACTGCATTCCCGGGTCGCCGCACTTCCACGTGGCATCGGCAATCTTGTGCATCAGGTCGCGCGCGGAGTACTCCTTCACCGGCTCGCGGCCCTTCACTGTGCGCGTGCTGAAGCTGCTGTCGGCATCCACCGCTTGCATGAACTCGTCGGTCACGCGCACGCTGTTGTTGGCGTTCTGGAAGAAGATGGAGCTGTATGCCTCAGAGTCCGGGCCAGAGCCGTCGTAACCAGCCTGTACCAGGTGCCATGCCTTGGTCTCCTCCTTCACCTTGCACTCGATGAAGTCTTCAATGTCAGGATGGTCGATGTTGAGGATCACCATCTTGGCCGCGCGCCGCGTCTTGCCGCCGCTCTTGATAACACCGGCGAACGCATCGAAGCCGCGCATGAAAGAGAGCGGACCGCTGGCTGTGCCGCCGCCGGAGAGCGTCTCCATGCTGCCTCGGATGTTGGAGAGGTTGGAGCCCGCACCGGAGCCCCACTTGAAGAGCATGCCCTCGGTCTTGGCCAGCGTCAGGATGGAATCCAGCGAGTCGTTGACCGAGTTGATGAAGCACGCGCTGCACTGCGGCTTGGTGTAGCCGGTGACGGAGTACTCCACCCGGCCAGTGGCTGGGTTCCAGTGCCAGTTCTGAGCGTCGGAGTTGGGCTCCAGCCGGTCGCAGCCCACGTTGAACCACACCGGCGAATTGAAAGCGACCTTCTGGTTGAGCAGCAGGTGGGAGAGTTCCGCAAAGAAGGTGTCTGCGTCGGCTGGTGTGGCAAAGTAGCCCCCGCGGATGCCCCAGTCGCGAATGCTTTCGGCCACGCGAGTGATCAGTGCACGCACCCCGCTCTCGCGCTCCGGCGTGCCTACCTGGCCATGCAGGTACTTCGACGCAACAATATTGGTCGCGGTCATCGACCAGTCGCTCGGCACTTCCACGCTCTTTTGCTCGAAGATGGTGCGGCCCTTGTAGTCCTGGATCACGGCATCGCGCAGCTCCCAGGTGATCTCGTCAAAGGGGGAGATGCCGGGCCGCGTGAAGTGCCGCGAGAAGGAGAGACCGGTGGCGCGACCGGCAGCGGGACGCTCGGCTGCAATCGGTTGGGTCGCGGAGAGATTGATCGCGTCGGTATGGGTCTGAATCGGGGTCATCGGGGGTAGGTCTCCTTCTCTCTATAGGGTGCTCTGGTGGTACCGGTCCGAGTCTTGCAAAGGGGGCCTGGTATTGCGCATAAAGCTAATAAAATCAGCGACGCTGCCCGCGGGCCTCTGCTGCTTAGGCCAGATTGAATCCATCCATGCGGAGTGCATCATATAAGTGGTCTGCCACTGCCTCTACTACTGCGGAGAGTCGCGAGGACCAGCCGCAAAACAATGGAGGCGATAGGGGGGACCGTGCTTGCTTTGGACTTTCGATTCGACAGCTATTGAGTTGCAATCGTGAAAGTACCGCCCCCAGTGGGGTGTGTCAAGTATAAAGCACAAGATGTTGTGTTGCCTCAGCGAATACTCCCTATTTCGGGATTGTTAACGACAAGTGAATCAAAAAATAAGGGAAATTGCTGTGGAATTCTCATAATGTAGCCATTTCATGCGGGTTTAATAACCCCGTACTGTGCCTTTCTGGTGCCCTCCTTAATATCGACTCTGGATACAGCATCGCTAAACGCCCCAGATGGGGGGTAGTCGGCAGTTTTTTTGCAATCTCGTCTCAGTTGAGAGTAGGGCGGCACGGAGAGTGAGACAAGGCGCAGGAGTGGTGCATGAACTGTGGACTTTGGGTGTAAAAGTGGATAACACGCTGAAATGTGGAAAAACTCCCTTAATGTGGAAAAATCTCTGGAAATAGGAGTTTTCCGCCAATCCCTGCCCCAAACCCCGTCCCAACCAGCTCATAACACGACCATGCAGTCGCCGTAAGAGTAGAAACGGTAGCCAGCTCGGATGGCGTGCGCGTAGGCGGCCAGAACCATCCCGCGGCCCTGCTCTGAGTGCTCCAGATCTCCGGCCTCCGCAAAGGCGGCAACCAACATTAATAGGGTGGATTTAGGCAGATGAAAGTTTGTCAGCAGACCGCCAACCAAGCGGAATCTATGCCCCGATGCAAGGAAGATCGAGGTCGAGCCGGAGTGCGCCTTCAGCCGATCCTCCCCGGCCAATCTGGCCTCTGCTGCAATGTGCTCCAGCGTCCGCGTTGTGGTGGTCCCAACCGCGACAATGCGCCGGCCATCGGTCACAGCGCGGTTGAGTGCCTCGGCGGTGGCTGCGGGCAGCGTATAGCGCTCACTATGCAGGCGAATCTCTTCGACCCGCTCCACCCGCACAGGCTGAAAGGTCCCCAGTCCCACGTGCAGGGTCAGAGTGGCGATCTCCACCCCGCGCGTTGCTAGTGCGGCCAGGATCTGCGGAGTAAAGTGCAGTCCGGCGGTGGGGGCGGCGGCAGAACCAGGCTGCTGGCTGTAGACGGTCTGGTAGCGGGCACAATCTTCCTCTGAATCCGTCTGCAGTTCCCGGTCGCGGCGAATATACGGAGGCAGCGGCATGTGACCGATGCGTGCCAGCGTCGCTTGGAAGTCCTCCACCGGCGCAAAGCGCAGCGTTCGCTCGCCGAAGGGGCCGGAGGCGACGACCTCGGCGCGCAGCAAGGGTTCTCCGCAGCCACGCTCTGAAAACAGCAGTGTCTCGCCCGGTTGCACCTTGCGCGCAGGCCGGACCAATGCGCGCCACAGGTTCTCGGCGGGGTGCGCTGCATCTTCCACCGGCTCGGTCAGCAGAACTTCGATGAGCCCGCTGGGATGCGGCGAGTTGTGCTGGGTGCGCGCACCGGCGCGGGTCGCAAACAGCCGTGCAGGCATCACGCGCGAGTCGTTGAGGACCAGCAGATCGCCAGGTTGCAGGAGGTTGGGAAGGCTGCCAAACCGCTCGTCGCGGAGTGTTCCGGTTGCGCGATCCAGCACCAGCATCCGGCTCGATCCGCGCTCGGCGGGCGGATGCTGCGCAATCAGTTCTTCCGGCAAAGCGAAGTCATATTCAGAGACAAGCACGGCTCTCCAGTTTAGCTGCGTCCCTCGGCCATTTGCACAGCGCGGTCCAGCGCGGCTTGCACGCTCTCTGGCGTGACCTCGCCTGCAGGGACCGGCGTGGCCCAGGTGATGATCACACGCGAGAATGGTTTGGGAATCATATGGCGGTCCCAGGAACGAAGCTCCCAGGCGCGCTCGGGACGCGCATAGAAGCATCCGACCCAGGCGCCGCCGGGCTGGCCTTCGGCATTCAACTCGCCGACCATGTTGGCCAGCCGCGCGGCGCCAGACTTGGCGACGTAGACCGGCCCACGCGGCCCGTCGGCGGTAATGGCGCAGAGGTGGCCTTCGCCATAGGCGTGCTGCATCTTCAGCAGGGCTGCCGCTCCTCCGCGCGTACTTGATCCGCGCACCGGGTAGAAGCCCAGCAGACTCGACGTCCGCGCAATCAGCTCGCCGTCGAAGCTGTTGCTGATCAGCATGGCTATGTTCATCTTGCGGAAGCGGTACGCGCTGGAGATCACCGAGCGGTGCCACATCACGAAGATGGAAGGGCCTGTAACAAACTGTGCGGGCGTGGCCCCAGGCTCAATCCGATCTTCGTAGCGAAGGGTCATACTCAACAGCCGGATCAGCAGCGCGGCCAGCGGCGGCACAACGGCCAATATCAGGCGTTGGCTCAACCGCAGCTTCGGTGTGGCTGCTTCAGGCGTCGCGCTGGGTTCTATGGGCACGGCATTAGTGTAGAGCGAAGTGCCGCCTGCTTGCGCGGCCCCCTCAGGAAGGTGCTGTATGTCGCCGCAGATGTGCGACAATAATAGGTGCAGTCCGGCGTCCTATGTACGCCCAATCCTGCAAGGAGAGTTTCTATGGGCGACCTGTTTCAACCGATGCATCTACTCGTGATTGGCCTCATTGTGATCGTGCTCTTCGGCGGCAAAAAGCTGCCGGAGTTAGGCAAAGGTCTGGGTGAAGGCCTGCGTGGCTTCAAGTCCGGACTGAAGGGCCTTGAGGAAGAAGACGCGGACGAGAAGAAGAAAAAAGATGAGCTGGAGGCTAAGGCCTATCAGGAAGCCAAGATGGCTGCCGAGGCCAGGGTCGCGGCGGAAGCAAAGCTTGCCGCGGAGCAGAAGGCCCAGCAACAGGCAGTCACCAAGTAGGATTACCCAGCACTTTCTGTGGAACACAATTAGGTTCGGATGGCCGTGAGCTTACCGGCCCGTCCCCTATATCTGGCGACTTCGAATCCCATGCAAGGATAGGGTTCCTTGCCGCATCCTGCTGCAAGAGGACTACAGTGCGATCAGCGCAACGGCCGCTGCCGCAGCGACCATTCCCAGAGCTTGCCTGCGTGTGGGCCATTCGCCCAGGGCAAGCGCCGCAAGCAAAATGGTGGTTGCCGGATACAGCGATGCCAGCACGGACGCCACATCCAACCGTCCCGCGCGCGTAGCCGCAACAAACAGCAGATTGCCTGATGTGTCCAGCAGCGCGGTTGCCAGCGCCCAGCCAACCGCAGTGCGGTTGAGTCTCACCTGTGCAGCGCCCGTCTTCGCATCCCTCAAACGCATCCCAATAAACATCAGCAAGCAGATGCTGAGGCTACCGATTCTGGCCGCTGCCATCGGCCAGATCACGCCTACTGGGCTGGCCATCTTCAAGGCCACAAAGTAGAAGCCGAAGCCTAACCCAGCCAGCATCGCCAAGACCATCGTCTGGCGGGTGCTGCCACTTGTTGTCGATTCAGTCGGGCTTGCCGCGATCAGCCATATCGCCAGGGCAGCAACTACAAAGCCCAGCAGCGGACTGATGCCCGGAGGTCCCTGCTGCCATAGCGTCAGAGCCGCTGGAATGGCTGCTGCCAGCAGGCCACTGACCGCGGCCGATGCACCCATCGCACCTCGCGACAGAGCAATATAGAAGGCTGTCAGCGCTCCTCCGCCAGCCACGCCCGCCGCAATTCCCCAAGCCAGCAGCGCGCCGTGCGGCATTGCGTCTCCGCGCATGTGCGCCACGGTTACCAGTACAACAAAGCTGGTTGCATGGCTCAGCAGTACCACGCGCAGCGCCGCCCCCAGGCTACCGCCCACGCGCTTCACTCCCATGCCACCACTGAAGTCCCCGCCGCCCCACATCACAGCAGCGCCCAGCGCAAATAAAATGTTGCCGCCCATCAGTCGATCCATCGCTTACGGCGCTGTGGCGGGCCGCGGCTTAGGCGTGGCGGCAGGCTGCGGACGCGTAGGCTGCGGTGTGGGATAGTAACCTTGCTTCGCAAGCACCGTCAGGTCGGGGCGCATCACCTTCACCTCCAGCTTGCGGTACTTCTCGTCGTACATCGGCAGGTGGGTATTGAAGTCCACCGTATACCTGTTGCGAACCTCCGCGGCGATCTTGGCAAAGCTCTTCTCAATCCCGCCGGTACGGAACTCCGAGTCAAAGTTGCCGCCGGTCGCGTTGTAATACTGAGGAAGGATGTTGTCCGACATGGTTAGGGGCAGGTGCAAGCGGTCCAGAAATCCGATCACGGGCAGGGAAGAGTCTCCCACCAGCGTTCCATCTACTTCGATCTGGTTGGTCTGCAGGTACTTGATCACATCTTTGGTCTTCGCCTTGCTGCCGTACTCCTTGCCGTCGGAGATGACGTAAATAACGCGCCGCCGTCCACTGGGCCGGTTACTGAGGGCCTTCGCTGCCGCCAGGATTGCGTCGTTCAGCGTGTGTACCTCCTTCGGTGGGTTTAACACGATGCCCGAACTGCCTCGCTGCGAAGCCGTATTGGGGTCGACGTTCATGTTGTTGATGACCGTGGTCTGCGTCATTGGCCCGCTCAGGCTGCCTGCCATCAAGGGTTCGCGACCCGAGCCCTTGGATATCTCGATGGCGGACGTAAGCCGCGCGCTCTGTGCGCCGGTAAAGTCGGTCACCATATTGGGGCCGTTGTTGTATCTGAATAGCGAAATCTCATCGTAGGGCGTAAATGCTCCCTGCACCGCGCCCAGAGAATCGTTCAGCCGTTCCATGTTGTCGAATGTCATGCTCTGGTCGATCACCAGCGCCACCGACAGCGGGACCGCATCGGTTGTGAATCGTGTAATGCGTTGCATCACGCCGTTCTCGTATACCTGAATATCGCGGGACTGCAATCCGGCCACCAGGTTTCCCTTGGAGTCCTTCACCGTAAACGGAACGGTGACCACATTGACCCCGGCCCGTATCGTTGCCGCTTTGGCGGCATCGCCTGTCGGGGTGTCATACGTCGTGGTCTGCTCCTCCACTGCCTCAGACACATTGCTGGGCGGCAGTGCGGTTCCTGGCACAAAAGCAGTTGGCGTAGTAGACGTACCCGTGCTGGGCGTCTCGTCGTTGGTAGAGCTCGAGGTTGTTCCCTGGCCTGGCGTCACCGATCCCAGGTTGGGTAGCTTTGTCTGTGGTTTGGGGGCGTCCGGGATCGCCTGCTGCGCCATTGTTACCTGACCCGGCTGCGAGGCATTCGCTGGCTCGGTCATGGTCTTCCCAGGCCCCGCCTGCGCCCATGCCAGCGCGCCAAGCATTCCTAACGCCAGCGTTCCTGCCAATACACGATTGCTCAACTCGAAGACCCCCGTGCCATTCTCTATCAGACTACCAGCGGTGCGCGCACCCGTCACCTCGATCCAGCGTCGGTTTGCCCTGGTTGTCTACCTTGTTAGACGCGACTGGCGGCCTCCACGGCACGCCTTTGGGCATCAACAAGGCTTCGCGGAGTATGCGTAGGCGTTCCTGTCAGTAGCCTGCGTGAAAAATCGATGCCTCAGGGCCATCTTCGTCGTCTAATAGGCTATGCGTTCCTCTGTCCTCGCTGCCGCTCTGCTCTCCCTCTTCCTGCTTCCGGCAACTCTGCGCGCTCCGATCTTTGCCCAGGAGGCTCCCTCGCCTGGCGCACCGCCTCCCGCCACCGATGCTCCCGCACCTCTCCCCGACGAGAGCACAGCCGCCACCCTCAATATCAACGTCAACCTGGTCAACCTCTACTTCTCCGCAAACGACAAGAATGGCTTCGTTACCAACCTGGTCAAAAGCGACTGTGTTGTGGCCGAGGACAAGGTGCCCCAGACCATAAAGAACTTTACCCAGGAGAAGAACCTGCCGCTCACGATTGGGATCCTGCTGGATACCTCCGGATCGCAGCAGAACGTGCTTCCCCTGGAGCAGCAGTCCACCGCAACATTCCTACGCGATGTCCTCACCCCCAAAGACGAGGCCTTTCTCATCTCCTTCGACATCAACGTGGACCTGCTGGCCGACTATACCAACCGCGCCAGCGAGATCGCACGCGCTCTCAACAAGGCGTCCATCAACACCGGCGCAGGTACCGGATCGGTCACCGGCAACAGCGATCCGCGCGGCACCCTCCTCTTCGATGCGGTCTACCTGGCTGCCCACGATAAACTCTCGCAGGAGGCAGGTCGCAAGGTCCTCGTCCTGCTGACGGACGGCGGCGACCAGGGCTCGCAGGAGACTTTGAAGACTGCCACCGAGGCCGCGCAGAAGTCCAATGCCATCGTCTACGTCATCCTCATCGCAGACCACGCCTTCTATGGCGGTGGTTTCGGCACCATCAACCTCGCAGACTCCGGCACGCGCGATATGGATAAGCTCGCCAACGATACTGGAGGTCGCGTCATCAACGTTGGCCACGACGGCAGAAAGCTGGAAGACGCCCTCAACCAGATTCAGGACGAGCTGCGAACCCAGTACCTCATGAGCTACACCCCCACGAATGCCAAGGCCGACGGTACCTTTCGCAAGGTTGCCGTCAACTGCGGCAAGCTTAGGGTCCAGACACGAACCGGCTACTACGCCATCGCAGTCAGCGATCAGAAGTAGCCACCCTGGGCAATCCCGACCCCTTGTGCAGACCTCCATTAAGTTTCTTTCCCCATATTTCCTGACAAAATCCGCATGTCAAGACCCTCGACCCTCCACAATTCTTCTAACCATTGCCATACCAATAACATCCGCAGAAATAATAGTTGGCATACTAGTTATGCTCCAGCGCGTACAATTTAAATAGGGGGATATAGGCGCACTGCACATTGCGCATAAACTACATAGAATCTAATACTTGACCGAAAGTCGTTTTGATAGGAATACTTTGCGGGTAACTTTTCGTATCTGTCTGATTTTGGCTATTTTACAGGGGGGGGAGGGGTGGGGGGTAGAAGGATTAAACGATATGAAAATATATACTTCTTGCGATGTTGATGAGGTTGTGCCCCATCTCCGCCTCGCCGCTTCGCTTACGGAACCGATGTATACTCGTCGTAAGCTGTACTGGGTTTCTGAGTTTCCCAGTCTTCTCTCGCGGCCAACTGCAAGCCTTTCTCGCACTTCTTCGAGGTAATTAAACCGATGGCCCCACGTACCCGCCGCGCACTCTTCTCCGTCACATTGTTTTTGGCAAGCTGCGCCCTGCTCGGCTCCTTCGTCGGCAATAAGGTCGTCGCTCAGTCCGCATCAGACGAGTCCAACCTGCGCGATTCGCTGCACCAGTTCACCGATGTCTACTCCCTCGTAGAACAGAACTACGCGGAGCCGCTGAACCAGGACAAGATCGACAAGGCAATCTACGACGGCGCCATCCCCGGAATGCTGCACGCGCTCGACCCGCACTCCAATTTTTACGATCCCAAGGCCTTCGCCCAGATGCGCGAAGACCAGCACGGCAAGTACTACGGCGTCGGCATGTCAATCGCCCAGCAGCCGAACAAGAGCGGAGTTATTCATGTCGTAGTACTCGCTCCATTTGAGGGCACTCCTGCCTTCAAAGCCGGCATCCGCCCAGGCGACGTAATCCTGTCCATCGACGGTCAGTCAGCAGATGGCAAGGACTCCGCTGCCATCGCCTCCATGCTCAAAGGGCCTCGTGGTACTCACGTCTCGGTCGCCATGCAGCGCGAGGGACATGACAGTCCCATGACCTTTGACCTCGTCCGCGACGAGATTCCACGCTACTCCGTCGATCTTGCCTTCCTGCTCAAACCCGGCGTCGGCTACAT
>CAIZFH010000052.1 GCA_903932155.1 uncultured Granulicella sp. | reverse complement strand
GGATGTTTGAGAAAGCTCGCCAATGTTTCCGGGGTATAGGAGATTTGAATCAGATAAGCAGGCATTGAATGCCACCTTTCAAAGTAGATTGGAATCGCTGGCCCGGGAGTGATAGTCAGCATACGCCGATTATTTGATTTTGTAGACAAACAACCTACTCTCCTGCAACACTTCAACGCCTGACGTGCAGACCCTCAGGTAAGCTAACTCGAGAACACCGGGCCCCTACGTTACGAACCGGATCAAGATTGATTGAGGACGATATGAATTCACGAGTGAACCTTCTTCATCCTCGCGATGGACTGATACAGATGATGGATCGCATCTATCGGTATCGGATGACGACCACCTCCGGCGGCAACCTTTCGATACGAGACGCCAATGGAGATATCTGGATCACACCCGCCCGAGTCGACAAGGGCAGCCTGCGCCGGGACGACATTGTTTGCGTAAGGAAAGACGGGTCGGTGGAAGGCCATCACCCCCCGTCTTCGGAGTTGCCTTTTCACCAGGCGATCTACGACGTGCGGCCAGACCTGGGAGCGATCGTGCATGCCCATCCGGTGGCCCTGGTAGCCTTCAGCATCGTTGGGCAGGTACCGGATACGCGTCTCTTTCATCAGGCCAGCAAGATATGCGGAACGGGAGGCTTTGCCCCCTACGCATTGCCGGGAAGCGCTGCCCTCGGGCAGCAAATTGCCAACATCTTTAAGCAGAACTTTAACTGCGTCATTCTGGAGAACCACGGAGTCGCCGTGGGCGGTGCGGACTTGCAGGAAGCTTTCCAACGATTTGAGATGTTTGAGTTCACCGCGAAGACCATCATTAAAGCGAGGTTGCTGGGTGAAGTTCATTACTTGAGCGACGAACAACTCACTCTGTCCAGAGTAGGGCCCCCACTTCTACAGGAATACGATCGCGGCCCAGCAGACAGCCGCGAGAAAGAAGCTCGTCGACAACTGGCCGACTTCATCCGCCGCGGATATCAGCAACGCCTTCTCATTAGCAAGGCGGGCAGCTTTTCCGCGCGATTGGACGACGATTCCTTTCTGATTACACCCCACGAATTGGATCGCAGCGTGGTAAACCTTGAGGATTTCGTTCTGATATCCAAAGGCAAGTGTGAACGCGGTAAGGTCCCGAGTCGGGCGACCCCCAATCATCAGGCCATCTACCGCCGCTATCCTCAGATTACTGCCATCGTCAATGCGTCCCCTGTAAATGGAACCGCTTTCAGCGTGACGGACTGCCCCTGCGATTCCCGGACCATTCCTGAAAGCTACGTCTTCCTGCGCGAGGTGCAGAAGATACCCTTTGGGATGCAGTTCGCGGATGGGGAAGACCTGGCGCGGCGCATGTCTCCGCGGAACCCAATCGCACTTCTTCAGAACGATGGCGTCCTGGTGCTGGGCACCAGCATCCTGGATGCATTCGATCGCCTGGAAGTGCTGGAATCCACCGCCGAGGCACTCATCAACAGCCGCCCCCTGGGGAAGGTTGCACCCATGTCTGAACTCGTCATCAAGGAACTGGCAGCAGCTTTTTCGCTGGACTGATGTGCGATGGGCGTCTGCCGATCAACGCACATTCACATTTGTCTGACAGCTTAGTGGCTGTAGAGCACTTGGCAAACACCAGTAAGTTACATTCAGGTCAATTTTGCGTCGGCCTCTCATGGCCCGTATGGCTGAATCATGTCTTGCCATCCATAGCGAAACATGAACCGGCAAGCGACGGATCATATCCCGCATGAGACAGATTCAAGAGGCAATCTAGGTCTTTTCGAGTGCTACGGCGGAGCATTAGGCATTTGCATTTTTGCCCTTATAGCCCAATCCTTTTGCGTCCACATGTCCACATCTGTTCGCAAGATATGTGACCGCTATCACCTCGACTGTAATAGCATGGGACTATCTTTTCATCAAGCCTCACAACAACGGACGAATTTCCGTGCCTCATGCTCGGAATCTGCGAGTGAGTATTTAACATAGGCGAGTCACCAGCACCAGCACAAGTCGAGGAGCTATCCTTCGTGTCCAATTCCAGGTGTCACCCAGGTCTTGCAGGCCGCCGCTTTCTATTGCCGTTAGTCTCCCTGATGATTGCCGGCTTCGGTTTCAACGCGACCGCCCAGACCGCGCCACAGCTTTTGCCATACACCGTCAAGCTCATCGCGGGCGGCGGAACGGTAGCAATCGCCAGTGGGGCGACATGTCCGGTCTCGGGCTTTAAATCCCTAGATGCGTATGGCGACGGTTGCCTTGCCACCGAAATTCAGATCGCACCTACCGCGACATCCGGCACTGGCGCCCGATATGTCATAACCGATACAACGGGAGCCGTCTTTTTCTCAGATGCTACCAACGGTCTTATCCGGCGGATCGACCCCATAACCGGCGTTGTGACAGCAGTCGCAGGTGGCGCAGCATCCTCGCCCGCGTCCGGCACGGCCTGCGGAGCAAACACCTCCACAGACGCAGACGGAGACGGCTGCCTGGGCACGTTAGTAAAGCTCGGCAAGCCGATGGGCCTGGCCTTTTCCGCTACGGGCGATCTGTACTTCGCAGACCAGAACTTCGACAATATCCGCAAAGTCGCGGCGACCGCAGGCGTAATCACCACGACTGGCATCATTACCAACATTGCGGGCGGCACCACCTTCGGCTACAACGTCAACAGCACTGCCGGTCCGGTCAACGCCGCGACCCAAAGCCTGCTCAACTTTCCTTACGGCATAGCATTCGATACGGCCGGCAACCTCTATGTCGCGGACGAAGGCAACAACGCGATGGAGGTGATCAATCTGACCGCCGCCAGCGAATCGATCCAGGGCCTGACCGTACCCGCTGGGACCATCGCGAAGTTCGCCGGCTATGGCAATCTCAACACTAAAACAGCTTCCAACACAGAATGCCCCGACTTCACCGCTGCGGTTACAGGTTCGCGCGGCGGCTGCTATTTCGGAAAGTGGGTGGACGGCAACCTAGCGGCCACCAGCTTCAACGATGCGATCTATAGCCTGGCCGTGGATCCCTCCGGCAACGTCTACTTCGGCAACGAGTTCAACAGCAATGTAGGCTTGGTTACTTCGGCCAACATCATCAGCAACTATGCTGGTATTCAGGCCACCGCCCTCAAGGACATCACTAAGCGCGGTGCGGCCGGGAGCTTCGGCATCGGCAGCAGCTTCGGTGTAGCCGTGGACGCTCTCAAGAACCTCTATGTCGCCGACGCCAGCAGTGGCGTCATCTGGCGCGTCGATGGCGCAGCAGGTCACACCATGTACCTTCTTGCCGGCGGCGCAACTACATTCTGCTCCGCGGCTACCGATGCGTATGGCGACGGTTGCCCGGCTCTTCAATCGAAGTTCGGTTCCAGCGGCAGCGGCCTCTTCGCTACCACCACACTGCCTGGTCCCGGAATCTTTGGCATTTTCGTCGACGCAAACTCCAACCTATACGCGGGAGACACGGAAACCGGCCTGATCCGCGAAATTGCCTCGGGAACGCAGTTCGGAAACGTCGGCGCCACGCAGACCAATATCGTTGACATCCACTTCGCGGCGGGCGATTCGGCGGCGACCGGCGGGTACACGCTCACCTCCGGAGCAAGCATCTTCTCCCTCGGGTCCCCCTCCTGCACCACCAATAGCGACACGACCACGGATTGTCGGCTACCCATTACGGCGGCGCCTTCCGTACTCGGCGCATTCACCGGAGCGCTGCAGGTTCAATCGCAACTGAGCGGCATTGGCACATTTCCTCTGACTGGAAACTTTGTGCCGAGTCCAGTGACGCGGACGGCAGTCTCCGCTACCGGTTCTAATGCTGCCTGCACGGGCAGCACCGTCTTCTCCACAACGGCACCGTCCATACTGACCGCTTCCCTGGTTGCCAATGGCCCCTCCAATCCAACGGGCACCATCATCTTCTATGCCAACGGAACGGCGCTTGCGCCAACGTCAGGTGTTGCGGTCAGCAACATCGGAACCGCAGGCGCTCCGGTGTATGGAGCAATATTGTCGTACACCTTCTCCACACCCGGGACGTATACGATCACTGCGACTTACAGTGGCGACAGTTATTTCAAGACCTCTACCAGCGCCGCCACGGCGTCCGTCACCACGGCTCTGCCGGCTTTCGCTGCCTCGGCGATTACATACCAGCAAAATTTAGTAAGCGCGGGACAGACGGCTCTTTACAGCTTCAACATAGCCCAGACCGTGTACACCGGAACGATTACATTCAGCGCGACAGGCCTGCCTGCCAACTCATCAGTGAGCTTTAGCCCGACGACGATCACGGCAGCCGGCTGCTCTGCCACCAACACGGTTGCGGTAAGTATTATCACGCAACAGGGATCCTCCGCGCTGCTGAGTTCGATGGGTGGAGGCAAGGGCTTGCTGGGCAGTCTTGCAACGTTGCTGGGTCTTGGACTGGCATTGATTGTTGGCTTGCGCCGCCGTCGCGTTCCGCTGATGTATGGCCACTTCTGGATGGCGCTGGCGCTGCTTCTGGCCGCATCGGGAACCGTCGCATGCAATAACAGCGTGACAGCCGTAGCAGCAACGCCGTCCGGACCGTACACCATCACAGTCACCGCGACCGGTTCCACGGGAACTGTGTCCACTTTCACCATCCCGCTTACGGTCAAGTAGCTCGCCTCAACCAGGAGGTCGAAGGAATAGTTTCGGCCACCGTAATTTTCTTTACCGGCTCGCATTTTTCACAGGCATGGTCCTAGGTCAGGAGATTCACTGGATGCTACACAACATTCGCAAGTCCGCCCACTTCGTCCACCTCGCGCACTCATCGATCTATGTTGCGCTCGCCATCGTCTTCGCCATCGCCACAACGCTGGGCAGCAGTGCCTTTGCACAATCGGCGACGACGGGCGGGATCGGAGGCACCATCACCGACAGCGGAGGCGCTCTGCTGCCCGCTACCACCGTGACAGTGAACTCCATTGAGACTGGACTTACGCATAGCGTCAAGAGCAACGCGTCCGGCGAGTATAGCTTTCCCCTATTGGAGCCAGGCACATATAGCGCAACTTTTGTTGCGGATGGCTTTGAGACCTACCGGGAGAACTCGATCACCGTCACAGTGGGTAGTCTTGCGAATGTATCGCCTAGTCTCAAGGTCGGCTCGGTCAACAGTACGGTCGAGGTCGTGAACGATACACCGTTGATGCATACTCAGGACGACGCGATCTCCACCACCATCGACCAGAATGCCATCGACAATCTGCCCATCAACGGGAGGCGCTGGTCCAACTTCGCGCTGCTTACCCCCGGCGTCGTTTCCGACTCCAATGGCTTTGGCCTGCTCAGCTTCCGCGGCATCAGCGCCCTTCTGAACAACAGCACGGTCGACGGCGCGGACAATAACCAGGCATACTTCTCCGAGGAGCGGGGACGAACGCGAGCGTCGTACTCTGTGTCGCAGGCGGCTGTGCAGGAGTTCCAGGTGAACGCCTCGAACTTCTCCGCCGAGTATGGCCGCGCAGCCGGCGGTGTTATCAACACCGTCACCAGGTCCGGGGGCAACCAATTCCACGGCGAGGTCTTCTTTTACGACCGCGACAATAACCTGGGTGCCGAAAACCCATATACCACACTCACGACACAAGTCGCCGGCACCAACAACTTTGTCACTTATCCCTATAAACCCAAGGACTGGCGCAAGCAGTGGGGCTTCGGCGCAGGCGGCCCGCTGTTGCGCAACAAATTATTCTGGTTCTACTCGTACGACCAGAGTCAGAGGAACTTTCCCGGCACTGCGCGGGCTTCCGACCCAAGCGACACATTTTCGCCAGCGGACCAGGTTCTTCCCGCGGGTCTCACTTGCTCCAGTAGTGGACTTTCCTACGGCGATCAGGGTGCCTGCGGCATACAGACCGCGTTCGGTGTGTCCTATCAGGCGGCAGCGTCCTACTACCAGCAGGGCCTGGGCGTCATCGCGTCGTTCCTGGGCGTGGTTCCCCGTCACTCTGACCAGGTCCTCAACTTCCCCAAGCTGGACTGGCAGATCAACGACGCCAACCGCCTCACACTGCAATACAACCGCCTGCGCTACAGTTCGCCCGCGGGCGTCCAGACACAGGCCTCCAATTTTTACGGTCGTTCGTCCTTCGGCAACGATTTTGTCAAGGAAGACTTCGGAATTATGCGACTCTCGACGGTACTAGGCTCCAAAGTCAACAGCTTTCTCTTTCAATACGGCCGTGACTTTGAGTACGAGAGTTCGCAGACCCCAACACCTAACGAACAGCCGTTGAGCGCCACGATTCCCGGAGATCCTCTTGCTCCCTCGGTGCCTCCAGCCGTCCAGATAGGTTATGAGTTCGACGGCACCGGCTTCGATATCGGCCGCGTCTACTTCCTGGAGCGCCGCGCTCTGCCGAACGAGCGGCGCATGCAGGGTGAGGACATGGTCTTATGGAGCCACGGCCAACACACAACCAAAGCCGGCGTGGAGATCAACCGCGTCTTCGACTTTGTGGACAACCTCTACGAAGAGGGCGGCAGCTATAGTTTCGACTACTCATGGGACTTCATCGCCGACTACCTGCACGCAACGAGCGGCCTTGGCAACTCTAAATCCGGGGGCTACACACCGCAGTATTACTCGTTCAGCCAGGGCTTCGGAAATCCACGGTTGGAGCTTGCAACCACCGACTACGCCGGGTTTCTAATGGACGACTGGCGTGTTACGCCAAGGCTCACGCTCTCTCTTGGCCTTCGCTACGAATACGAGTACATCCCTTCCAACCCGTTGCCAAACACCAGCGGTACGGTTGGCACCGGCGGCCTCGGTATTCCCCAGACCATCGGCCGGCCTGACGACCGAAACAACGTCGGTCCTCGCGTTGGGTTCTCGTACGATGTTTTTGGCGACGGCAAGACCATGCTGCGGGGCGGATATGGGCTGTACTACGGACGCGTGATCAACTCCAACATTATCCAGACCGATCTGCTTTCAGGCGGCGCCGGTAGCCAGGTTGCCCTCAATGCAAACGGCTCCAATAATTGTTTGGCGTTTCCGTCGATATTCGCCTCGGCTGTACAGTACCAGGCAGCGTGCGGCAACTATTCCAGCACAGTCGCCTATCTGGATAAGCACCTGCAAAACCCGCAGGTTCACGAGGTTGATCTAGCCCTGGAACAGAGCCTTGGCTGGAACACCGTCTTGTCGCTTAATTACATGGGGTCGTTTGGCCGGGAAATGGCTGCCGCAGTCGACCAGAATGTGAGTCCGGCTAGCTCTATCAATAACCGGACCTTCGAGGTGCTCAACAACAGCTATCAGCCGACGCCTGCTTACATCACCTATCCACACGGTGGCAAAACGCCTCCGTTGTTCGCCAATAGTATTCATACATACCAGACCTACACCGCCAACTCGGGTCAGTTTCCAGGCTACTATCACGTCCTCGACTTCAAGAGCGAGGTCAACTCCAGCTACCACGCGCTCGCTGTGCAGATAAACCACCGCTACTCGAATAACTTCTCGCTGCTCACGAGCTTTACCTGGGCCCATGCGATGGATTACAACCCCTACCTCAGCACAGGCTTTGGCAGCGCGAGCGAATTGCTGGACCCGCTCAATCCTGGTGGGGAATACGCCAACAGCTCCCTGAATGTGCCTTTACGCTTCATCGCCGCCGCCACCTACCGGACCAATATCTCCAGACTGACCGGCTGGGAGAAGGCGTCGTTCAATGGCTGGGGGATCGCACCCATCGTTCAGGCTCAGGAAGGCCTGCCCTACAGCGCGGGCTTGACTGGCAGCATCACTGGAACCCTGTATGGAGGCGTTCTCGGTGCCGGCGGCACGTCCCGCGTCCCCGACCTGGATCGCAACAGCTTCACCATGCCCATGACCACGACGGTCGATCTCCGCCTGAGTAAGACCTTCAACCTGTTCCGGGGGAGCGAACGGTATCGCTTCGAGATCATGGGCGAGGCATTCAACCTATTGAACCACCAGAACATCACCTCGGTGAACACAACGGCCTACTGTATTTCGAGTTCCGTTCCCACTGGCATACCAACCACTGGACTCTCATGCCAGCAAGTGCAGTCGGCTCCTGCGAAAGTCAGTGGAGTCACCGACTATCTGATCGCCAACCCGCTCTTCGGGACGAATCTCAACTCGAATAGCAATACGCTGTTGACGCCACGCCAGCTACAGATTGCCGGCCGCTTCTACTTCTAGATTGGCTAGCCGCTAGCGCTGCATCGATGTCGTCGACGAAGGAGCAGTGCGGGAATTGCCAGTCGGTTGCACAGGCAGGGGACTGCGTCCGGATTGTGCGTCCCCGGCAGCGGGCGTACTGGGAGTGCCCAGAATCCGGTTCAGGATATGTGCCAGGCGCAGACCGCCAAGCGCCAGTTGTGCATCCACAACCTTGGCCTCCTCCGCAACGTACTCCTTTGTGAGGAAGGCCCCGTTCGGAGCGAGTGCGTTCACGGCATAGTGATGGGAGATGTTGGCCCAGGTCGTCGGCTCACCCCCGGCCATCCGCTCCCAGTTGTTGTCCTTGATCTCCTGCAGCAGCCTATCGGTGTATTTTTTCTCGCTCAGTCCCTGAGATTCGATGATCGAGTCGTCCCACACGCCATGCAGGTTGCAACGATAAGTACCGCATGTTGCACTGCCGAGAAACGTCACACTGATACCGTTCCCTCCGCGATCGTCTCCCAGAGCATGAAACGGCTGGTGGATGTCACCTACAAAGTGCACCAGAAACTTTAACGCGATGGCACGTTCGGCTTCGCTCAGCGATGTATCGCCCAGTCGCCCCTCGAAGTACAGAATCCGATCTGTCACGCAATCGCGCCACGGCGACTTGGGGTCCTTCTCCGATACCGGACAGTCCCGGTTACGGTCGAATGTCACGGCGGTCTTTGGGATGTCCACGAAGTGCCATTGGGCCGTCTCCGGATGGTCGGTGCGATACTCATCGGCCCATGGCGCGACATCGGCCAGCGTTTCCCTGTTCTTAGCATCGGCCTGCAGCAGTTCTACGACCTGCGCCTTCGTCTCCGGAGAAAGGTACTGTTCGGTCACCAATGCAGTAAGACGATGGCCCTCGCGTCCCCACGCCCAACTCTGCGGAGTACTCATGCAGAACAGGAGCGCACACACTCCCAGACTGCGTTTGATCCCGTGGTGCCATGCTGACCAGCCAACTTCTGATTCGTTCATTCAATCCTGCCGTAGTTAGAATAGAGTATGTCGAAATCGTACGCGGTTTTCGACGCCAGGGATGCAGGCCGTCCTTGGGAAGGAAGAAAAAGGTTGCCGTTGTTATCCGTGGTCCAGCGAACTCTTCGTCACAAGATCGTGGTTTGCGCCACTGAGCTCCTGATGGCAACTGCGGCTCTCGTATCAGCACCAGTCATTAACGCGCAGACGTTGACCCCTGTGCCAAAGGTTGAGCCTGCACGCGCCACGCCACTTCCTGCACTCAAGGTAAACGCACGCCTAGTCGTTCTTGACGTTGTTGTTACCGACAGGACCGGCAAGTCTGTCGAAGGGCTCACCACTCAGGATTTCCAGGTGTTTGAAGATGGCGAGTTGCAGCATATTCGCTCGCTCGAGCCTCCCTCGGGTCACAGTTTGCCGTCGGCCTCGGTCGCAGCAGACGCATCCATTGTCTACGATCCAGCTCAGCCGGAGAACTTCGGCCAATCGCCGGTCAATATTCTTGTGCTCGACCAACTCAACACACACTTTGCCGACAGCTCGTATGCGCGACGCTGCCTGCGCGACTACCTGGCTAGCCAGCCTGCGCTGTTAGCGCAGCCAACAACTCTGTTAAGCGTGGATGACAACCGCTTCCGGCAACTGCAGATGCTCACTCGCAATCGCGATTCTCTGCTACATGCGCTAGCGGCTGCGCCTGCGCAGTATCCATGGACGCTCGAAGTGAACGGAAAGACCGATCACGGTCCCATCGAGCGGCTGGACCAATCGCTGCGGGCACTCGAGGAGATCACCCAAAGCTATGCACGCATTCCCGGCAGGAAAAATCTGATCTGGGTTGGCGGAGGCTTTCCCTCGCTCGACCCCGAAGCCCTCGACGGCGACGACCTGCAGGAGGTGAAGGATGCTCTCCGCCATGTCACCGATGTCCTGCTCGACACACGCGTAACGTTCTATGCTGTAGATCCCACGAGTTCCGTGCCAGGTATGGCTGAGATCACCGATGCCTCCCAGATGGCCTTTGTGCAGGCTGCCGGGGACTCTGTCGGCACAAACGTCGATCCGTTCAACAGCAGCCAGGACTTCGACAAGCTGGGGCCTGTAACCGGTGGACGTGTCGTCCACGGTATGAACGACATTGCAAGGCAGATCGCCTCGTCCGTCGACCTCGGTTCCAGTTATTACACCATTTCCTACACGCCAAGTTCGATCAGCGAGGCCATAGCGAAATACCGCAAAATATCCGTCGTTTGCTTGCGTGCAGGACTTACAGCGACGACACGCAGCGGGTATTATTCCGGTCAGACGGAGCAGGAGAAGGCTGCGGCTACCGCATCTTACGACCTGACCACTGCCGCCGAAGGCACCATGCCGCTTAACGGCATTCATGTCACCGTTGAACGCGACAGCTTGCCCAGCGCGCCGCCCGCTACTTACATTGTGCGTGCAAGCGTCGCCAACCTTACCTGGAAATCCAGGCCTGATGGCAGTGCAACCGCGTCGGTCTATGTGATGGCTGTCTCGCTCAATGCGAAGGGCAAAATGCTTGGCCACACAGTACACGCAATGGTGGCCAGCGCAAAGCCTGATACTGACTTGCACGATACGACACGGACTGCCGATTTCTACTTCATCGCGACACCGGTGCCCAAGTCTGCTGCCCTGCGTTTCATCGTCCGTGACTCAGTGAGCGTTCGCATGGGTTCTTTCGACCTGCCTCTGGCAAAGCACTAAACTCGAAAGGACGATTGATCGCAGCCCGGGCTAATTCTCAGCCGGCCTGCAATCAGCGGCGGTTCAGCGGAGACTCTAGGCTAGCCGGATACGTCTTTCTTTTAAGCTCATTCTGAAAGGTTACGACATGAGGAAAGCAATAGCCATCGGTGTCACTGCGGTTTGTTCTCTGGCAGTTGTTCTCACAAGCGGTGCAGTGGCGCAACAGGCCGCTAACACACAGCCGAGGGTGGCCAAAGTCACGGTCAACTCGCCGGTTACCCTCACCGACAACGGCACTAGCTGGACGCTGGACAACGGCATCATTAAGGCTACCCTCACTAAGCGCGACGGCAATCTGTCGGCCCTCGTCTATCGCGGAGTTGCTATCCTGTCCCGGGGCAAATGCTGGGAGCAGACACCCACAGGCACCGTGACTGCCAGGGTAACCATTGACCCGGTGAGCAATGGAGGAGAGCGCGCGGAGGTTGCGGTGAAGGGTGTCAACCCCCGAAGCATGGACATCGAGACGCGCTTCACGATGGAGCGCGGCGCCAGTGGCTTCTATACCTACGACGAGTACACCCATCCGGCCTCGTACCCCGCCGTACATGTGGGGGAGAACCGTTTCATTCTGGAGGATCTGAACCCTACCTTCGACTGGCTCTCCGTCGATAAAGACCGCAACATGCTGATGAGCAGTGTACTCGGCGGCATCACCGTTCATGCCAAGGAGCAGAGCCTCTACACCACGGGTATCTATAAGAACTCCGTCGATCACAAGTACAGCTATAACGCGCTGATGTACAAACTGCAGGCCTGGGGATGGAGCAGCACCAAGGACCACATCGGCGTCTATTTCATGAACCCCTCCAACGAGTACATCGGCGGCGGTCCGGACAAACTGGATCTGATCGACCACATGAGCGCTCCCGGATCGGCGTCCATGCAAGCCATCATCCTCGACTACTGGACCTCTGGGCACTATGGCGCGGGCGATAACACGGAGATTCCCGCTGGCCAGGACTGGGGGCGGGTGGTCGGCCCCATCTTCGTCTACTTCAATTCGATCGACAACCCCAAGGATCCGGCGCAGGCTGACCTCGACAAGCT
>CAIZFH010000051.1 GCA_903932155.1 uncultured Granulicella sp. | reverse complement strand
GGCGTGTTGGTGACGTTGAAGGCCTCGCCGCGCAGTTGAATGCGAATCCGTTCCAGGATATTCCAGGATTTACTCAGGCTGAGGTCCAGATTGGCCGTAGCGCCGGTTCGGACGTTGCCCACATAACGCGGCATGTCCCCGACCGTATACGCCGCCGGCGCTTTGGTGTTGAGCGTATCGAACCAGTTGTCGGGTCCCTTTTTCGTGATATCGGTGAGGAAATTGAGTGAAGTAATGGTCGGGCGTTGGACGGCGTAGCCGTAAGTGCTCAGGTTGTTCGGCGCATAGAACTGCAGCGGCAGCCCACTGGCCAATCGTCCTACCGAAGAAACCTGCCACCCACTAATCACTGCGTTCTTGATCTTGTCGAAAGAGCCGGCGCCCTCATCCCGCCCGAAAGGCAGCATATAGACGAAGCTGACGGCCAGGTCCTTCGGCACGTCATGAGCGCTGAGAGAGCGTTCCCCGTTCAAGTTGTAAACGTTGCTGACGCCGTCGTTGATCTCGGATGCCTGTGCCTCCGACGCGTTATCAATGGATTTCGACCACTGGTACGTCGCCAGGACATTCATGTCTCTGGAGAGCCGGTAGTGGTACTTCAGGATCAGGGCGTTGAAGTTGGAACTCGCTTGTGGCGTCAGCGCGGATGCCATGACGCTGGTGAATTGCCGATAGGGTAACAACAGCTGATAGGCGGGTACAGTGCTGCCCGAAAGGGGGCCCGACGTGATAAGCTTGGCGAAGGGGTTGGTGACCAACCGGTTCAATTCTGGTCCCTTAGCCAGGTAAGTCGGATCGAGTTGATTGAGGTTGGTCGCGACACCCTGCGAGAGTTTTCGGCCCTGTGCGGCGGCGAAACCGACATCGAGCAGACCGTTGCCACCGATCTGGATCTGCAGGTCCGTTGAGTAGTTGCTCACGTAGCTGGTGGCGTGAGTCTTCAAATTGGCGTTGACGGCTGAGCCGAGGTTGGTGGACAAGCCACTCGCACTCCCAGCGGCCGCAATCAGCCCGTTGGGAAACGGATTGCTGAGCAGGTATCTCGGGACGAATCCTGCATTTCCCAAGGTGGATAGCCAGGTGGTATTGGTGGAATAACCGTCCGAGGCGGCTACGCCCGCCAGGCCTGTAGGCACGTACGACAGCCCATAGCCAGCGCGGAGGATCACCCCATCCATCAGCTTGTACGCTACGCCCAACAGTGGCGCCACGTTGTTGGTGGGGGTTGTCCACAGAGGCTGGCTGCCGTAGACCAAGCCGCCTTTGAGCGTCAGTCCTGTTGAGGAGGCAAGTGGGCTAACGGCCAACGGGTCGAAATTGTTGAACTTCCCGGCCTTTTCCTTGGGGCCGCCCTGCACTTCATAACGGAGCCCGATCGACAATGCCAGGCGCGGATTGTAGTGCCACGTGTCCTGAACGTACAAGGCATAGGATTTCTGACTGATGGAGAGGCCAGGATTGTACGGCGCGCTCCCGGAGGCCCCGGTGCCAAGCAGCAGAGACGCGATGGAGTTGCCAGACAAACTCGTATCCACCAACGCGGTTGGGCCGGAGGTCAGTCCATTTGTGAAGTTGAACAGTGCGGAATATGCGTCCTGCGGATCCCACCGTTGGATCTGGTAGGCGAATCCGAATTTCAGGCTGTGTTCGTCATACTGGCGCGATCCGTTCAACTCGCCGTGATAGTTGGCGCTGACGTTTTGCTTGGCTTCAGCGCTGCCGAGTCCCTGATAGTTGGTGATCGTCAACTGCGGCATGGTATTGGCCTGAAACAAGGCCACGGTTGCGGCTGGGAGACCTATCGCCAGGCCGTTGTAGTTCTGATTGGCCGTAGTCTGGGTATCGCGCCAGCTACTGGCGCCCAGCAGTAGGCTGTAAGTCGAATTCGCCGTTGGAGCCCAGATTGCGCCCCCCGAAAACCCGATGCGGGGCTCGGACTGGCCTGCGGTCTGATCCGCTCCGTTGTTGAAGAACGTCGGCACACTGGCGGTCTGCCGGGCTCTGGTCCCCCGCGCAAACATGGTCAGGTGGTCGGTGGGCGCCCAATCCAATCGAGTGTCCGCACGGTTGTTGTCGGTATCGACCTTCGATGTGCCCACATATTGACCGTTGCTACCCGCAGTTCCAGCCGCGTTAGCCAGTGGATATAGCTTTGCGGCCAAAACGCCCGACGAGTTCAGCAGATGGGCCGGGATGATATTGCCAGGAAAGATGTCTCGCGTATAATTCGCGCCTGGTATCAGACGACCCGTATATGGGTTGTAAATCGGAACCAGTGTTCCTCCGGCCGTTGTCGCGCTGCTAAAGTCTCCGTTCCGCATAGCTGCCGTCGGCACAGTAGCCACCTCCATCGCCGGTTCAGTCTGTCGAAGCGCCTCATAGCCCGCGAAGAAGAAGAAGCGGGACTCTTTGGTGCCCAGCGGTCCGGCGACGTCGCCGCCGTATTGGTTGCGGTGGAACGGCTGGCGCGCAACGCCATACTTATTGCTTTCCCAGCGGTTGGCGTCTAGTTCGTTGTTTCTCAGAAACTCGAAGCCGCCTCCGTGAAAGACGTTGGTCCCGCTCTTGGTGACAAGGTTAATTGCACTGCCGTCGCTAGTGCCGAACTGCGCATCGTATGCTTCGCGCACGATCTGAAACTGTCCGACTGCCTCCTGTCCGGGAACCACGATGGCGTCGCCTCGACCTAAGGAATTGACCGGTATACCATCGACCAGAAGGGACGAGCCGTTCTGCCTGCCACCGTTCAGGCCGAACCGGCTGGAGAATTGATCGGCGGTGTTTTCGGGGCTTGCCCCCGTGGTGATCGCGGTCACACCCGCAGTCATGTGAACCGCCAGCAGCGAATTTCGGAGTGAAGTGGGGAGTTCAGCAATGTCGCTAGCTGTTAGCGTGGTTGCGCGACTGGCCGTCTGAGAATCGACAGTCATATGTCCGGCTGCCAGCGCTGTCTTCTTTGAGTCATCGAGTGGTGCCAGTTTTGGGCTGTAGTCAGCGCTCTGGTTGGGGCTCAAAGCGATGCCCTGGACGTCAAAGTGGTTTAGTCCTTCGGCTTTTATTGACAAATCGTACGTTCCAGGCATCAGCAGCAGAAACGAATAATGACCTTTGTCGTCAGTGGTCGTCTCCCACATCTGCTTATTGCCTGTGTTGACGATTGTAATAGCTGCACCCTCGATGGGCGCTCCTTTTGCATCGTCTACGTGTCCGCCAACG
>CAIZFH010000050.1 GCA_903932155.1 uncultured Granulicella sp. | reverse complement strand
GTGAAGCTGCTGCGCGACTTTGGCCAGCCCAATCTAAATCTCACGATCGATCGCCAGATGGCGGCCCGATTTGGACTCAACGTGGCAGACATCCAGGATGCGGTGCAGACGGCAGTGGGCGGAAATGCGGTTAGTCAGGTATTGATTGGAGAGCAGCGATATGACGTGGTGTTGCGATACCAGGGGCAATACCGCAACACACAGCAGGCTATCAGCAACATTCGCATGGTCGCTCCTTCCGGAGAACGAGTTTCGCTTGCACAGCTATGCAAGCTGGAAGTCAAAGATGGAGCATACGACATTTACCGTGAGAGCAACTCGCGATATATTGCCATTACTTTCAATGTAAGAGACCGGGATCTGGGGACAACGGTCGGCGACGCCATTAAAAAGATTGGCGATACAGTGACTTTACCGCGCGGCTATCGACTGGACTGGTCAGGTGAATACGAGAGTGAAAAGCGGGCTGCGGCGCGGCTGGCTATTATCATTCCGCTCACCGTCCTCATCATCTTCATCATCCTCTTCACCATGTTCCGCTCCTACAAGTGGGCAGCGCTGATTATGATGAATGTCGGTCTGGCTCCCATCGGTGGCCTGCTAGCCCTTGTGGTCACCGGAACTTACCTCAGTGTTTCCTCGGGCATCGGCATGTTGGCGCTGTTTGGTGTTTCGGTGCAGACCGGAGTCATCATGGTTGAATACATCAACCAGCTTCGTGCAAGAGGTATGAACATTGTCGATTCAGCGGTGGAAGGCGCAGTCCTGAGGCTTCGCCCGATCATGATGACCATGCTGGTGGCAACCCTCGGTCTGCTGCCGGCGGCGTTATCGCACGATATCGGATCCGACTCGCAGCGGCCATTCGCAATCGTCATTGTAGGTGGCCTGATCTCCGATCTGTTGCTCAGCATATTCCTGTTGCCCACATTCTATGTATGGATTGCCAGGGACGACGACGATCTCCCGAAAGCGGAGGTGGTGCATGAATAATCGGAGAGCAGTGTTCTCTCGCAGCATGGGTAAAGTGTGTTTCACGGTTTTTCTCCTTGTGCTCAGCACTACAGGCGCAAACGCACTGCAGGCGCAACAGCCTGGCAAGACAACCGTGGCAGGCTTGCCGAACCTGCCGCAGCCGAAGCAACTTGCGCAAACGGCGATCCCCGGCTTGCCTGCTCCACCCGCGCAGGGCGCGCCATCCGGCCTGACGTGGGAGCAGGTGAAGGCGAAGTTCGAGGCTGCGAACCCGGTGCTCAAGTCCGATCAGTCGAACGTGGACGAGATGAAGGCCGAAGAGATCACGGCGTATCTGCGGCCCAATCCGGAGTTCACATTGAGTGCGGACGGAACGCAGATCGCACCTCACGAAGGCTACTGGCGTCCTACGTCGGGCACCCAGGTGCAGCCCAACTTCAGCTATTTGCACGAACGTGACCACAAGCGCGAGCTGCGGTTGCAGAGTGCACAAGAGGGCACACAGATCGCGACTTCGCAACATCAGGACTTGGATCGCAATATGATCTTTGTGCT
>CAIZFH010000049.1 GCA_903932155.1 uncultured Granulicella sp. | reverse complement strand
TGATCGTGCTTGTTGGAATCTTTTCTGGATGTAATGGGAGCACAAGCCTCCACTCGCATTCCTCTTCAAATGAAGCATGTTTGAGCAATGGCATGATTCTGGCAAGGTCTCTCACGGTTGCCATAACTGCAGGTCCTAACCGTCTACGAATATCAACTCCGATTTTAGCTATCATTTCTTCGCGTATTCGTATTCTTTCTGTTTCATCGGTGGTCTTCAGTGAGGTTGCGACAGCCTCAGCTATAAGGCTCGCCGCGCTCAAAGTCGAAGTGCAACATTTAGCGGAGAAAATGTTGCATGGGGAAAGAGTATCAACATCTGAGTGTGGAAGAGCGGATCGAAGTACAAGTACAGACTGAGCAGGGTTTGAGTGCGCGCGCAATTGCGCGCGCACTCAAACGGGCGGCGACCACGGTGATCCGGGAGCGGAAGCGCAACGGCTGGCAGTGCGCGCGGCGGGCCGGGCCTGCCGGACGGCAGCGCGAACCCGCCGGGTACAGTGCAGCGGAGGCCCAGAAGCGGGCCACACGCATGGCGAGCAAGCCCCGTGTCGAGCGCAAGCTGGTGGTGGGCAGCGCGGCATGGGCGGCGGTTCTGGAGCAGTTTGCCGCAGGCTTGTCGCCCGAGCAGGCGGCGCGTACGCTCAAGCGCATGCACCCGAAGAACGACGACCTGCACTTCTCCCACGAGACGATCTACCAGGCCATCTACGCCATGCCGCGCGGCGAGTTGCGCGCGGAGGTCATCGCCCTGCTGCGCTTCGGTCGCGGCAAGCGCCGTCCCCGCACCCGCGGCAAAGACCGCAGAGGACAGATCCCCAACGCCGTCAGCATCCACGACCGCCCCGCCGAGATCGAGCAACGCCTTGTCCCTGGACACTGGGAGGGCGACACCATCAAGGGCAGATACAACCGTTCCGCCGTCGGCACCCTGGTGGAGCGCAAGACCCTCTTCGTGACCCTGGCCAGGATGAACGGAACAGGCTCCGAGGCAGCCGTGAAAGGCTTCTCCAGCGTTCTGTCCAGGATCGACGCGCAACACCGGCTCTCCATGACCTATGACCGGGGAAAAGAGATGACCCGCCATCGGGAACTGACCCAACAGACGGGCATCCAGGTCTACTTCGCCGACCCACACAGCCCATGGCAACGCGGCATCAACGAAAATACCAACGGCCTGTTGCGCCAGTATCTCCCCAAGGGAGACGACCTCAGTCGCTACTCACAGGGCGACCTCGATGCCATCGCATGGGCGCTCAACACCAGACCCCGCAAGTCCCTAGACTGGAAGTGCCCCGCAGAAGTCTTCCTGCCCAACTTCGACTTCGTGAAATACTGGCACAGTAACTTCAACCCTGTTGCACTTCGTCCTTGAAACCGCCGTGATCAGAAGCAATTCGTCACCAATATATGTGATCCCAGATAGTGGCATTCTCTCATTAGTAGATCTAGGCCCAGCACATTTTGAAGTGGTCGCGGAAGGAACTCCCAGAGAGCGAAGATCAAG
>CAIZFH010000048.1 GCA_903932155.1 uncultured Granulicella sp. | reverse complement strand
GTTGGAGATGCCGTCCCAGACGGTCTCGCCGTCGTGCAGCTGATCGTCGAAGGAGTATTTGTCAGGTTCGGTCTTCAGCAGATAGGGCATAGGATTTGGAGGTGCCGGGTGCAATGTACAAGGCGCAAGGTGCAGTATCTGAAGATTGAATATACGATAACTATCCACAACCCACTACCAACTATCCACTGCCCACTAACAACTACCCACTGTTTTATCCGCCGAGGTCGAGGAGTTCCACATGGGGGATGGATTCGCCAAGAAATTGGCTGCCAAGACGGGCGAATTTTTCCACTGAGTCGGTGGCATAGCACTGAAATGTGGTGGTTCCAGCGGTAGCCGGGTGCGAAACCCGAATGCTTTGCTCAATCGCTATCGCGGTGGCCCTTGCCGAATCGATGACCTCGGCTTGCGAACCAAGCTCTAGCAGTGTGGACGCAATGGCCGGGGCGATGAGGGGATAATGCGTGCATCCCAGAAGCACCGCCTCCGGCGTGCAGCCAGCCAAGGCCTCGCGCAGGTAGATGCGCAAGACATCCCGCGTGACCGGTTGCTCGCACCAGCCTTCCTCCACTAGCGGCACCAGCAGCGGGCATGCCTTTTCGCTTGCGCGCAGCCCCCGCGCGGCGCACTCAATCTGGTACGCATGGGATTGCACCGTCGCCGAGGTGGCCAGCACCAGCACATCGCCCTTGGGATGGCGGCGATGCGCGGCTTCAACCACTGGATCGATCACGCCGGTCACGGGAATCGCCACCGACGCGCGAATCTCGCGCAGTGCGAGGGCGGAAGCCGTGTTGCATGCGATCACCAGATGCTCCGCGCCATGGGATTCCAGAAACCGCGCGCTCTCCACCGCATACCGGGCAATCGTTGTCTGCGACTTGGATCCGTAGGGCAGCCGCGCCGTATCGCCCAGGTAGATATAGCGCGCGCCGGGAATCCGCGGAAGCAGTTCGCGCAGCACGGTGAGGCCGCCGAAGCCCGAATCGAAGACACCGATGGTGAGTCCCGGTGCGTTCATTATCTTTCCTCCTGCGAGGCCGGTTGCGCATAGCTGCCGGCAGAGCCTGAGACCGGATAGGTACGCATCAGGTCGGCGTGCCCATGCAGCGTATCGCGCGGCTGGCCGTCCACCAGAAAGCGCACCTGTTCGATCTGCGGAAAGTTTGCGCCGAGGGTTTGCAGGATCGAGTCGATGGTGAGTGTCTCCGGCTCGATGCCCGAGGGATGGTGGTCGGCAAAGGTGCCATGCAGATTAATCACCGCCAGCTTGCCTCCGGGATTGCGCGGCCCGGGATTCTGGCCAGCGTTGGAGGGGGGGCCGTCTGGCGCACTCCACCCCGGAACCACCGATTGGTCCTGCTGTGCTGTCTCTGTCTTCGCGCTCTCCGCGGGCTTGGCACCGGGTGCAACGGGAGGAGTCAGGGGCAGATCGAGCAGAAAGACATCATCCACAGCCGGGCCGCTCTCCAGCGGATGGGCGCTGCCCTTGTAGGAATATTCTGCGATCAACCTCGTCAGCAAGGCGCGCGCACGGGCTGTTGTCTCGCTGGGCAGCGCAACCTCACGTTCCACAAGAATGATGGAGCCGGTGGCGTCGTTAGCCAGCGCTAGATGGATCGTCTCGCCCGGTGTGGCCAGGGGAGCTGCCAGGGGCGTCTCATCGCGATGCCGGGTCAGCTTCTCGCGCGTCTGCTCGCATCCGCGGAGAAGCACAAGCGCCATTAGCAGAATTGCGCCACTCAGAATCCAAAAGAGAATGCGCTGGTAGCGGGGAATCATTGCGTCCCCCCCGTTTGTTCTGGATTGCCGCCTGCATCGGCAGCGGAGTTAGCGGGCGCGGCGTTGTCATCTTTGGACTGCCCTTGCCCTGCTGCCTGGTTACCGGGAGGAGCGTGGGATTTTTCTGTCGCGGCCCTGGCTGCCGCCCGCTTGGCTACTTCTCGTCCGGCTGCCTCTGCGGCGACGCGCGCGGCCTGTGCCACGGCCAGTGCCTGCGCCGCTGGATCGGCTGCCCGCGTAGCGCCCTTGGTAGTTGCCGGCGCAATCGCGGTCGATGAACCCATTTGGTCGCGCCATACCTGAAGCACGGTGGTCAGCGTGACCGCCACTCGCTGCTGATAGTTCGCATCCGTTACCGGCGTCGCATCACTGCCCACAACCGGCTGCGAAGCCAACTCGATGGCAACCGCCGGGCACTCCATATTGTCCAGGGGCGGCACCGGCTCCCGCCCAGAAATCGCGGGGAGATTTGCTTTTCCCAGTGCTACTCTCAGATCGCCAGCCAGACGCAGGCTCTCAGTGACAGAGGCAGCCTGCGCCATCTCCCAGGGCACGGCGACGAACGCAGTTGGAGAGTTGCCTGGATATGTCTGGTCAGAATCCACATTCATCGGCTGCAACGTTGAGGTATAGAGATGCAGACCCGAACCGCTGGCCGTGGCATGAATCACAAGGCAGGCCAGAGCGTGTGCGCGGTTGGCGATCTCCGCGCGCTGGTCGCTGGTCAGTGGTGTGGCGGAGTCGGCCTCACGTGTGGAGACCACGGTAAACCCAGCAGCCGTAAGCGTGGCACGCAGACGTGCGGCAATTGCAAGGGTTACGTCCTTCTCCAGGATGCGATCGCCCAGGGTTGCGCCTGCATCCTGCCCTCCGTGCGCCGGGTCCAGCACCACCAGATTGCGGTTCCTCTGCGATGTGGCAGCGGTCTGCGCCTGCGCGGGGCGGGAGGTCTGCCCCTGAGGCTGCGCTCGGACATAAAACGCAGCAGCAGCCGCACCCGCCAATGCGGCGACGACGACAGCGGCGAACTTGCGAGAAGCAATCAACGGATAATCTTCCAACAAATCTTAGACCGAAGGAGTGAGGACAACTCCATCCAGCCCAAAATAGATGCCTCAATCCAGCGCATAGATTGCCAGCCCACTCAGCAGTTTGGGATAAAAGTCTGTGGATTTCTGGGGCATCACATCGCCCGCCAGCGAGACCTCGCGTAACTGGTTCAGCGTGATGGGCTTGATGAGGAAGGCAACGTCGGCCTCGCCCGAGCGCACCTGCTCCACTGCCTCCGACGCCTCGCGAATAAAGCGCACGTTGCCAAGCTGCGTGATCCGCTCCTGCGACAGCCCAAGAATCCGGTCCAGCAGAATACTGTGCAGTTGCACCACGTCGAGTTGCGCCTGGCGCGCGGGAATACCGGCCAGGACTGCCTTCACCGCCTCCGGCCTGGACTGCAACAGATAGTTGCCGTCGCGCGTGACCACCAGAAATGCCGTGCCCTCCGCCGTTGTCAGCGGCTCCAGATTTGCAGACTGTAGCGGCGTCACGGTGAAGAACTTCTGCACGCTGGCCAGAAACTCGGGGGGCTTGAAGTCCTTCAGCCCGAAGACCACGCGATGGGTGGGCAGAATCGTGATTCCGGGGGCGTCCATGTTGACGAAGGTCATCATCATCGCCGCCTCTGGAAACGGCGGAGCAGGCAGACGGCGACTCGATCCCAGCTTCTCCTCCGGGTCGAGCGGTTCGCCAAGCGGCAATCGCAACTGCGCCGACCGCTCCTTCGCGTATGTCACCGAGGTCTCGTATCTGTGGTGGCCGTCCGCAATAATCAGCTTCTTGTCCGCCATCGCGGTCAGGATCGGATTGATGAGCGCGGGGTCGGAGAGCTTCCACACGCGATGCACCACGCCGTATTCATCCGTCACCGCAAGATCTGCTGGACGGGTGTCCTTGCCGTCCTTGCCTGATCCAAAGATCAGCTTCTCCGCAGTGAATGCCGGGTCGGAGTACAGCATATAGACCTGCTCGCAGTAGGCCCTGGTCGCCTTGAACAGAGCGAGGCGGTCCGACTTGTGCTTGGGGAAGGTCTGCTCGTGCCGGTAGACCACTTTGTCGGCGTAATCGTACAGATGCCCCAGCGCGATAAAGCCACGCCGCTCGCGTACTTCAGTCGTATGCGGCACGGTGTAGGTCTGCGAGTAGCCATAGAGCGCAGGCTCTGCCTCTTCGGCCAGAATCCCCTCTTTGCGCCACTGGCGCAGCGATTCCGCCGCTCGTGAGTACACATTGTGGGCCTGCTCGCCGGCGGGCAGAAAATCCTGGGCCTCGGTATCGTCCGGCTCATGCTTGCCCAGAATTACGCGAATCAGGTTGTAGGGGCTTGCCTCGTAGTAGTGCTGCTGCATTTCAGGCGTGATCTTGTCGTAGGGCTGGGTAACCACGTCCTCCATCTGGACGCGGGAGGTGTCGTAGCGAAGTGCGCGAAAGGGATAGATGCGGGCCATGCAGGGTCTCTTTGCTCCTCGAAATGTGGTCTGACCTCGATTGTACGGGGAGCCGGAGGGCTCCGCCGCTGTTCCTGGACCCACGCCGCCGCCAATGCCTCATCATCCCATTCTGGAGCGACAACATCTAACAAGATGAGTTGATCTGCGAGATGATAGAAGACACGCAAGTGGCATGAGGTTGACGATGCGGATTGGGGTAGACAGGCCGGGCAGAACTGGGCGTGCGTGGCGTGCGTACGCAGCCCTTATCGTGTGTCTGGCAGGGTTTGCGCTGGGTCCGTCCGCCGCCTGTCGCGCCCAGGAGAACCCGCTGGATAACGTGCAGACGCCCGCGCCTCCGCCTCCGGCAAAATCTCACGATCCCGATTCCGAAACCCAGAAGCCAATCGTGGATCGAGGGGCGAGTGGAACGGTTGCGGGCACCATGCGCGACGCACGCCTGCGCGTCGACGTCAATCTGGTCCGGGTGCCGGCGACCGTAACCGACCCTATCAACCGGCTGGTCACAGGCTTGGAAAAAGAAAACTTCGTCCTCACTGACAACAATATCCTCCAGACCATCCGGTACTTCTCCAGCGAGGACGCCCCCATTAGCATCGGCGTGGTCTTCGACCTGAGCGGAAGCATGGCGACCAAGTTTGTGCGCGCGCGCAAGGCGCTCACCGAGTTCCTGCGCACCTCCAACCCGCAGGACGAGTTCTTCGTGGTGGGCTTCAACGACCGGCCTTCGATCATTGTGGATTACACCTCCGACCCCGACGACGTGGAGGCACGTATGGTGATGCTGAAGCCGGAGAACCGCACCGCGCTGATCGACGCCGTGTACCTGGGCATCGACCACCTGCGCCAGGCCAGGTACGACCGCAAGGCCCTGTTGATCATCTCCGACGGTGGTGACAACCGTAGCCGCTATACCGAGAGCGAACTGGAACATGTGGTGCGCGAGAGCGGCGTTCAGGTCTACTCCATCGGCATCTTCGACAGCTACGCATCCAGTACGGAGGAACAAATGGGGCCGGAGCTGCTGAAGGAGATGTGCGAGAGCACCGGGGGCCGACTCTTCAACGTCGGCGGAGACACCGCCGCCCTACAGGACATTGCAACACGCATCTCCGCCGAGCTGCGAAATGAGTACGTTCTGGGCTATACCCCCAGCGAGGTGAAGCGCGACGGAAGCTGGCGTAAACTCAAGGTGAGACTTGCACCTCCGCCGGGGCTTCCCCTGCTGACCGTGCACTTCCGCGAGGGATACTATGCGCCTTCGCAATAGAGAAAACATGCTTCCAGGTGTATCCAAGGGACTCTTCGCCGCAGTGCTCCTGTCACTGACCCTCTGCGCTCCCATCGCCCGCGCCCAGCAGCCTGCGACAACGCAGCCCGTACCTGCGCCGGCCCAGTCTTCGCCTGAGGCAGCACCCGCGCCGGGGCAGTCTTCGCCCGGCGTGGCCCCCGCACAGCCTGCCGCGCCCGCAGAAGCAACTTCGCCGCAGCCCGCTGACAGCCAGCAAGGCACTCCCCTCAATCCCATCGAACGTGGCACCGAAGGTACCTTTACCCTACGCCAGAACGCATACGAGGTTCGCCTCAACGTCACCGCGCTGGATAGCTCTGGACGCAGCGTGCAGACCCTGGACAAGGATGCCTTCCGCATCTTCGAGGACAACGCCCCGCAGACCATCAACAGCTTCCGCCACGAGGACCTGCCCGTATCCCTCGGCATCCTCATCGATAGCTCCGGCTCCATGTACGACAAACGCGTCGCCGTGGATGCGGCTTCGCTCGACCTGGTCAAACTCTCCAACCCGGAGGACGAGGCCTTCCTGGTCGACTTCTCCTGGGAGGCCTTCATTGATCAGGACTTCACCAACAACATCGACAAGCTACAGCAGGGGCTGAGCTACATCAAATCCTCCGGCGGCACCGCAATCTACGATGCGCTGGTGGCCTCCGCCGACTACCTCTCCAAGAATGCCAAGCACCCCAAGCAGGTGCTGCTGGTGATCACCGACGGCGAAGACAACGCGTCCAGCGCCACCCTTGAAGCTGCCATACGCCGCATTCAGGACTTCGACGGCCCGGTGGTCTACTGCATCGGCCTGCTCTTCGGCGACGACACGAACAAGACCGAGTCGCGCCACGCTCGCCGCGTACTGGAGACACTCGCCGAACAGACCGGAGGCGTCGCCTACTTTCCCAAGTCGGTGAAAGAAGTGGATGGCATCACCAAAGAGGTGGCCAACGACATTCGCACCCAGTACACCATTGCCTACCACTCCACCAAGCCGCCCGAACTCGGCGGTTACCGCGTGGTCCGCGTCGAGGCAAAGGACAAGAACTACGGCAAACTCACCGTGCGCACCCGCAGCGGCTACTATCCGCGCGTCGCTCCAGCTGCCACGGCAAAGCCAGACGCAACGCCGTAGTCAACGCGTCATAGCGTCTGGTCGATCTGCAACGACGCGATCTTATTCGCCAGGTCGTCTTTGGCAGCCTGCAGGTTGGCCTGCGCTGCGGTCAGCTCCTTCTGCGCGCCCGCGATCTGATCCTCGGTCGCGTTCAGATCATGCACAAACCGATCTCGCGAGATCTTGTCCGCAGTGGCCAGTGCAGTGACGTTGGCCCGCTGGCGATCCTCGTCCGAACGAAGCGTGTTTATGCGCGCATTGGCCTTGTCCACGGCCGTCTGCATGTCGGCCATATGCCGTCGCGCGTCCAGAATTGGCTGTAGTGCCTGCTTGATCGCCGCGTTGTTGTTTGTCTGATTGAAGATGAGCGTGAGGGTACTGTCATTGAAGTTGGTGAGCGCGTATCTGACGTAACCCAGATGTCGCTCGCCGACGTGTAGCCGCGCCGTCTCGCCCGCCGCCGCCATCACGCGGAAACGATAGGCGGTGGGCGTAGTCTCCTCCGGCTTGGGGTCCTTGTTAGTGCCGCTGCCGTTGTCCAGCGTATAGCCCAGCCGGATCGGGTGCTCGATTACCACCGTGCGCCCGTCCGTGGCCGCGTTATGCACCACATAGGTGATCTCCGCAGTCTGCATATGGCGTATTGTAAGCACCCCCTCGGAGGCGGTTACTGCGGTCGCCTGCGTATTGTCGTGTAGCTCCTCGGTACTCACGCGCACTGCCTGATCGACCGCATACGAGAGCAGCCGCTTCTCGTCGGGATGGATTGGATCGAGCAGGCCCTCGCCGCCGAAGTTCCCGTCCTCCACAATGGTGAACGAGCCGCGGTCCAACGTCAGCTTCGATGTGTTGGTGATCCAGAGAGCGCGCAGCGGTGTGGGCTGCTGGCGTGACCACAATGTCACCCGCTCTGCATCGATCTTGGTCTGCAGGATCGGCACCAGCGCCGACTCGTTCTTGCGAATCGTAATCGGCTCAGTGAGGTTGTATGCAAAGTAGTCGTCGAAGGCAGCCGTCGTGGATTTGGGAGCGATGGAGTTCGCAGCGGATTGCTCAGTAGGCACACCAGGCATTAGATATTGAAAGGCGGTTGGATCGCGCGCGCTGCCATTCAAAGAGACCGGAGCGCCTTCGATGTACATTGCGTTCTGGTTGTTTTGGCCTGTGCCGCCGTAGATGCCGCTGGAGCCAGCAGTTGTATCGCTGTTGGTCGCGTTGCGGGCGACACCGCCAGCCACGCCACCCCCCATGCCTGAACCACTACCGTAGCCCATGCCTTGCATGCCCGCAACGCCTGCGGTTCTAGCAGGAGCCGGTGGTGGTGGGGCAACAGCTTCCCCGCTCTCATGCGTCTGTGGAGTGAGCTGTGCCTCTTGCGGCAGCCCAATCTCCGGCCGCCGCGAGTAGTACGGCACCGAGAGCGGCTGAATAAAGCTCTGCGGCGCACCCGCAATCAGCGAGAGCTGCACGTTGATCCAGTCCGCACCCGTCGTATTGTCCACCACCGACCAACCCTGCAACGTCGCCGTCTGCGGAGTGGAAGCCGTCCCCGCCTTTGGCTCGGTGAAGAGAATACGGTAGGTAGACTTCCAGATCGGCACCTCGCTGAGGTAGCTGACTTTCAGCTCGCGCGTGCCGGTGCCGTTGTCCTGCAGCGTCAGATGGCGCAGTCCCTGGTTGCATGTGCTGGCCAGCAGTTCGAGGTAGCGCGTCACGTCCTGATGCAGGTCGGTGTCCAACAGTGTGACCGAGGTCGCGGGTGTGAGTTCCACGGTATGTACCTCGCCGCCCTCGCCGATCACCGTTATCATGCGCTTCTCCAACGCGGGCTTGTTGTCGCCCTCGGGAGTATTGACCTCCTCGATATTCAACAGCCGCCCACTGTATGTGGCCGTGCCGGACCGCACCTCCACCCGCGCGCCACGGATGGCATTGTAGAAGTCGACCGCCGAGGCGTCTTCGCCCAGTGCCAGCGGCAGCGCCTTCAACTGCTGCTCCAGCGGCGTGGTGGAGTTGTAGCCCGCGCCCGCGATCCGCCCGCCGTTCAGGTCTATGGCGGTCAACGACTGCAGCACATCGTTCAGCTGCGCTGTGGTGAAGTCGATGGTAACGGACTGGTCGCCGGTGACGCGCCCCGCGTGTTCAAAGAATCCCACGCCGTTCTTGTACAGCGACACCCGCGTGACCGGAAGCTGGGTCGAAGCCGCCGCCGCCATGCGCGCGACTGCCGGTTTCGCGTTCGTCTTCGCGGCAGGCTTTGCGTCCGGTTGCTGCGCGGTTGCAGTCAGAGCGAATGCAAGTAAAAGCAGAGATGAGTAGCCGATTGCCTTGCGCATTCTGTTTGTTCCTTCCCAAGAGACGAGGCCTCACTGCGTGGGGACTGTATAGAAAACCGCACAGGAAACTCCGCGCAGGTTTCAGCCTGCAATGATAGACCCCGCTCGGCAAAGATTAGTTCCCTGAAAATAATTTAATCGGCGACAAAAGAAGGCCCCACGTCTCGTTAAGAGAGATGAGGCCGTTCTGTTAAGATGCAGGTTTCGCTCTAGAAGCCTCGTCCTGTCTCGGAGGTCTTCGCGATGGCGGGATCCTCTTTGTCGATGGGCGCGACTGACAGGGTGAGGGTTGCAGGCGGAACGCCTTCCGCGGTGGCAGTGACCTTGATCTGGCCCGCCGTGCCTGTGGCGCGCAGGATGGCAACCGCAGTGCCCTCGTAGAGTTTGCGTTGTGTCCCCAGAAACGATTCGTGATCCGCCATGTTGTCACTGTCCACGGCGATAATAGACGCCGCTCCAGTGGCTGCGAACTTGACCTCGGTCTTGGAGTCAGGAATCCTGGTTCCGTTTGCATCCACCAGCGTTGCGCTGACGTAGCGGACATCGTTCCAGTCGGGAGTAAGGGGTTTGTCCGGTGAATCCGCGGTAAAGACGATGCGCGCCGGCTTGCCCGCTGTCTTCAGTTCGCCGGTGGCAACGATGGTGGCACCACTGCGCGCAACTGCCTTCAGTGTTCCCGGCTCAAACGGAACCTGGAAGGTGATGGCTGCGGCATCGGGGTGCTGCTTCTGTATTCCCAGCGACTTGCCATTGAGGAAGAGCTCGACCTCTTCGGCGTTGGTGTAGATCTCCACGTTCTCGGTGTGCGGGCCGAGGTTTTGCGGAGTCCAATCGGCCATCAGCGGCTCTGCCATGCGCGGCGCAGCTTCGGCTGGCGCTGCACCGGCGGCTGCTCCGGCTGCTCCGCGACCACCGGCTGCGGCACCGGCTCCGCGACCACCTGCACCACGGCCACCGGCTGGACGGGGAGCTAAAGGCGCTGCCGACTGATCGATGCTGGTGGCGTTGGCATAGCCGGGATCGATGGATGCGGGGCGCTCGGCTGCGGTGCGTCGCATGATGGCAACCATGGGCGTGGTGGACCACCAACTCTGGCGCTCCCAGGCATCCTTATGAGGAACTCCCGTAGAGGAGATAAGTCCGGAACCGGAGCCGATGACCGGCCAGGTGCGCGATTCTCCCAGGTAATCGATGCCGCTCCACAGGAACTGGCCGGAGTACTCCGGGTGGTCGCGCATGGATACCCACTCATCGCGGTTATGCCCGTTCTCCGTGCCGATGACCGCGCGCGTAGGCTTCTGCGCGTGCGCCGCGATGATCTCTCCAGGACGATAGTTCTGCCCGACGACATCCAGCAGGTCAGCCAGGCCGTCTTCATAGTCGTGGCTCACGTTGGGACGGAAGAGGGCCTGGGTGACGGGACGCGTGGGATCGTTCTTGTGGAAGGTGGCGACCAGCGTCTTGAGGATGGGGATGGCAACCTCCGGACGCGGCGTGTCGTGAATCTCGTTGCCCGCCGACCACAGGATGACACTGGGATGGTTGCGATCGCGCATCACATTGTCCGTGGTGTCGCGCACATACCAGTCCATGAAGTAGAGATGATAGTCATACGCGTTCTTGGCGACGGTCCAGCAGTCGAACATCTCGTCCATCACCAGGAAACCCATGCGGTCGGCCAGGTCCAGAAACTCCGGCGCGGGCGGGTTGTGCGCGGTGCGGATAGCGTTGACGCCAACCTTGCGCAGCGCGATCAGGCGCCGCTCCCATACCGCCAGCGGCACCGCTGTGCCCATGGCCCCGCCGTCCGTGTGGATGGCAACACCGAGCACCTTATGGTGAACTCCATTGAGAAAGAATCCCTTGTCAGGATCGAAGTGAAATTCGCGGATGCCGAAGGGGACTGCCTCGTCATCGACCGCCTTGCCGTCGCGCAGCAGCGTGGCATGCACGGTATACATTGCGCCGTGGCCAATGTCCCAGCGGTCTGGATTGGAGATAGCGGTCTCGGCGTTGAGGTCAGCGGTTGCACCGGGGGCGAGGACAAGAACGCTGGCAGATTTGAGGGCCGTCAGGCTTGCGTCAGAAGAGGTGAAGGTCTTAAGGGTGCGGCCGTCGGGAGCGACAAGGCGGACGGAGAGACTGACCTTCGAGGGTGAAGCGGACTGGTTGACTATGCTGGTGCGGACGTGGATGGTCGCCGAGTTGGACAGAACCTCGGGCGTGGTAACGAAAGTGCCCCAGGGAATGATGTGGGTGTCGCTGGTGGTGACCAGACGCACCTGGCGGTTGATGCCTGCTCCCGGATACCAGCGCGACGCTGGCTGCTGCGAGTTGTCCACGCGCACCGCGATCACGTTGTTGCCAGCGTGCAGGTGCGGCGTCAGCTCATAGGTGAAGCTCACATAGCCGTAAGGACGATGACCCAAAAGCTCTCCATTCAGATAGACGTCGCTGTTGGCCATCACTCCGTCGAAGACGACGAAGGTGCGGCGCGCAGCCGTCGGGCTGACATCCGCCGCGGGAACCGTAAAGGTCTTGCGGTACCAGCCAATGCCGGTGGGCATAAACGCGCCCGCGCCACGCGATGGCGCATCTTCCGTCGGTGGGCCGGCGATCGCCCAGTCGTGCGGCAGCGTAACCGGCTTCCATGAGGCGTCATTAAAGCTGGGCTTCTCCGCGCCCGTGGCGTCGGCCTGGATAAACCGCCAGCCGGTGGTGAACTGCTGAATCACGCGAGGCTGTTGCGGTGCGGTGGCGGGTGCAGCGGGAGCGGCAGCCTGCGCGGCATGAAGGGCGAGTGGAAGAGCGATGAGAGCAGCGAGAAGAAGAGATAGGCGGCGCATGATGGTCCTCTTGGGTTGATGCAGGGGTAAACAGTTCGTGTCCGTGCGATTTCCCAGCCCTCCAGTAAAGGGGGCCAGAAAACCCGTATCCATACTATGCGCAGAAAGGCTACGACGGGATCATTTTTCAGTCGTCGTCGGCGTGGGCATGATGGGGTTGTACTTGGTGGCCAGCTCCGGCGTGGATACAGCACCGGAGAGGTCGGTGGCTTTGGCTACTTCAGCCGCGAAGACATAGCTGCGGCCAAACATATTGCTGGTAAAGAAAACGTACTTCTTGTCCGGCGAGAAGCGAGGGTTCGGTTCAGCGCGGTAGTTCTGGTGCGCCATGTTGACCAGGTGCTCGGAGTGGAATATCCCTGGCTGGAAGAAGTTAGGTCCGGTCAGCGCGCCCTCGGTGCCGCCGATCATTTGCGGACGGAAGAGCTCGATCCACTGGCCGTCCGGCGCCTGCGCCACCTGCCCGGAGTCGCCGCCATCGCCGCAGAAGAGGTCGAGGTCTTTGGTCAGGTTGAAGTGGATCGACCATTCGTTGCGCTGCAGGTGATAGGCAACGCGCTTATGCGTCTCCAGGTTGTAGCTGGCGACGAAGAAGTCCTCTCCCTTGGGATACTGCCAGTCGTACCAGATGGTCTTTCCGTCCAGCCCCCAGAACTCGTGCCCGGCGATCTCCATCACCATGGTGCGCTTGTGGATGAGCTGCTGATGGGTCCCATCCGTGTGGATCAACCAGATGCGGTCCACCTTCTGCCACATGCCTTCGTGACAGTACAGGATCAGGTCCGGATTGGTGGGAGAGAAGAGCATGTGGCCGATCCAGTCTGTGGAATGAAACAGCGGATGAATATAGCCCGCCTTCTGGCCATTCGGACCCGGCACCAGACGGATGGTGAACATCACGACCGGAGTATGCGCAGCCAGTCGTTGTTCCATCATTTGGCCCTTGCTGTCAGACTGCACATTGGCGCCGCCCAGTGTTGGGTTGGCGGCCGCTGCTGCGGTTCCAGCCGCGGAAGGAGTCGCCGGCAATGGCTGAGCGCCCCGGCCACCTCGACCACCTCGTCCGGAGCCTCCGGCAGGTGCGGCAAGAAATGCGTGCGGCGCATTCGGATTGCCGCCTGGACAGTCCGCCGCGTTATACGTCCCTACGCCCAGCGTCTCGTCCGCGTTCACGCTGGAGATGCTGACCCGAGGCGGTAGGTCGATCAGCTTGGTCACTGCGCCGGTATTGGTGTCCGCCTTGTACACCGCATTACTGCGCGTCGCCGGGTCTGTGCGAGTGAAGAAGATGCTGTTGGTCTTGTGGCCGACGACAATGGCGCGGGCTCCGCCACCACCGCGACCGCCCCGTCCCGCTCCCCCGCCTCCTGCAGCATCCGTAGCAACGGGAGCAGGCACAGGAGTGTTCGGTACCAGCATTTTGGTCGTCATGGTGGCCAGGTCGAGCACGCGAATACCGTCCGGCGAGTTATACACCATCTGCTTGTTGTCCGGCGTGAAGGCATTCACATTGAAGTAGAACGCGCCGGAGTTGGGCTCGTCGGAGACGCGCCACACGCGATGTCCGGTATCCTTGTCGATCCAACTCTTTGGCGGCACGGCTCCGCTTTCAGACGGCTTATTGTCGCTCTGCATCTGCGCGGTAAGATTTGGCGCGTGCAAGACCAGCCGGGTCAGTGGGGCAAGCACAAGCAGGCAGAACAGAAGAGTAAGTCTGTAACTGGAAGTTGTTCTAACAAGGCCGGTGAGTCGCAATCTGATGCTGGGGCGGGAAGCCATTCGCTGCTCCTAAAAGGCAAATACACTGTTGAGGAGATTCATTCACTGCGCAGAGCTGCATGGAGACTGAGCGAAGTGCCGGCCAGATTCGTGCGCCAGAGGAATACATAGGAGACGATGCCATGGAAAATAGTTTCGTCTGTGAAACTGTAGCTGGCGCGGAGTGCGATGCACAAGGGCAAGCATCCATCCACCCTGCAATCTTCCCGGGGACGGAGTAGACCCAAATGTCGTAGTTCAGGACCACCCTGCCCGCGTTAACATTGAGTATGGATAGATTTGCGGATTCTGGCCGAAGCCGGCATCTGTACGAATAACAGACATGCCGTTCCCTCGCGCTCCCTTCGCCGATGAGAGGACTGGCGGCGTATGTCGTCCAGGGAGGCTCTTTCGATGATACGAATCATCCTTGCCGACAACCAGGCAATCTTCCGCGCAGGCGCGGCACGTGTCCTCGCGCTGGAAGACGACATGCGCATCGTTGCCCAATGCGATGACCTCGCCCGCCTCAGCAGCGCCATCGATACTGGGCGAGGCACCATTCTACTTTTTTCATCCAGCATGCAGTTGGACGCCGGTGCCGTGACCGCCCGCGCCCGTTCGGCGGGCATACGCACCATCTACATCGCCGAAAACGGATCGGAAGTTCCGGAAGAACTGGCGCACTCCCTTGATGGCGTGCTCTATCGCAATGTCGCCGGCTCCGGCCTGCTGGAGTGCATCCGCCGCGTCGCCTCAGGGCAGCACTCCTTCCAGCACAGCAACGTCACCTCCATCCTGGCACAGGACCTAGTAGGCGCGCGCGTGCGCGACCGCCTTACCCCCAAGGAGATTCAAATCGTCGCGCTCATTGTGCAGGGATGCAAGAACAAGCTCATCGCCAGCCAGCTCAACACCAAGGAGCAGGTGATCAAGAACTACCTGCGCAGCATCTACGACAAAACCGGAGTCAGCGACCGGCTGGAACTCGCGCTCTTCACCATCCACCACCGCGTGCTGGCTGAAGCCGCCGCCCATGCCAGCAACCTGCTGCAACAGGCCAAGTCCGCCTGATCGCACCTGCCCATCCTGGCAGCTCATAACTCACTACTCACCACTGTTTCTCATCCCCACCGCTCCACCGGCTTGAACTGCGCGGAGCCCTCACCACCCAGAACGACCCTGTCGCCCATCATCAGCCATGTGTGCGCCGTCAGTTTGTTGGCGGGCGATCGCGCCACACCGTAGACCATCGTGCTGGGCACTCCGCGGCGCCGCAGCATGGTGTAGCCCGCAAGTGTCTGCGGGAAGCAGACGAAGGCAATTGGCGAGTGGCGCGCAACGGCCTCAACCGCCCAGCGCACACGGAGCGCGACCTCATCCGATTGCGTCTCGGCCGTTCGCTCCACATCATTCATCGCCCGCATCTCGCTCTCGCCCGCCTCCGCCTCTTCGTCGTGGTGTTCTACCGCAGGCCCTCGTGTGATCGCGCGAATGATTCGGTATACCGGAAACACCAGGAGGCAGACGTGGAAGAACGCCAGCAAAAACAGTGCCTCCGCGGCCAGCAGAAGCTCCGCTGGACCACGCCGAACGTATTTTGTGAGCGATCTCATTGCTGCATCTCGCGGTTCAGTTCCTGCCATGTTCCGGAACGAACGACACGGCCATCTTCCAGTTCGAAGATGCGGTCTGCTCGACGCACCGCGCTGGGACGATGCGCAATCATCAGGACCGTGAGCGCACCACGGCCTGTCTGCTGGGAGCTTCGCATCACGTCACGTATCGCATCCAGAATACGCGCCTCGTTCTCCACATCCAGCGCATTGGTCGCCTCATCCAGAATCAGCAGTGTTGGCTTGCGCAGCAGCGCGCGCGCCAACGAGATACGCTGCCGCTGCCCGCTGGAGAGCAGTACTCCGCGGTCGCCGACAACCGACTCCAGGCCACCTTTCATCTCGTAGACAAAGCCAGCCGAGGCATGCAGCAGCGCCTCGCGCAACTCATTGTCGGTTGCGTCCGGCTTTGCCCACAGCAGGTTATCGCGCACGCTCTGGTGGAAGAGCACCGTCTCCTGGCCCACGTAACCCACCTGGCGTCGCCATTGCCGAGCCTCGGCAGCAGATAGCACGCGACCGTCCAGCAGAAGATGTCCGCCTGTTGGCAGTAGAAGCCCGTTAACCAGGTCGGCGATGGTGCTCTTGCCAGCACCGGACGGTCCAACTACTGTAGTCAGCACTCCCGCCTCGATCGCGAGGTCAATGCCGCGAAGGACAAATTCGGGTCGGCGAAGAACAGATTCCTGCCCGCGATCGCTGTCGGATGTCTCGTAGGAGAACCACACATCGTCCAATCGAAACTCGTGTTGCAGGCTGAGCCGGCCGATAACAGCAGTCTCCGCCGAAGCGGCTTCGAGCGGCTGAGGCTCGGCATGGGCCACGCACTCCGCCTCAATCGCCAACACATGGTCGAACGAGGGCAGAATACTGGCGAACTGGTGTGTCATGCTCTGCACGGCGGCCATCTGCGGCATCAGCCGGGTAAAGATCGCGAGCAGCAGAAGCATGGTTGCCGCCTGCACATGAATTACGCCCAGCGCCAGGAAGATCACCGCGCCGAGTGCCGCCAGAGTTCCCACCTCGAAGCGGAAGGTCGAAGCCGCCTGCTGTTTCGCGGTGCCCACGGCGTGGCGCGCCATCTTGTCGCACAGCTCAGCGAACTGCCGCACATCGCGCTGCTCTGCATCGCAGGTCTTCACGCTCTTCAGGTTGCTCAGATGCTCCTCGGTGGCCGCGTAGACCTCGCCCACGCTCTGCGAGTAGCCTTTGCCGCTCGCCCTCACACGCCCCAGCGAGCGCCTCTCCAGCAGCAACAACGCGCCGCCCATTGCCATCACCAATAACGTCATCGGCGCGGAGAGCTTCAGCGCAATCGCCAGATACAGCAACGACAGACAACCCAGATTGATCAGCGTGAGCGACAGGCTGATCGCGTCCGAAACGGCTCGCAACTCCCCGGTAAGCAGATGGGTCAGTCGTCCCGAGCGCTGGCGTACCAGGAACCCCCACTGCGCCTTCACCACCGACTCATACACCCGTTGGCTCAACGCCAGATTCACCCGCGTCGTCGTGGTGAATGCCATCATCGACTGCGAACGGCGCAGCATGGAGCGCAGCGCGCCCGTCACCAGAAAGACACCCAGCACCACCGGCAGCCACAGCGAGTGCGGCACTCCGGCGCTTACCAGCAGCCGCTGCGATGCTCCGCTCAATCGACTGGCCGCGGACGGGCCGGTAAAGTTCATTCCGGCGACCGAGAGCAGTGGCAGCAACAGCACCAGCCCCACGCCCTCAGCCAGCGAACCGGCCAGCGCGATTGTCACGGTCAGCGCGAACGCGCGCGGGTTCACGCCGGCCGAAAACCGCACCAGCCGCAGCGCCGTTCGCCAGGTCGAGCCGCTGTTGCCGCTTGCCTGCAAAATTCCTTCCGCGGCCACTGAGTCGGGGTTCGGCGAGGCGGGAGAGTGCATGGTTGCTACGTTACCACTCCCAGCCCACCCCGCCATCTCTCCCTCGGCGAGTTCCACCGCTTATACTTGAGAGGAATCCAGGACCACGTCTGCATTCGCTCTCGCTGCCGGCCTGCCCTCGATGCAAATCCAGAAACGAAGAGTACGAGGAGTTCATGGCCGCCCTGATCGACGCAATCGACGTCAAACGCAAGACCCTGTTTGAGATGGAAAACACGCCCTACGCCTGTCTGGGTGCCGAGGTGAATACGCCCACCGCGCGTGGCGGCCAAACCCTGGTCCGCCTCAAGATGCGCAACCTGCTGACCGGCGCGGTCTTCGACAAGACCTTCAAGGCCGGCGACAAGTTCAAGGAACCCGACCTTGTTCTGGTGCCGGCCACCTACCTGTACAGCGACAACGACGGCTCCTACTTTCTGGATCAGGAGAGCTACGAGACCCTCACCCTGACAGGCGAGATGCTGGGCAATGCGATGGATTACCTCACCGATGGCCTGCTGGTCCAGTTGCACAAGTACAACGGCAATCCCATTGGCCTGCAACTGCCCATCTTCGTGGAGTTGGACGTTGTCCATACCGAACCTGCGGTACGCGGCGATACGTCCAGCGGCAGCGTCACCAAGGCCGCGCGGTTACAGACGGGCCTCGAGATCCGCGTTCCCCTCTTCATCAAAGAGGGTGAAAAGGTGAAGGTCTCCACCGAGACCCGTGAGTTCGCCGGCCGCGTCTGATACGCTCCCGCGCTACTGGCTTGCCTCTTTTTCTACGCGACGGATGAAGGTGCCCACTGCCATACCGCGCGAGATCGCCGAGTCATAGATTCCGTCCTGCTGCGCCGCCTCTTGTGCCGTCTTTGGCCACTGGTCGAGCGCGCTACGCAGACGATCCAGGTCAATCAGCCCGCGTGCGCCGGGGCTCTGCATCTGAAGTGTGAGTTCCGCTATCAGTTCGCCGCGGATTCTGTTCAGGCTCTCGTACCAGTCGGCGGCCTGCGTTCCCTTCTGTCGGCGTTTGAGTGTGGCATCGGGCAGACGCCCACGCATCGCGCGCCGCGCCAGCGACCGACCCTGGCCACCCACTACAAACTGCTCCTGCGGAATCGCCGCGCAGAACTCGAATACCCGCTTGTCTGAAGTTGGGTCGCGCGCCTCGATGCCCCAGCCTGCACTTGTCGCTGCGTTGTAGTCGCCGTACTGGTTCTGCTGGAAGTTCGTCGCCATCAGGCGCGGCAGCCCGCTTGTGTGGGTGAAGAGATAGCGGCGGAACTGATCGACCGCATGCATCTCGCGCGCGCGGTCTGGCCGAATGGCGCTCCAGCCAAGTTGTACGTTGCGAATCAGCGGATCGATGCGCCTTCGCAAGACCCATGGAAGCACCGCAAAGATCGTCTGCGACGCGGCGTTGCGCCCCGAGGAGATCCCCATGCGACGCAATCGCCAGGCCTGGCCGAGTATAGCCAGCCAGCGACCGCTGCGGAATGTCTGGTGCAGCAGGTCCTCGCCCTGATAGCTAAAGGCGAAGTTGCCCAGCGCTCCGTTCAGCATCACCTTCACCCCGTTGGCTGCGGCGTGGTCCAGAATCAGATTTCCCCACACATTGTTGAGTGCAGCGGCGTGCGGCAGGTCGAGCAGGGGAAAGATGCGTTCCAGTTCGCGCAGCATGTCGGAACCGCTGGCGTCCACAAGGATGTGACGCATATTGGGGTAGTGCGCGGCCACCTCGGCGGCATAGGGCCCCTCATCGCCGATCAGTCCCGTCGGTACAATCCCGGAGAAGTCAGCGCACGGAACCGCCGTGTAGGCCGCAAGGTTTGCGCCTTCAGCCGCCAGCAGACGCGCCGCAGTGGCTGCTACCGCGCCGCTGTCCAGCCCTGCGCTCAGCTCGGTGGCAACGCCGCCGGATGTGCGCAGACGGCAGCGCACCGCTTCGTCGAATATCTCCAGAAACGCCTCGATATACTCGTCGTCGCGCGCGAATCGCACTGGCCGCAGCGAATCGATCTGCCAGTAGCGTCGCTGGGTGGCACCATCTCGATCCACCACCATACAATGTCCAGGAGCCACAGCCTGTACTTCGCGAAAGCGTGTCCGGGAAAACTCTGGCGGTAGGCCGATCAGGTCGCGCGCAAGCTGCCGTTCGTCCAACTCACTAGAAATCCCTGGGCACGCGCGAATCGCCCGGGCCGTTGTCGCAAACGCAAAGCTATCCGCGGACTTGCAATAGTAGAGCGGACGGTCGCCCACGTGGTCGCGCGCCAAGAAGAACCTCTCGGCGCGCACGTCCCACACCGCGAAGGCAAACGACCCCACCAGATGCTCGACGCACACCTGTCCCCAGCGCAGCCATGCCCTCAGCACAAACGCCGAGTCCGCCATTCCAGCCGCCTCGCCCGCGGAGATTCCACACTCTGCCGCAATCTGGGTGCGATTATCGATGCGCGCGTCCGCCACCAGCCAGACCGCTGCATCGTGGGCCGAATCTATTAAGAGAGAATGCGACGCAAGGGGCTGCGACTCCAGCTCGTCTTCCGCTGTAATCTTCAGCAGTCGATGCCCCAGCGCAACCTGCTCGATAGCAAGCAGGCCACAGCCATCTGAACCGTGAGCAGCCAGCGAATGCAACATCCGCTCACACACCGACCGTGGGTTGGCATCACCGTGCAGCAGCCAGAATCCGCAGATTGCGCTCAAGCAGCACCCTGCTCAGAATACCTTGTGGAGCAAAAAACCGTTCTACTACACCAGTACCCCACATTCACTATCACGGACATCCCGAGCCATGGGAGAGCGATCCGTGCTTGTCGCACTTGTTCCCCGCCTGGGCTCCCATCGCTGCACGCACCGGAATCGTCTCCAGTACCGGCGCGGTCCAGAGCTTCTTCTCCGCTAAACACGGAGATATAGGTTCAACTTCCCTAGAAATTGCCATGATTATTCCCCGGCAAGTACGGCCTGAAAGTCAATCAAAATCAGGATGTAAACTCTATGACTGCCGTCCATGCTACGGAAGTCGGTCCAAGTGGTCAATGACGCAACTTGTGCATAAGGTTTGCTAGACCAATACAAATTTGATGGGTTATAGTCGCATCCCGGCAATAACTGTCTCTGTCCAGAAAAGAACCTGGAACCATGTAGCAAATTCACTCTTGGTGCGGCTGGCTGATTCGGATGTCTTGCGGTCGCACTATTTAGGGCAGTGTCCACCACCATGAGAGAGTGATCCGAACTTGTCGCACTTGTTTCCCGCCTGAGACCCCAACGCACTGCGCACCGGAATCGTCTCCAGTACTGGCTTTGTCCACTGCCTCTTCACCATTTTACCTGAGATTAAGGTCACGCGATCATTTGAAACTGCCATGCAACACTCTCCATCGTCGGAGCAACCTGGGGGGAATAATCCATCAGTATGCAGCGAGAAACTCTGTTCTTATAATTTGATGCTATTGAAGTCGCCTTGGCAGGTCAACGACCTCATCTGTTCCAGAGACCCGCCAAATCAGTACTAACGTCACACTTCTTCAACCCCATCGCAGCAAACTATGTTGCCTTGCACCGCGTTGGATCGCGGACTCAGCCAAAACCGTAGTCCCCGTTCCTACCTCTTCCATTGGTATGATGCAGCCATGCTTCTGGGAGTCCTCAACTATCGCCTCGGTCCGTTCCTTCTGGTGTCGGAGATCCCCCTCCCGGAGCTTGATCCGCTTGCCGCTGGCGTTAGCTTGGACGCATCCGGCACAGATGTCGTTACCATCCGCTTGGGCGATGTACCCGAGCGCATCGCCAACGTCGTGGCCAACGAGAGTCGCTGGTGGGCTTCGCGCCAGGAGTATCTGCTGCGCGTGCCCGAGGTCGCCAACTTTCTGGTTCGCCACGGCCGCGAGGTCCTGGTCGAGCCCGCCTCCGGAGCCGTACCCGCCGACATACGTGCCTATCTCCTCTCCCCCATCTTCTCCACCCTCTGCCACCAGGCCGGGATGTACTCCCTGCACGCCAGTGCCGTGCGCACCGGCGAGGGAGTTGCGGCCTTTCTTGGCAACTCCGGCGCCGGCAAATCCACCCTGGCCGCCGGCCTCGCGCAGCGCGGATACGACCTCATCGCAGACGACATCTGCCTGCTCAACACACGCCCCAGCGCATCTCCCAACTCCAGTCCCGTGCTGGTCATCCCCGTTGCCCCGGCGTTGAAGCTCTGGCGCAGCGCGCTCGATCACCTCGGAGCCAGCCCCGAAGCTCTGCGCCGCGTCTTCAGCCGGGACGACAAGTACCGCGTACAGATTCCCCAACCTCGTGAACTCCCCCAGCGTCTGCCCCTGCGCGAGGTTCTCTTTCTGGAGTGGGCCAACGGCGATGGCATAGAGGAAGACTTGGCTACCCAGCCCAGCCCGAACGATCCCGGCGAGCAGCCGACCTTCATCCCAGTCGAAGGCGTCCAGGCAGTCACCCGCCTGATGGAGTTCACCCACTACGACTACCTGATGAAGCCCACTGGACGCCAGACCGGCAACTTCCTGCTCTGCGGCCAAATCCTCGCCCAGGCGCGCGCCTTCACTCTCCGGCGGCCACTCACCTTCGCCCGGCTCGACCGCACCCTCGATGCTCTCGAAGACCACCTCGCAGCGAGCAGTAAATAGAAATAAAAGCTCTAAATCCGGATGGGGTAACCTGACCTAAATCGGTCATCCCAGCCCATTTGTAGGGTTCCAGCCAGCTTATCCACAATATGTAGAGTTTGTCTTGTTGATGCCGCCCCCATTACCCGCTAAATTGGAAACTGTACGGCTCATCCAATCCGTACTGCGCGCGGCGCGAAGTTCACGGTAACGCCGCGCTCATCCCTGGGGCTGGCAGAGTATCAGGAGGTGTGGTTTGCTCAAGCTTAAAAAGGTCCAGATGTTGGGATTCAAGTCGTTCTGCGACCGTACGGAGATCCCCTTCGCGGGAGACGGGATCGCCGCGGTGGTCGGCCCCAATGGCTGTGGCAAGTCTAATATCTCCGACGCCATCATCTGGGTGCTCGGCGAGCAGTCCGCCAAGAGCCTGCGCGGCCTCAAGATGGAGGACGTCATCTTCGCCGGCACGCGCGACCGCAAGGCAACTGGCATGGCAGAGGTCTCGCTTACGCTGGTCGATCCAGAGGTCTACGACGGCGCAGACCTGACCGGTGATGAGGGCAGCGACTGGTCCAGCGATGGCTCCAGCGAACGTGCCCTGGATCTGGCGGGCGACTGGGATGAGACCAGTCTCCGCCGGCAGAAGGCCGAGGAGACCGAAGAGGCCGTCCGCGAAGCGCAGCCGGGAGTGGTAATCGGCATCGACGGGTCAAGAGTGGATGCAGAAGAATCGGACCCAGACCAGCTCGATGGGTCCATAGAAGGCAGCTCGGCTGAGTCCGGTAAGGACGCTGCCCCAGAAGCGCCCGGCGTAGTCCTGAAGATTCGCCGCCGCAGGTTTGGCCGCTCGCCGGTACGCGCCGGAGAGGTGACCATCACGCGTCGGCTCTTCCGCTCCGGAGACTCCGAGTACCTGCTCAATGGCAAAATCTGCCGCCTGCGCGACATTCAGGACATCTTTATGGGAACCGGACTGGGCGGCGAAACCTACGCCATCATCAGCCAGGAGCGAATCGGCCAGATACTCAGCTCCAAGCCCATGGACCGCCGCGCGGTGATTGAAGAAGCCGCGGGCATCACCCGTTTCAAGACCAAGAAACGGCTGGCGGAGTTGCGTCTGGAATCCGCCAAGGTGAATCTGTCGCGCGTCAACGACATTTTTGAAGAGGTCACGCGCCAGATGAACTCGCTGAAGCGCCAGGCATCCAAAGCAGAACGCTACAGCCTTCTGCGCGACGACCTGCGCGCCCGGCTGCGCGTGGTGCTGGCCAGCCGCATGAGCCAGTTGGACGCCGAGCACTCCGCAGTCGCCTCGCAGATCGCGGTCCTGACCGCGCAGATCGACGAGCAGTCGGCCGCGGTGGACGCGATGGACGCCGAGCACACCGCCGGTGTCGAGCAGGGCTATCAGTTCGACCAGCAGATTCGCGATGCGGGAGCCAGGGCGAACCACTCCGCCGTTGAGTTGGAGCGCGTCACTGCGCGCATGGCCGCCAACACCGATCGTGTGGCGGAGCTAACCGCGCGCATCGGTGCCGGTGGCGAAGACCTAGATCAGGCGCGTGAGCAGCTTCGAGTTCTGGCAGGTGAATTGGAGGGACAGCGCAGCTTCCTGGAGAACGCAACGGCGGAGGCTGCGAGCTCGCGCGAAGCTGCGCAGGCCCAGCAGCAGCGCGCCCAGGAGGCATCCCACGCGGTCGCGGCCAGCGAGCAGCAGACCGAGCAGAATCGCCGCACCGGCTTCCAGTTGCTGGAGCGCGCCAGCCAGAGCCGCAACCAGCAGGCACAGGCCGAAGTGGCACTCGCCGCTCTCGATAGCGAATCCGAGCGCCTGGTCGCCGAGTCAGACGGCGCGCGCCGCGAGCTCTCCGAGCTGGGATTCGAGCGCGGCCAGTTGGCCTTGACCTACGGCACAGTGACCGATCGCCTGAAGGCACTAGAGACGGAGATTGCCGAGCTGCAACACAAGATCGAGGAGTCGCGCACTGCCGAGTCGGCAACCAAGCGGTTGGGCGACCAGTTGCGGGAACAGCAGGCGTCGCTGAAGGGCCGTCGCAGCTCGCTCGTCGACCTGATCCAGGAGCACAGCTACTCCACCGATACGGTGAAGAACATCTTCAAGGTTAATTCCGCCGGCGCAGCAGCCAGCCTGCTCTCGCCGATGGGAACACTGGCCGACTTCCTCGAAGTAGACGGGCAGTACGAGGGCATCGTGGATGAGTTCCTGCGCGACGAACTGAACTTCGTGGTGGTGAAGAGTTGGGACGCGGCGGACGCGGGCGTGCGTATGCTCGTCTCCGATGTCGCCGGCCGAGCTACCTTCCTCGTGCACGGCGAGGAGGAAGTGAACCGGCAACTGGGACTTGCGAACAGCTTGCCGGCTCCAGAGGGCGTTATTGCGCTGAAGGACTGCATCCGCGTACTCAACGGATTCGGCACATCGCTGGAATCCATGCTGCCTAAGCTGGGCGACGGATTTATTGCGCCCGATACGGCAACCGCGCGCAGGATGGCGGAGGAACATCCCCGCGGCTTCTTCCTCAGCCCCACGGGCGAAGTCTTCCACAACGCTACGGTCACGGGCGGACATCTGCGCGCACAAGGGCCGCTGGCCCTGAAGCGTGAGCTGCACGAGGTGCAGCAGAAGCTCGACGCAACCGATGCCGAGTTGGCGCAGGCAGAGCACACAGCTGCAACGCTCGAGCGCGAGCTGCGCGAACTTACCTCCACACTCGACGGCAAGACGCAGGAGTGCCGCGACGCGGAGCGCGAGTCGGCAAACTCTGGCGCGGCGCTGCGCCAGATGGAGCAGGAGACCGCGCGCATCGAGCGCCGCCTGCAGGAGTGGGCGCAGTCCGCCGACCGCAACCGAGAGGCCCGCGCACAGAAACAGGAAGCCATCGCCCGCCTACAGCAGGAGGCGGCGGCGTTCGAGTCCGAGCGCGCCACACTTGAATCGCAGTCGGCTGAGATGCAACAGCAGCTCGACGGCCTTCGCCAGCAGCGCGAGAGCTTGCAACAGGCCGCCTCGGAGGCAGCCGCCGCACTTGCCGGGCTGGAGGAACGCCGCCGCAACGCCGCCGCAACCTTCGAGCAGACGCAGCGCATGGCAGACGCGCAGACCGCGCGCATCACGCAAATCGAGCAGCAACTGGAAGCCGCCGGTGCGGAAAAAGTCCGGCGAGAGCAGGAGACCGCCGAACTTGCCTCGCAGCATGGCTCCCTGGTCGAGACCCGCGCCAGTGCCGTGGCCGAAGGCGCACGCCTCACCGCCGAGGCCACAGAACTGCGCGCGCGCATGAGCGAACTGGACACCAAACTGCGCACTCTTCGCCACCAGACCGAGGAGCTGCGCGAACAGCGCGCCAACCTGACCGCGCGCTCGGCCAAGCTCGCCTCCGACATTGAACACATCGACGCCACCTGCCTCAACGATCTCGGCGTGGAAGCCGCCGCTCTGCGCGTCGACGACTCCATTGCGCGCATGGAAGGCGATGCGCTTGCCGCCGCCGAAGACGAGGCTCGCGCGCTGAAGCAGCGTCTGGAAGCCATGGGTCCGGTGAACATGATGGCGCTGGAGGAGTACAACGAGACCGCCGCGCGCCACACCTTCCTGGAGACCCAGCGCCGCGACCTGCTGGAGTCCATCGAGAACACCCAGTCCTCCATCAAGGAGATCGACGAAGTCTCGCGGGTCAAGTTCGACGCCGCCTTCGAGGTCATCAATCGCAACTTCGGCGCGGCCTTTGCCAAGCTCTTCGGCGGCGGCCAGGCCTTCATGCGTCTCACAGACGCGGAAGACGTCGCCGACTCCGGCATCGACATCGTCGCCTCGCCTCCGGGCAAGAAGTTGCAGAACATCATGCTCCTCTCCGGCGGAGAAAAAGCCCTCACCGCGCTCAGCCTGCTGGTCGGCATCTTCCAATTCCAGCCCGCTCCGTTCTGCGTGCTCGACGAAGTGGACGCGCCTCTGGACGAGACCAACGTCGGCCGCTTCGTCCAGATGATTACGGAGATGGCTGCGACCACCCAGTTCGTCGTCATCACCCATTCCAAACGCACCATGCAGATGGCCGACATGATCTACGGCGTCACCATGCAGGAGCCGGGTGTCTCCAAGATCGTTAGTGTCAACCTGAACCGCCGCGAGGCCACCCGCGACCGCCGCGAGGTTGCGTAAAGCTTCGAATCAGTGCACACTGGAGTGGCTTCAAGTCTATCCTCCAGCGTTACCACCCCCCCACCCCTATTTTCGTAAAGTATAAAAAACAAAGGGAAAAGTATATGTACCGGTGGTATACGGTATACCCCCCGGTGGTATACGGAATATATCTATCCAATCTATACTTCACGCCCTCTTTCTCTTTTGAGCCCTATTTAAATAGTACGCGTTGGAGCATAACTACTATGCCAACTATTTTCCGGAAGGAAGTGGTTTGAATAGTTGGAGATGAGGGGATTTTGGAGGGTCGAGCCCCTTGACATGCGGATTTGCTGAGGTTTTTGAAGGAAATAATTTCGACGACACCCCATCCAATCGCGATGAATGGGATACGGTTGCTCTTTTTAGCTTTTGGGCGCTTTGACAGTTATAAGATCAACTACACTCAGATTCAGCCTCGACAAATTTCCGTGAGGACTCAAAATGGCCGTTGCCTCCACAGATCCGAAGCAACAAGCATACGAGTTGATCGACCGCATGGCTCCCGGGCAGGTTTCGGCCGTTGTCGGCCTTATGAAAATCATACTCGATCCTGTCTCCCGCGCTATCGCCAATGCCCCTTTCGACGACGAACCGGTTACGGCGGCAGAAGAGAAATCGCTCGCGGAAGCGAATGAATGGTTGAAAGGTAACACGGCCATCCCCCACGAGCAGGTTTTGGCCGAACTCGGAATCACCCAGGAAGAGATCGACAAGTACCAGGAAACGAAGTGAAACGGATCGTTTGGAGCGATCCCGCCAAGGGCGATGTGCGTAGCCTGAGCAAGCCCATAGCGATGCACATTATTTCCGCGCTGCATCGCTTTGCGGAATCGGGCGCGGGCGATGTAAAAGCACTCCAAGGGAGAGAAGAGCTTCGGCTGCGTATAGGGGATTACCGGCTCTTCTTCGTCTGTGCCGATCCCGACACAATCGAAGTTCGCCGCGTACATCATCGCAGCGAAGCCTACCGCTGATTTACCTTGTGGGAAGGGTGTCTTGATATAAGGGCTTTATGTTAGCGGGTGGGGCAGCCGCCTGATGATATTGAAGAAAGAAATCCCATCCATTCTCAATTTGGCGAGATAAGTGGTCTCCCACCCTTCGCTAGGAAAAAGCGAAGGATGGGGCACCCGAAGTTTTGCGGTAATTCAAAGGGTGAGCCACCCGCCAGGAATTCATAACATTCTCCGGATCATCGGAAAACTAGCGAACATCGACAAGCATAAGCACCCTTACGTGCTCTTGCCCCGCATCGCAGTGCGACACGATATTGTGTATTCCGGTGGAATGACGGGAACTTCCGTTCTGGGTGGCCTTAATGACGGCGCAGAAATCCCTTTGGCGGAAGAAATTCCCGGAGGGTCTCCAGTGAATGTGAAGCGTAGCTTCACCCCGTATATAACTTTCGACGAAACTATTGGCGTGGGGCCAGATACCCTCGAAACGGAGGATGTCTTGAAGGTTTGCTTGGAGCAGTTTGAAACGGTCATCATCCCCACATTCGAGAAGTTGATCTAGGCGGGTGAGGTGATGTGGAGTGCGTCGGGGTCCTTCGACTGCGTTTGGCGCTAGCGCGCCAAACTTCGCTCAGGATGACAAACGAAAACGGCAATAGCGGGTCGTTTGCTACCGCAAACGATAACCCACCCTTCCGCGATGAGACTGCGGAAGGATGGGGCACCCGAAATTTTGTGGTGATTCAAAGGTGGGTTAGAGGGAAGCGCTGGCCTTGGGTTCGTACGCGCAGAAGGGGTCGCTCTCCAGCGGGTCGCCGGTATAGGCAAATGCGCGTGCGCGCGAACCGCCGCAGAGCGTGCGATACTCGCAGACGCCGCACTTGCCCTTGAAGTGGCTGGGCGTGTGCAGTTCGCGGAAGACCGGCGAGTCGCGGTAGATATCCACCATCCGGTCCCTGCGCACGTTGCCGGTGGTAAGCGGCAGGAAGCCCGCGGGGCAGAGGTCTCCCGTGTTGGAGACGAACATGATTCCATTGCCATCGCGGATCTCGAAGCCGCGCGAGACCGGCGCCTGCGCCATCTGCGCGCCCGTCATTCCCTTCTCGCGCATCCGCTCCAGAGCGACACGGCGATAGGAAGGCGCCTCGGTGGTCGCAACAATAAACGGCGCTTCCTGGGTCAGGTCGAAGGCCCACTGCATGATCTCCTCGCCCCGCTTGGGCGAGACCGGCTTCAACAGCTTGCCACGGCCCACCGCGATGAGGAAGAAGAGGCTCCAGCGCATGACGTGAACGGTCTTGAGCAGCTCGTAGATGGCGGGCAGCTCGTCCTCTGTCTCCTGCGCGACCAGGGTATTCACCTGGATCGGGATTCCCAGCTTGGCCGCGTTCTGGGCCGCGCGAATCGTCCAGTCGAAGCAACCCTCCACGCCGCGCACAGCCTCATGCCGCGCAGCCGTCGAGCCGTCCAGACTTAGCCCCAGGCTTTCTACTCCATGCGCCTTCAGCTTGGCCAGCACGCCGTAGGTGAGGTCGGCGGTGGCGCTGGGCGTGACGGAGATGGTGAGCCCCAGGCGGTGCGCCTCGTCGATGAGATCGTACAGATCGGCGCGCTTCAACGGATCGCCGCCGGTGAGGATGAGGTGCGGCATGGGATCGCCGAAGGATGCAATCTGGCGCAGCAGGTCCATGCTCTCGATGGTGTTCAGCTCTTCAGGATGCGGCGTGGAGATGGCCTCGGCGCGGCAGTGGCGGCAGGCCAGTCCGCAGGCCTGCGTCATCTCCCAGTAGATATTCATCGGGTTGCGCGAGTAATCGTGCGCAGCGCCATGATGTGCGTGAGGGTGCGCGGCAGGCGCGGGAGCGGACGATGTACTCGGTGCTTCAATGTTGCGGAAAGGCATTGGCTAGATCTCCTGTTATTGGATGACGACGTGCGACGATTCGCTTCTCACGGCACGCGCGGGATGCGCATGTCTCGCGGCAATCGCCTGTGCAGCTTCCCTTCCGCTTTGGATGCAGTCTGGAATGCCGGGCCCATGGTAGGCGGCACCGGCCAGATGCAATCCGGGAAGACGAAACATGGCCTGTTCTAGTTCTGCAATTCTCTCAGCGTGTCCGATGTCATACTGCGGATTGGCCTTGTGCCAGCGATAGGCCCTGGCCACCAGCGGTGTTGCGGTAATTCCCAGTATCACCTGCAACTCCTCGCGAGCCAGCTTTACCAGCGCTTGCTCATCCTGCTCCGCAAGCTCTTCAGCCAGTGAGCCACCGATAAAGACGCGCAGCAGAACGCAGTCGTCCGGCGCGCGATGCTGGAACTTTACCGAGGACCAGGAGCAGGCGGTAATCCTTCGCCCCTCGCTCTGCGGCACAATGAAGCCCGCTCCCTGCAGCGGGTGCGCGATCTCGCTGCGCAGAAATCCAAGAGAGACGGTCGCGGTGGAAACATAGCGGATGGCGCGCAGACGGGCCGCCATCGCGGGATCAAGCTCCTGCAGCAGGTCGGCCGTGACATACGATGGAGTGGCGAAGACTACATCGTCCGCCAGCAGGGACGAGCCATCGCTCAGGTCGATCCTATAGCGGCCCGCATGGCGGCTGACGCAGAGCGCGCGGCAACCGTTACGCAGAGCGTCTTGCGGCAACTGCGCGACCAGTGCATCGGAGAGCTGCTGCAAGCCGCCGCGCAGCGACATGAACATCGACGGACGCTTCCCGCCATGCGTCGAATGCGCCTTGCTGCGCTTCAACATTCCGCGCAGAAGACTGCCGTGCTTCTTCTCCATCTCCAGAAACATCGGGAAGGTACTCTTCAGGCTCAGCCGCTCCGGGTCCGCAGCATGGATTCCTCCCATCAGCGGGCCTGCAATCTTGTTGAGCAACTCGTTGCCCAGCCGCCGCCGCACAAAACCGGCGAGGCTCTCGTCCTCATCGCCGCGCGCTCGCGGAACGAATATCTCCATGCCCATGCGCAGCTTTCCAGGCCACGAGATAAGCGGCGTGCGCAGGAACGGGAGGATCATGGTCGGGGCCATCAGCATCATGCCTTCGGGCATGGGGTGCAGCCGTCCGCCGCTCCAGATGTAGGTTGTGGCACTCTTGCCAGTGTTCGAGCCGGTCAACTGGTCGCCCAGCCCAAGCCTCTTGCACAACTCGACTGCCCCCGGCTTTGTTGTGATGAACGAATCCGGCCCGCCCTCGATGGTGAAGCCACGCTCGCGGGCAGACGTGATCTTTCCGCCCCACCTCGGCGAACTCTCGATCAGCGTCCAGTCCGTCGAACCGCACGCCTGCAGGGCGAACGCAGTCGCCAGCCCCGCGATCCCGCCGCCGATGATGACAGTCCCGTTCATCGTGCCAACCTGCATCGAATCAACATTCTCCTCCGAAGACCTTCCACAACACCTGCCAGCGACCTGCACAGATGGTATGTGGAAGCCTATCTCCATTATCAGTCAGATTGCTGGTCTCGCGCTCTGCAATACTCCTCCTCCCAATGCACCTGCGGCGGTGGAAAGCACATTGATTGGCTTTCACACCTATGTGTTCCAGCACGGCACAACAGGCAGGATTACAAAACTAATACGATTCAGGGCCTCTGCCGGATGAAATACTTAAGCAGTATGAGTGAATCGGCAACCAACGGGCACACGACGAGCAATCCAGTCATCATTCAGGGTGGGATGGGAGCTGGCGTTTCCAACTGGAGGCTGGCACAGGCGGTGTCGCGCACCGGCCAGTTGGGGCTGGTCTCCGGCACGGCGCTGGATCCAATTCTGGCGCGACGCTTGCAGGATGGCGATCCCGGCGGGCACATGCGGCGCGGCCTGGATGCCTTCCCATTTCCCGCAATGGCCGAGCGCATCTGGCAGAAGTACTACATCGCCGGGGGCAAGGAAGAAAGAACTCCCTACCTCACGCTCCCGCTGCTGCAGAAAGACAATACTCGCGAGTTGAATGAGCTGTGCATCGTGGCCAACTTCGTCGAGGTATACCTGGCCCGTCAGGGGCACTCAAATCCGGTGGGCATCAACTACCTGGAGAAGATTCAGACGGCACACTTGTCGTGCATCTACGGGGCGATGCTGGCAGGAGTGGAATACGTAGTCATGGGCGCGGGGATTCCACTGAAGATTCCCGGAGTGCTGGACCGCTATGCCAACCACGAGGCCGCCGAGTATGCCATTCATATCCATGGCTCGCAGGAGGGTGACGACGTCACCATGCACTTGGATCCGCGCGAGTACATGGAGTGCGACCTTGGCCCGCTGACGCGGCCGAAGTTTCTGCCTATCGTCTCCTCCAACACGCTGGCCACCACCATGCTGAAGAAGGCGAACGGGCGCGTGGATGGGCTGGTGATCGAGACACGAACAGCCGGCGGGCATAACGCTCCGCCACGCGGCAAGCCTGTGTTCTCCGAGATTGGGGAGCCGGTGTATGGAGAGCGCGACACCATCGACATTGCAAAACTGTGCGAGCTGGGCGTTCCCTTCTGGCTGGCTGGAGGCTATGGCAGCCCCCAGATGCTGAGGCAGGCGCTGGCGCAAGGCGCCGCAGGCGTGCAGGTAGGCACGGCATTCGAGTTTGCCAATGAGAGTGGCCTGCGCCCGGAGTACAAGCAAAGATTGATGACCAAGGCCATCGCCGGTGAGGCGAGCGTCTTCACAGATCCGCGGGCTTCACCGACGGGATTTCCCTTCAAGGTTGCGCAGTTGGATGGTACCTGTTCCGAGGCCGAAGTCGTTGCCGATAGGCCGCGCATCTGCGATCTGGGCTTCCTGAGGGAGCCGTACCGCACCGAGGACGGAGGCATTGGCTATCGTTGCGCCTCCGAGCCCGTCACTCTCTTCGTTGCCAAGGGCGGCAAGGTGGAAGATACCGTGGGCCGTAAGTGCGTGTGCAATGGGCTGCTGGCCAACATCGGCTATAAACAGGTGCGCAACGGCAAGCGCGAAGAGTATGGCCTCATCACTGCGGGCGACGATCTTGTTGCCGTCCCACGCTTTCTACAGCCAGGGCGTAGCGAGTACAGCGCAGCCGATGTCATCTCGCATCTGCTGACTGGATGCGACGAGCCGCAGGTTAAGGAAGCGTGTGACGACGTCTGCTTCGCGTAGAACAGGCTCAACTCCGTCTCATGCGATAGAAGAGAGTCAGCGATGTAACGGTGCCGCAGGTGATCAGGCTTGCCGCCATCCCCAGGATCAGGGAACGATCATGCTGATAAAAACCATGCACGATACCGATCGCCTGAAGCACACTGAACCCGCCAAAAGTCAGTAGAGAAACTCCCTCGCTGTTCTTCTTGCGCCACAGCGCCAGCGCCTGCGGTACAAACAGCAGTGCGTTGCCCAGCAATCCCAATCCAAAGGCTACAGCGACAATCTGCTTCATCGGGTACCTCTCCCCATTGTTCGGAGTGCCTGCGCTACTAGTCTCTCACTCCAGTGCGTTAGTTTCGTTGCGCCTCGAAGACTAGATGGGGGGAGCGGTCGCCCACACCAGTGAGTCAAGTCCGCTTGCCGGGGACCTCGGTTGCGCCTTCACGCGATGCACCCCTCTCAGAATCGAGAGTTAGGGCACGCGCCACCCGGCGATTTTCCTTTGCCGGGCAGAGTGAAGGAGCTAAAGTAAGGGTGTGGGCTCGAAGACGTTTGACGGTGTGTGGTTTATCTCGTATGCGCATGACCACCTGCCGCCGCATGTGCATGGGTTTTATGCGGAAGTCGAAGTGCTTGTGGAACTGGTGAATGGAACGGTACGACTGGCGCAGCGGGCAAAGCCTATTCGTCCCCCGAAGGCGAAGAAATCGGACGTGAATCATATCCTGCGGACGGCCATGAAACATACCGCTGAGCTGATGGAACTATGGAGGATCACCAATGGCTGATTGGGTGTTGGCGACGACGGATGAAGAGATCGACGCGGCTTTGGAGGCTGCGCGGAATGCCCCAGACGAGCCTCTGATTGTGGAGGCGGCGTACCGACCTGAGCCGGGGCTGGAGTTCCTGATGCTGAAGCTGAGTGATGGTCGGCGGCTGCTGATCCCGCGCGAGGAACTGGACGAACTGAAGAATGCCATGGTGGAGCAGGCGACTGACCTGTTTATTGTGCCGTCCGGTACCGGCGTCTGGTGGCCGCAGTTGGATGATGGAATCTATCTGCCGGATTTTCTGGAATACCGCTGGGGCAAAGTGCCGCGTGGGGTCGCGGCGTAGAGCGTCTCGAAGAGTGGAGGGGCGAGAGCGGTCGGCCACACCAATGAGCCAAGTCCACTCGCCCGAGCCCCCGGTCTCGGCTTCGCGCGATGCACCCATCTCAGAATCGAGAGTTGGGGCACCCGGCTCGATGCCATTCGTGGCAAAATGAATGTATGAATGCTGTGCCCCTCACCGTGCTCGATCTATTCTGCGGTGCCGGAGGGTTGTCGCGCGGCTTTTCTGAAGCGGGTTTTGACGTGATTCTCGCTGCTGACAAAAATCAAGCTGCGGTCGCCACATATCGCAGGAATTTCTCTCATCCTGCACTACAACTCGACCTTTCATCCTCACCAAGACTGCCTGCCGCCTCGGTCATCGTAGGCGGACCTCCATGTCAAGGGTTTTCGTCGGCAGGTGCCAGACGAAAAGGAGATTCGCGTAATTCCCTTGTCGGCACCTTCGCACGGATCGTTGCGGAGCAGCGTCCAGAAGCATTCGTCTTTGAAAATGTCGAAGGTTTTCTCACCGGAGATGACGGAGTCCATGTAATCGAATTGCTGGAGCCGTTGATTGCTACAGGTTATCGCATTCATCTCAGGAAGATTAATGCGGCAAATTATGGAGTGCCACAGCACAGGAAACGTGTTCTCGCAATTGGCGGACTCGGATGGGATCCGACATTTCCAACGCCGACGCACACCGCGTATGGTGCTCCCGGCGCAGCTTCACATGCATGCCATTTGCCACTCTGCCCGTCTGTCACTGAAGCCCTAGCAGGATTGCCGCGTGCAGAATCAAGCGGGCTTGGGCACCCGCAAGGTCATATTTATAGGGAGCTATTACCGAGCGCTCGATTGCGAGCCGAGCAACTGCTGCCTGGCATGACCATGATTGATCTTCCAACTTCCCTCCAACACCAGAGCTTTCGACGCAGGTCAGCGCGCCGTGTATGTGATGGTACCCCGACTGAGAGCCGAGGGGGTGCCCCTGCTGGAGTTCGTCGCCTTTCGCCAGATGAACCGTCAAAGGCCGTCACCAGCGGTGCAAGAACGGAGTTTCTACACCCGAAGGATCACCGTACTCTCACTATTCGTGAGTGCGCCCGACTTCAGACCTTCGCAGACGATTTTGAATTTTGTGGGACGCAGAGTGATCAGGCACAGCTTATAGGAAATGCCGTTCCACCATTACTTGCATTCCATATCGCCCGCAATCTTCGACATGATCTAGAAACATTCGAGCATTGTTCCGAATCGGGAGCACTCCTCTCATTTGTTCCCACGCAAGCTGCAGGCATGAGCCCCGCGTTACAGCGTACTACCCTCCTCGTAGCAAGACAGGCTGCATTGAATGATGCGCAGGAGGAGTTCCATTTTGTCTCTATCTAAGAGTCAGCTACAAGCACTTACAAAAGTTTGTGCATCCGGAGGAAGCGATATTGACAGCGCTCTCGATGATGCAACTTGCTGCTATCTGCTTGCTATATTGGCGCGTGACTTAGGGATATCTAAAGAATTTCCCGAACTCCCGGCACAGCCAGACGAATTGTTTTCAGCAATACCGCCTGCTTCAATGCGCATTGAAGGATGTGAGTTTCTTACGAAGTACGAACGAGTTCTAAATAAATTGTCGGATGCCGATGGATATTTCATGTGTCTAGCCAAACTGCATAAGGCGCGACTGAAATATTCTCGCATTCTTGAGGCTCAGCCGCTCCCCACAGTTGACCAAGTAGGCCCGCGAGGACTGCTCCAGTATGGCAGTCTCAGCACTCCATCGCTTGCTGCGCTCCTATTTTGGAGGAAGTGGATGTTCGACATTGACAATCGAGCTGGGCAAGAAACAGGCTATCTCTTTGAGCCAATCATTGCGCACTGTATAGGAGGAGTTGCTTTCGGGGCAAAGAACAGTCCGATAAAGCGATTGGGAGGAAAAGGGGGCGGTAGGCAGGTCGATTGTCTACGCGAAGAAATCAAGACCGCGTATGAGGTTAAAGTGCGTGTCACTATCGCCGCTTCCGGGCAAGGGCGTTGGGGTGAGGAGCTTAGTTTTCCTGTCGAAGTTGCCGCCAGCGGCTACAAGCCGATATTGCTTGTCTTGGATCCAACATCTAATCCGAAGCTGATTGAGCTTACAGACGCATTCGTCGAAGCAAAGGGTGAGGTCTTCTTAGGGGATGAAGCTTGGGGTCATCTGGAGAATGCTGCTGGCAAAGTGATGGCAACATTTCTGGACAAATATGTGAAGCGGCCAATCGCAGATATCCTGCAATCGTCCTTAGACAAGCTGCCGGACTTCACTATGAAATACACTCCCGAAGCGATCAGCTTTATGATCGGTGATGAGACGCTCGTGATCCCTCGACGTGAGATTTCAAGTTTAGCAACTGAGATAGATGTGATTCCTGACGATTCGGACTCAGGGCCTCCAGTTCCGTAATTCCGTGATACTGGTTCATTGCAAAATGGCGGTGTTGGGGAGGTGCTGGGCGATGCGGGACTGCCGGGTGCCCCATTCATCGCGGCTTTATTGCGATGAGTGGGATTGCTGCGCTAACTCTCTACGGCGGGCGGTCCATTGGGATTCGATCTCGACGCGGCTTAGTTCTCCGGTTGACCAGTGATGGAAGCTGCTCCACGGGTAGTCCTCCGGGTTCTTGACCAGGCCGCGAACTACAGGGTTTCGGTGCATGTACATCAACTTCTCGACACGTTTGTCTTCAGTGAAGACGTTGAAGTCGTAGTAGCGGCGTTGCCAGAACTGGTCGCGTGTTCCCTTGAGACGCTTTGATGTCTCGCCCTTGAGGACGCGAAGGATGGAGGCCAGAGGTATCTGCTTCGGCTCGCTGATGAGCAGGTGGACGTGCTCGGGCATGAGAACGTAGCCGGTGATGTAAAAGCCGTGACGTTCGCGGAGGGTTTCGAGGATTTCTTCGAAGGTTTGTTTGGCCAGAGGGCTGGCGAGGTAGGGGAGGCGCTGGTAACAACTGAAGGTGATGAAATGGAAGTCCCCGGTCTGTTGGTAGCGCTTGAGCCCGATTGGCATGCAGCTATCTTAGTGGAGATGGGCGGGAGCGGTCGCGCAGGCGCGATGCCCACTCATCGCATAAGACAAAGGCGCGATGAATGGGGCACCCAGTGTGGTGGAGATGGCCGGGAGCGGTCGCGCAGGCGCGATGCCCACTCATCGCATGAAACACAGACGCGATGAATGGGGCACCCAGTGTGGTGGAGATGGGCGGGAGCGGTCGCGCAGGCGCGATGCCCACTCATCGCATGAGACACAGACGCGATGAATGGGGCACCCAGTGTGGTTACACTTCTCCCAATCACTGCAAAATGGCGGTGTTGGGGAGATGCTTGTTTATGCGGGTGAATAAATGGTGGACGCGGAAGGAATTGAACCTTCAACCTGTCGATTAAGAGTCGAATGCTCTGCCAGTTGAGCTACGCGTCCGCATGGGTTGCGGCCTCTTGGAGGAGGGGCGATCGGGCTTGAGTGACCTTGTGTACGAGGCCTATCGCGCGCAACCACCTTGATGAGAATAGCACATGTGGGAGGTGGATATTCCATGGCCGATAGGCTGGCTGAAGCATCGCTCAGTCGACGAAATCGACCTTGGCCTTCATGGGAATGATGCCCCGCTCGAATCCCATATCCAGCAGCTTGCGGATCGCTTCGCGGCCATCTTCTCCGTAGTTCAACGTGCGCTCGTTGACGTACATGCCCACAAACTTATCGGCCAGCGCGGGGTCCAGGTCGCGAGCGAACTGCATGGCGTAGGAGAGCGCCTCCTCGCGGTGGTCCAGGGCATGCTGGATGCTGCCGCGCAGCGCGCCCGTGGTGATCCGCATGGTCTCTTCTCCCAGGGAACGCCGAATGGCATTGCCGCCCAGGGGGAGAGGAAGCTTCGTCTGCTCGCGCCACCATTGACCAAGATCGAGCGCCTTGATCAGGCCATTGTTGCCATAGGTGAGTTGACCTTCGTGGATGATGAGTCCGGCATCGAACTCGCCTGCAACGATGGCGGGGATGATCTTGTCGAAGGGAACAGTGACGGTCTCCACGTCGGGGCAGAAGAGCTTCAGGGCAAGATAGGCCGTGGTGAGAGTTCCGGGGACGGCGATGCGTGTCTTCTTGATCTGGTCGTGAGAGAGCTTGCGAGGCGATACCACCATGGGGCCGTACCCCTCGCCCACCGAACCGCCGCATGCCATCAGGGTGTAGGTCTCCTGCAGGTAGGGATAGGCGTGGAAGCTGATGGCGGTGACATCGTAAAAGGGGTCGTGGATGGCGCGCTGGTTCAGCGTCTCGATGTCGGTGAGCGTGTGCGTGAACTTGAAGCCGGGAACACGCACCTTGTTAGTGGCGAGGCCATAGAACATGAAGGCGTCGTCGGAGTCCGGGCTGTGGGCGATCTTGATTTCCTGGATGGCTGCGCTTGTTGCGGCTGTCATGGCTTGGCTTTCCTCGGCAGGTGGTTCAGCGTTTTGGGAGTAACAAATCAATTGGAGCATGCTGCAGTTGCGGATAGAGAAACCTGCATCTTCGGATGAGGGCAGTCCCTGAGATCAGGTGCAATGCCATCGGCGAAGCATGGTGTAGGCCCCCGCGGCGGCGGAGACCTTGAGAAACTCGCCGGGCAGAAAAGGAGCTGCGGCAAGTTGCCATGCGGCGCTCGGGTTGAGGTGAAGCAAGTGGGCCATCCAGCCAGCGCCCATCGCAAACAGAAGCACGCTGGCTGCGGCGCCTGCCAGAAATGCCGCGGGAAAGGTGGAACGCCCCAGGCGGACAGATCGGACAAGCCCGCCTGCTACCGCGGCTGCCAGCGGAAACGAGAGCAGGAAGCCCGCCGTGGGGCCGAGCAGTTGAACGACGCCGCCGGGGCCATGCGGACTGAAGACGGGCAGGCCCATTGCACCCTCCGCAAGATAGAGCAGCAGGGCGGAGCAGCCCAGTGCCGGGCCCAGCGTAAGGCCAACCAGAAGTACCGCAAAGGTCTGCAACGTGAGCGGCACGGGCGTAAAGTACAGCGGCAGCGAGACGTGCGCGCAGAGTGCGACGAAGGCAGTGGCGGAGACGGCCAGAAAAATCTTGCCGGTCAGGCTGCGGCGAAGCTCCTGGAGGTCGTGCAGGTCGCCAATTTGGATCGGAAGTGCGGATTGCATGGGCGGTCCTTAAGTATCGCGGAATGTCGCGCTGAAGACGGTCGCAATTGAGACTGATCCGGCGAAGAGATAGGGCAATACAAGAATAGCAAGCGGCGCGGGATTGTGCGCACCTCTGCTCTGGTTCCGCTCTAGCTCCGGGAACAATGTCCATGTACCAACTTGATTCCTGCCGCAGTGAGTGCTGCGTTCGGCCTTGACGCAAATCGTTGTATCTCATCCACTGAATAGATGGCAGTGAACCCTCCAATCACGGTGAAGTTTAGCGGTTTGGCATCACTGCTCGCCTTCTTCGGAAGGCTCTCGATGGAACGGCGCAAGGCTGCGACGGCCGTTGCCGCGGCGTTTGCTCTGGCTGTGGCCTATCACGTTGTTCTCGGGACCAACGGGTTGAAGGGGTATGAGCGGAAGCGGCAATTGAAGCATCAACTGACCCAGCAGATGCAGGACCTGCAACGCGAGAACGATCTGTTGACGGAGCACGTTGGTCGGCTGCAAAGCGATCCCAATGCCATCGAGCATCAGGCGCGCGAAGAGCTGCACTACACCCGTCCGGGTGAGGTGATCTACACCCTACCCAGCAAATAAGCATGGCCCGCTCTAGGAAACGGTTGCCGCGTGCTGCAATGCCACATGTCTATATGTCGGCTCGAAGCCAAGACTGCGCGCCACGTCCAGAATCTTGTCGAAGTTCAGGCTGATGGTTGCTCCGGCCTTCTGCGTAACCTCGTCCTCGATGGGCAAGTCGAAGTCGTCTGCTCCGTAGAGGAGCCCCTCCAGCGCGCGTTCGTTCTGTGTCAGCACGGAGGTGCGAATGCGCGGGATGTTGTCCAGATAGATCCGGCTCAACGCCAGATGGCGCAGGTACTCCGCGGGCGTGATCTCGATGTTGTGCAGTTGCTCGCCAAGCGGCGTGGACCAGGGCTTGAAGTTCCAGCAGAGAAAGCTCTCCTGGCCACCGGTCTCGTCCTGAAAGCGTCGCGTGCGGTCCAGGTGCTCGATGCGCTCCTCAATCGTCTCGTCGAATCCGATCACCATGGTGGCTGTCGTCCGCAGTCCGGCGGCAAGGATGGCCGCTTGCGCCTCAAAGAACTGCGCCACTGTGTATTTAAACTTGCTATGGCGGCGGCGAAAGTCTTCGGTGAGAATCTCCGAGCCGCCACCAGTGATCCAGCGGACCCCGGCCTGCTTCAGGCGTACGGCTGTTTCGGCAAAGCTCAGTGAGGCGTGGTCGGCAAGATACATGAACTCAGCAATGGTGAAGGCATAGAGCTCGATGCGATCACCGTAGCGGGCGCGGATGGCGCGTACCAGGTCGCAGTAGTAGTCCAGGGAGAGTTGCGGATTGAAGCCTCCGTTGAAGCCGGCCAGGTCGCCGCCCAGTGCCAGCAACTCATCCAGTTTGGCGAAGACCTGTTCCTGAGTCAGAACGTATCCGCCAGGCTGGCCGGGCAACGTGTAGAAGGCACAGTAGTCGCACTGGGCCACGCATACGTTGGTGGTATTGATAATCCGCATCAGCAGATAGGTGCATGAGTTCGGTGCATGGAAACGCACACGCACCAGCGAAGCGAGACTGCGCATCTCCTCGTCCGTGGCTTCGCGCCAGAGCAACAGGGCGTCCGCGGGCGTGATGCGCTCGCTGCGCTCGATCTTGCTGCGGATCTCGGCGATAGAGGTGGTTGTTGTGCTCACACGCCCATTCTACTTGGATTCCGCTCGGTCGAGGATCTTGTTGTGGTTGCAGGATTCCAGTGCGCGGATGACATCGAGTGTATTCCTCAATGCGGCCTTGCTCACTCTTTGTTCGAACTTCTGTTGCATCTTGTCGAATGCTGCAATCACACGTAGCGCGGACTTCTTGCCTGCGGGTTTCAGCGCCAGCAGATACCCCCGCGCATCGGATGAATCGATCTTCCTTTGCACCAGGCCTTTGGCTTCCAGCGAGGAGATGGCGTGGCTGACGTTGCCGCGCGTGGTGGAAAATGTGTCAGCCAACAGCGATGGCTTGATGGAACGCGGAGCTTCGAAGAAGATTGCCGCCAGCAACAGACCCTCCATGAATCCCAGGTCGTCTACTGAGAAGGCTTCGGAGGCAAGCGCGTCAAAGTGGCGCGCTGCACGTTTCACCGTGAACATGGGACTCTCGCGAAGAAAGGCTTCAATGCGCATCATATTAAATAGTTTAGTTAATCAATTATTTATAGCAAGACAAAAGTATCGTTGCCCCGCTCCGGGTATTGTTCGATGATCAATATATGAAGAAATGCTTTGCGTCGCTCGCTCTCTGCCTGTTCTACGTACCATGCGGCATCTGCCAACAGAGTTCCTCGAGCGCGGGACCGGCCTCAACTCCGGCCGTCTCCCAGCCTCAAAGTGCAATCAGCGATACACAAAGCGTTCAGGTGACGACGACCGTGGAGCCGCTTCCACTGGCCGAGAGCAATCGCTCGGTGCAGGTAATCCGGCCGCGCGAGGCGCTGCCGGGAACCGACAGCGTGGTGGACCTGCTGCGCACCGACCCATCGCTGAATGTGCAGGCGCGCGGCGGCGAGGGAGTGCAGGCCGACCTCGCGATCCGCGGCACTACCTTCGAGCAGTCGCTGGTACTGATCAATGGCCTGCGCGTGGACGACCCCGAAACCGGCCACCTGAACCTGGACATTCCCGTGCCGCTGGACGCCATCACGCGTGTAGACGTGCTGCACGGTTCGGGTTCAACGTTCTACGGATCGGACGCCATCGGCGGCGCGGTAAACCTGCTGACCGAAGCGCCAGGCGCGGGGTTGAGCGTGGTCGCGCGCTCGGGCGCAGGAAACTACGGCTCGCTGGAGGAACATCTGCGGGCGGCGTACTCATCGGGGCCGTTTGCCGAGCAGTTGACCGGTAGCCGCGATACCTCCGACGGCTTCCTCCACGACCGCAACTACAGCAGCAACGCGCTTGCCAGCGAGAGTTGGCTGAAGACCAAGCCGGGCACCACCGACATTCTTCTTGCCACCAGCGACCGGCCCTACGGCGCAAACCAGTTCTATGGGCCATACAACTCATGGGAGCGAACCAAGGCTTGGCTGGCGAGCATTCAGCAGCAACTCGGCAAGATGACCGCGGCCAGCTTCGGATATCTGCGCCACACAGATATGTTCGTTCTGCTGCAGGGCCTGCCCGCGATCTACGAGAACAACCACATCACCACAAGCTACGAGGGAGTGCTGCGTCGCGCCGACGAACTGGGCAAGAATTCGACGCTGGCTTATGGACTGGAGGAGTCGGGCGACTCGATCCAAAGCTATAACTTCTCTCAGGGCAGCTCCGGCGAGGTGCGCAGCAACGCACTCGGTGTCCATGCGCGCAACCAGGGCGCGGGATACGCCAACCTGAGCATGAGCGCACTGAAGCGGTTCTCGCTCTCCATCGGGGCGCGCGAGGAGGTGCTCTCAGGCGGCACTTCAGTCTTCTCGCCCAGTGCGGCCGCAGCCTACACACTCAGCAAGACGGTTCGTCTGCGCGGATCGGCGGGACACGGCTTCCGCCTGCCCACCTACACCGATCTCTACTACTCCGACCCGGCCACGGTGGGCAATCCTACGCTGAAGCCTGAGTCGAGCTGGAGCTATGAGGGCGGCCTCGACTGGAAGCCCGCAGGCGGGCGAGTGACGCTGACAGCAGTCGGCTTCCGGCTCAACGAGACGAATGCCATCGACTACACGAAGACACTGCCGCTGACGGCGAGTGAAAAGTGGCAGGCAGTCAATGTACCCACACTAGACATCAGCGGCGCGGAGGCCAGCGCGCGAGTGCGAATCAGCGCGACAGAGTGGATCGACCTCAGCTATACGGCGGCGCACTCCGGCAACCTGCCGCCCAACTACCTCTCGAAGTACGCGTTCAACTACGCAGCGCAGAACGCGGTCTTCGGCTGGTCGGGGCAGTTCAAGCAGCTCTCCGCGCACACACAGGTCAACGTGGTGCAGAAGACCACGCAGACGGCCTACCCGCTATGGGACCCTAGCCTCGCGCGCAACACCGGCAGCATCCGTCCTTACCTCCGCCTGCTGAACTTGAGCAACACCGGCTACACAGAGATCGTCGGCGTCCCCATGCAGGGCCGCACCATCATGGGCGGAATGGAATGGACCTGGCGCGGGCGGTGAACGATTCCGCTCAAGTTGGCTCATGCAACCGGTTGGTCAAGGTATTGCCTTGGTGTGAGAATTTTGATTCCACGGAAGGGATGAAGGACTAGCAGATCCTGGTCGCCAGAGAGGATCATGTCGGCGTGGCCTGTCAGAGCAAGGGCGAGGAACTTGTCGTCCTTTGGATCGCGACAGGCTGAGATGGGAGCGACACTTTCGACGAAATCGGAGTTCCGGCGCAGGTAATGAAAGAAACTCATGCGCTTTTGCAGAGGGAGATAGGTATCGAACTTTGAACGCGACAGGACATCTTCCAGTTCAACGAGTGTTTCCGTGGAGACGATCATTCTTGAGTGGAGCAGGGCGTGCTCGAAGGCCAAAGCTGGAACTGAGATGCGGAAGAACAGCCGGCTGACTGTGACGCTTGTATCGGCGACGAACCGGACCGGCTCAGGCATCCTTGAGCAACTCTTCGAGCTTGGCTTCGGTCAGCCCTTTTGCGGCGGCGTTGTCAGCGACCGTGTCGCAGAAGTCGAGGAACTCGCGAGCAGCTTTGCCGCTAAGGCGGTCGTACTCGCGCACGGAGAGGAGTACGGCAACCTCCTGCTGCCCGCGCTCGATGAAAACCGGCTCGCCCTGCGCGGCGTCGAGCAACGCGGCCAGCTTGGGTTCGGTATCGCCTGCGGCGGTGTATCGCATAGCATCACCTCAAATCGATTGTAGACGATGCGGAGATTGGGCAGATCTACTAGGGTTGAATCGCCTGCGCTACCAGACGCACTCCGAGCGCCGCGCATACGCGGTTCACAGTGTCGAATCGTGGGGCGCTATCCGGGCGCAGGGCTTTGTACAGGGCCTCGCGCGTGATGCCAGCCGACTTTGCGATCTCAGTCATGCCGCGAGCTCGAGCAATGTCGCCCAGTGCCGCCGCCAGCAGGGCCGCATCGTTGGCCTGCAGAATGTCGGTCAAATAGGCGGCGATGGATGTCTCGCTGTTCAGATAACGGGCCGCGTCGAACTCTGGCATTGACTTGATCGAGACCATGAAGCAACTGTAATCAACCGATTACACAATGTCGAGATGTTTTCAATGAGAGCGTTCTAAGACTGAGCACAAGCGATTGTGGTGCGTACAATATCCATTCATCGTGGGAGACGAGGGGTGCCATGAATGGGGCAACCAGCGATTCCACCCATGATGAACAGAGCGGTCATAGATGGGGCACCCGGTACCCGGTTTATGCTTTCAGTAGGAGACTCTATGACGAGACCTAAAAACCATGAGGCATCGACTGAGTACGAACGCCTAGTCCAGACGATCTATCAGAAATTGTTAAAGAATGAAGGTCAGGAGACAATCGAGGTCAAACATAATGAAGACTTAATGGGAAAATCTGGTGTTGCCCATCAGATAGATGTTTTTTGGCGATTCAAGCAAGCAGGAATTGAGCATCTAGTGGCTGTCGAGTGCAAGAACTATGCGTCAACTGTTGAACTAGGTGACGTTCGGAACTTCAAGACTGTCATCGACGACATTGGCGCATCAAGAGGTCTCATTGTCACCAAGGTCGGATTTCAGTCAGGCGCTCGTGATTTTGCAAAATCACAAGGCATAGACATCAAGTTGGCGCGTAAGCCTACGGATGAGGACTGGGCTGGTCTTATTCGCGAAGTCCAGATCAACATTTCACTTAAATCATTTGATCGAAGTAAACCCCCTTCATTGAAACTGAATGTGCCAAAAAGTGCAGCAAGTCTAGTCGAAAGTGCAAGTATTCCTGGCAATCCCGTCAATTCCGTATTTGTGGATGCCGAGGGCGTGCCTGTCTCTGAGCCCTTAGGCAAGTGGCTAGATCAAAATGTACCAATATTGCAAAGAGACCCCGGGGGGCCGTATGAATCTACAATTCAAACGCCTGGTAAGTTCATTCAAATGAAGAGAGCAGATGGAACTGATGTTCGTGTGCCAGTGGAATCAGTAGTGGTTATCTATCATGTCTCCGAATATCGAACTCAGGTCAAGGTAAGTGGTGACGACGGCGTAGAGGCTGTATTGCGAGACTTTCAAACCGGCGACGTCGAATACTTTCAGCGAAAAAAGAATTGAAATTGAAGTAAGGCTCAGGTGATAGCACTCGCCACCAGCGCCTTCGCCTCGCTCTGTATCTGGCTCAGATGCTCCTGGCCGTTGAAGCTTTCGGCGTAGATCTTGTAGACGTCTTCGGTGCCGGAGGGACGCGCGGCGAACCAGCCGTTTTCCGTCGTCACCTTTAGCCCGCCGATGGCCGCGTGGTTGCCGGGAGCCTCGGTGAGGATCGAGGTAATCGGCTCGCCCGCCAGCGTCTTCGCCGTCACCTGCGCGGCGGAGAGTTTTCCCAGCTTGGCCTTCTGCTCCGGCGTGGCCTCGGCGTCGATGCGCTGGTAGATGGGGTTTCCGTATTTTGCGGTGAGGTCGTTGTAGAGCAGGCCGGGATCTTTGCCCGTCACCGCGGTCATCTCTGCGGAGAGCAGCCCCATAATCAGGCCGTCCTTGTCCGTCGTCCACACCGTCCCGTCGCGGCGCAGGAAGCTGGCCCCGGCACTCTCTTCGCCAACGAAGCCCAGCGTCCCGTCGATCAGCCCGTCCACAAACCACTTGAAGCCTACGGGAACTTCCAGCATCGGCCGCGCCAGTCCCTTAGCCACGCGGTCGATGATGCTGGACGACACAAGTGTCTTGCCTATGCCGACGTGTTGCCCCCAATTTGGCCTATGCGTGAACAGGTACTGAATCGCCACCGCCAGATAGTGGTTGGGGTTCAGCAGGCCGCTGGTGCGCGTGACGATGCCGTGCCGGTCGTGGTCGGTGTCGCAGGCCCAGGCCACGTCGAACTTGTCTTTATTGGCAATCATCGACGCCATCGCAAATGGAGAGGAGCAGTCCATGCGAATCTTGCCGTCCCAGTCCAGCGTCATGAAGCGGAAGGTCGCGTCCACGTACGGATTCAGAATTTGGAAGGAAAGCTTGTACTTCTCAGCGATGCGCGGCCAGTAGTAGACGCCCGCTCCGCCCAGCGGATCCACCGCCAGCTTCAGCGTGGTCCCGGCCAGCGGGGCAAAGTCGATGACGTTGCCCAGGTCGTTGACGTAGGCCGTAATGTAGTCATGCCGATGCGTCGTCCCAGCGGTCAGCGCGCGAGCATAGGAGATGCGCTTCACCCCATCCAGCTTCTTGCCAATCAACTCATTGGCGCGGTCCTGAATCCACTTTGTAACGGTGGTATCGGCTGGGCCACCATTGGGCGGGTTGTACTTGAATCCGCCGTCGTCGGGCGGGTTGTGCGAGGGCGTGATGACAATGCCGTCTGCCCACTGCTTCGATCCATCGCTCGCGCCGCTCGCAAGAACTTTTTGGGAGGGCGTGGTGCCGCCATTGAGCTTCGCGTTATACGTCAGTATGGCGTGGGAGAGCGTGGGGGTGGGCGTGTAGGCCAGCTGGTCGTCGACGAAGACCTCAATTTCGTTGGCGGCAAGGACCTCCAGCGCGGTGGCAAACGCAGGCTCCGACAACCCGTGCGTGTCCTTGGCGAGGAAGAGCGGGCCGGTGATTTTATTTGCGCTGCGATAGTCGGCGATCCCCTGCGTGATGGCGGCGATGTGGTCCTCGTTGAAGGAGACGGCGAAGGTGCTTCCGCGATGCCCCGACGTCCCAAACGTCACACGTTGGGCGGGCACATCCGAGTCGGGATGCAGGGCATAGTAGTCCGTCACGAGTCGCGAAATGTTGACCAGAGTGTCGAGGGTGGGGCGTGTGCCGGGCTGATTGGACTTTTCTGAGGGCATGGTCTTGACGTTCTCCGCGCGGATTGATTCGCCATTGCAGTCTATGAGATGCCGGCGAGAAAGAAAATAGATGCGATTCGCAGACTATCTATGGGACTTTGCCCCGGCAAAGATTAGGAGTGCGACGAAAAGGCTTGCTAATCGTGTTGCACTGGCTTAAAACGGGAATACTTTCATTTTTGTTTTGCACTATGGATTCTCCTGTTGAATAGGGATTCCGTGGCAACGTGCATCGTTGAGTAGGGATCGTTGATGTGGGTGCGAATCTCCGGCCAGTCCTATAACCGGTCGTAACAGGATTAACCCGCAACAGGAGTGGCTTCGGGCCAGAATGAGCGGGCGGAATCGGCTGGGCATTGACCGGCGCCTGAGTGTAGCTCTGTGGGTGAGCTTGGGGACAGTACTGTGTCTGTGGCAGGCTACGGCGGCGTGGGGCGCTGAGCCGGCGCTGCTGGCCGATGCGCATGTGAACAGCGCGCTGCCAACCGTGAACAGTGGCTCAATATCCAATCTAAACGCGGGTGGTGGCTATACCACGCTGCTCCAGTTCGACCTGTCGCTACTGCCGTCGGGAACCACTGCGGCGCAGGTTTCGCGTGCCGTACTGCGACTCTATTGCAACCGGGTGACCACGCCGGGGCTGGTGAGCTTTGCGCCCATCAACGGACCGTGGGGCGAATATAGCGTCACGTATGCCACCGAACCAGCGATCGGCAGTGCATCCGGAGTCTTCTCTGTAAGCCAGGCGGGTGCTTTCGTCGCGCTGGACGTGACAGCGCTGGTGCAGGGCTGGATCAGCAATCCAACGTCGAACAACGGAGTTGCGCTTACAGCAGGCACCGCAATGGTCCAGTTCGACAGCAAGGAAAACGACCTGACCGCGCACGCCGCAACGCTCGATGTGGAGCTGGTGGATGCGGGGCCAAAAGGACCTGCTGGAGTGGCCGGGCCAGCCGGGCCGCAAGGACCGGCGGGAGCAATCGGGCCAGTTGGCGCATCCGGGATAGCTGGCGCCAAAGGAGCCAGTGGTGCAACTGGGCCGCAAGGGCTAACTGGGGCAACCGGCCCCGCGGGGCCAGCGGGCAGTGGCACAGGTTTGAACTACCAGGGCACATACGCTTCCACCACCAACTACGCATTGGGCGACGTGGTGGTGTTTCAGGGGGCGAGCTACCTCTCGCTCATCGCTGCGAACCATGGAAACACTCCTGGGTTGAACCAGGCGCAATGGGGATTGTTGGCTGCGGCGGGCGCGAATGGCTCGGGTGGCAGCAGTGGATCGACCACCGTCGCGGTCGCCTATCGAGGGGTGTATGCATCGACCACAAACTATGCGCTCAATGACATCGTGCTCTATGGTGCTTCGAGTTACATCTCCTTGATTGCTGGAAATGATGGCAACACTCCGGCACTCAGTCCAACGGACTGGGGGTTGCTGGCCGAAGGCGGGACAGGGATCGGGCCAGCGGGACCGGCGGGGCCAGCGGGGCCAACCGGGCCACAGGGGCCTCCGGGACTGGGCTACCAGGGAGCCTACGCCTCGTCGTCCAACTACGCGCTGAGCGATGTGGTGGAGTATCAGGGGTCGAGCTACATCTCGCTGAGCGATGGCAATCATGGGAACACTCCGCCATTAAGCCCGTTGCAATGGGGACTTCTGGCATCAGCGCAGATTGGAGCAGCCGGGCCGCAGGGCCCTTCAGGATTCGTCTATCAGGGCAGCTACGCCTCGACGACAAACTATGCGCTGGGCGACGTTGTGGTGTGGCAGGGGGCCAGCTATACCTCGCTGATTGCAAGCAACCACGGCAATACCCCAAGCCTTAGTCCGCAGCAGTGGGGGCCGCTGACCGCACAGGGACCGCAGGGCACGGCTGGCGTGGTAGGTGCGCCCGGACCTCAGGGGACGCAGGGGTCGCCGGGAAGCGTAGGGCCTCCAGGGGAAAAAGGAAATCAGGGAGATCAGGGGATTGCCGGGCAGGCCGGTGCACAGGGGATTCCAGGCTCAACCGGCGCGCAGGGTTTGAGTGGGCCAATGGGGCCACAGGGAGTTGCAGGGCCGGTGGGGCTTTCCTTTCAGGGAGTCTACTCGTCGGTGGTGAACTACGCTCTGGCCGATGGCGTCCGCTATAACGGCGCGGACTATGTCTCGCTGCAAGCCAGCAACCATGGTAATACTCCCGGCCAGAGTCCATTGTGGTGGGCTCTCTTTGCGCAGGATGGGGCGGCTGGCGCAATCGGACCTGTGGGGGCGACCGGTGCGACCGGGCCAATCGGGCCAATCGGGCCGCAGGGAATCCAGGGGACTCAGGGGAACCAGGGGCCGACCGGGCCACCCGGCATGAACTACAAAGGCGCATGGTCCAACGGCACTGGCTACGCGGCGAACGATGCAGTGAGCTACAACGGCTCGACCTATATCGCCACACAGGGCAACTCGTCCAATCGGCCGGACAACTATCCTGCGGTCTGGTCCATTCTCGCGCAGGCGGGAGCGCAGGGGTTGCAGGGAGCGCCCGGCACGGCGGGAACAATCGGCGCAACCGGCGCAACTGGCCCAGCGGGAGCGAGTGGCGATACCGGGCCACAGGGGCCTCCCTTAACATTCCGCGGCGAGTGGCTAATTGGAACCTCCTACGCGCTGGGCGATGCGGTTGCCTATGGCGGCTCCAGCTATACCGCGCTTGCGGACAACACGGGACGCGAGCCGGATGTCAGTCCACTGTACTGGGGAGTTCTGGCGGCGGCGGGTACTGGCGGGCCTACAGGCGCGACAGGACCGCAGGGATTGCAGGGCCCGAGCGGCTTCGCAGGACAAACCGGAGCTACCGGTGCGACCGGGTCTGCGGGACCAGCAGGGCCAACCGGCGTGACCGGAGCTGTGGGGCCGACGGGCGCAACCGGGCCACCGGGTGCAACCGGCTCGACCGGCCTGACAGGTGCATCCGGAACCAATGGGACCAACGGTTCCAATGGATCGAACGGTGCGCCAGGGCCTCCGGGAATGAGCTTCAAGGGCGCATGGGTTACCGGTTATGGGTACACGACGAGCGACGCTGTCAGCTTCGGCACCCCGGCTTCTACCTACATAGCACAAGCCAGCAACTCGTCGTCCGAACCAGACCTGTATCCGCAGATATGGTCGCTGCTGGCCCAGGCCGGAGGCGCGGGCCCGACCGGTCCAACCGGCGCGGCGGCAACGCTGGCTGTGGGCACCATTACAACCGGCGCGGCGGGCAGTAGCGCTTCGGTTACCAATACCGGAACCAGCTCAGCAGCAATCCTGAACTTCACCCTTCCCCAGGGAGCCACTGGCCCGGCGGGAAGTGGCGGAGGGGGCGGAGGAGGAACCAGCGGTATTCCCTTCGCGTCGGTCTATCACTCAGTGACATTCAGCGCGAACTATCCCTACTTTTCGGTGAACAACTCGAACGGGAGCACCACCGAGTCCACACCGAATGCCGCATTGACCTGGGTTCCCGCGGGATGTACGGCAACAGCGTTGAACGTCTTCTCCGAGCAGGGCGGCACCATCACAGTCACTCTGCGCGTCGGCACGACTCCGGCAAGCATGTCGAACACGGCGCTGGTCTGCTCCTCGGTCGCAACAGGCGCAACGTGCTCGGAGACAGGCAACGTTGTGGTTCCAGCAGGCAGCTTTGTCGACCTGATCATCAGCGGCGCGAACGGAACAGCAGGGGGCGTGTGGACGGCGCTGGCGTGCAACTGAATCTTCCTTGCATCCAGCCCTTGCCTCGCATCGTAAGCTGACTCCTTCGTCCATATCGCGCCATAAGATGAGAGTCCCATTCACAGCGTAAGATTTGGCTAGATGAATACGCAGCCGGTCCTTGTCACCAGCCGTACCAACTCGCGGGTCAAGCAACTTCGCGCGGCATTCGCGGGGCATGCGCGCCTCAGCGGCGGACTGGTCGCCATCGAAGGAGAACATCTGCTGCGCGAGGCGCTCGACAGCGGGCTGCCATTGAAGACCATCTTCCTCAGTGAGCGGGTCGCACCGCCTGCATGGCTCCCGCGCGGAGTGGAGTTACTGGTTCTCGCCGAAGAAGTCTTCAACAGCGCGGTGGACACGCAGCACCCGCAGGGAATCGCCGCGCTGCTGGTTCCTCCAATCTGGAAGATTGACTCCATACTGTCCGCAAAGCGTGCCGGTGATAAAGCTCCATTACTGCTGGTCGCCGCAGGATTGCAAGACCCGGGCAACCTGGGCACGCTGATTCGCTCCTCCGAAGCATTCGGCGCGAATGCCGTCCTCACTACCGCCGGCACCGTAAGCGAATGGAACCAGAAGGCCCTGCGCGCCTCGGCCGGCTCGGTCTTCCGCGTTCCCGTCGTGCAGGTTGCCGCAGAACATCTCGTCGCTTTGAAGCCGCAGGGCATTCGTGTGCTTGCTGCCGTCGCACCTGATTCCGATTCTGATTCCGTATTCGAGACTGACCTCACCACCGCCTGCGTCATCATGATCGGTAACGAGGGCGCGGGGCTACCGTCTGATCTTCTCGCGCTGGCCGACGGTCATATTACGATTCCCATGCCGGGCCGGGTAGAAAGCCTGAACGCCGCCGTCGCCGGTTCGCTGCTGCTCTACGAAGCCTCCCGCCAGCGCACCTCGAACCTTGAACCTCGGACCTCGAACCTGCACCCATGAATCTCTTCAACCCCACTCCCGACATCGTCGCAGCGCAAGCCAGCCATGCTCCGCTGGCCGATCGCATGAGGCCGCGCACGCTGGACGAGTTCGTCGGTCAGGAACATCTGCTTGGCCCAGGCAAGCCGCTCTCTCTCGCCATCGCGCACGACGACCCCACCTCAATGATCTTCTGGGGGCCTCCCGGCACGGGCAAGACGACGCTGGCCAAGATCATCGCGGCGATGACGCAGTCCACGTTCATCGAATTTTCCGCCGTCATGTCCGGCATCAAGGAGATCAAGCAGGTGATGGTGGCCGCGGAGAAGGCCGCCGGATTCCGTTCGCGCACGATTCTCTTCATCGACGAGATCCACCGCTTCAACAAGGCGCAGCAGGACGCGTTCCTGCCCTATGTGGAGCGCGGCGCGATCCGCCTGATCGGCGCCACCACCGAGAACCCATCGTTCGAGCTGAACGCCGCGCTGCTCTCGCGCTGCCGCGTCTACACGCTGCTGGCGTTGAGCGAGGCGCAGATTGTCGCGCTGCTCGAACGCGCGCTCGGCGATAAAATCCGCGGCCTGGGCGCGTCTGGAGTCGCCGCCGACGAGGACGCGCTTGCCACCATCGCGTCCTACGCCAGCGGAGACGCGCGCAATGCGCTCAATGCGCTCGACGTAGCAGCGAGTCTCGCCGGCGAAGAGCCAGCCCAACGCATCACCAAAGAGATTGCCGCCGAGGCGTTACAGCGCCGCGTTCTGCTCTACGACAAGAAGGGCGAGCAGCACTACGACATCATCTCCGCGCTGCACAAATCCGTGCGCAACTCCGACGTGGACGCCTCGCTCTACTGGCTGGCGCGCATGTTGCAGGCCGGCGAGGACCCCATGTATGTCGCCCGTCGCATTGTGCGTATGGCGGTGGAGGACATTGGCCTGGCCGCTCCCGAGGCGCTCAACCTGTGCCTCTCCGCAAAGGACGCCATGCACTTTTTGGGTCAGCCGGAGGGCGATCTCGCACTGGCGCAGGCCATCGTATACCTCGCGCTCGCGCCCAAATCGAACGCCGTCTATACCGCCTACGGGGCCGTCCTCGGCGACATTGAAGCCACCGCCGCGGAGCCCGTTCCGCTGCACCTGCGTAACGCACCCACCAAGCTGATGAAGTCGCTGGACTATGGAAAAGATTACCAGTACGCGCACAATGTGGAAGGCCGTGTGGCGGACATGGAGTGCCTGCCGCCGTCGCTCGCCACCCGCCGCTACTACCACCCCACCCAGGAAGGCCGCGAGAAGCTCCTCGCCCAGCGCATGGACGAGGTCGCGCGCATCCGCCAGGGCAAGCGCAAGGCAAAATGATTTGCCCCACCCTCCGCGCCGAGTTCTCCGCGCTGAGTCCAGTGTGGAGGATGAGGCGAAGGTGGGGGGTTGTCTGGCGGCGGATTTGTTATGCCACAACCACTTGTCTGCGCCTCCAGAAGAGACCGCAGGCCACAATGCCGGATGCGGCCAGCAACAAACTGGGCGGTTCAGGCACGACCGCATTAACCGGCAGCACATCGGGCGGGACGACGGGCACCAGCGGGGTGCCGCCAACCACGGGGGGAGCAGGGTCGAAGACCTGGCGGATGGGCGAGGAACCGGATGTCTCGGAGCCGCCAGGCGGGTTGGATGCAGCTTCCCCGGACAAGACCTTGCTTGCTCCCTCCGGCGTCAGGTCCGGAAGGTTGGATGGCTCCGTGTTCATGGCGGAAAAATCGACCAGGGCCGGAGGCTTCTCGTTGCCGACCATAGCGAGGAGCGAATTGGTAATGGCTGGAATCGGCGAGACCTCGCAGGGGAAGTTTGCCTCGTCCGCACCCTTCTTCCGGGCCAATAAGGCTTTAGACCCCTGGGCACCCGGTTTGGGCTTCCAGTTCGGATGGGCGATCCGCCACTTGGCCCAGGCCAGCACGGTCGCCTTGCCGATGTGTCTGCGCACCGGCGCGGTGACATAAGCGCTGACATAGCGCTGGCAGTTGGGAGAGACATTGACCGCAATAGCGCCGATCGTTGCTGGCAGCAGAACCGAGATAAGTACGACAGACCTGATAAAAACGCGGGAGACGTTCATAGGGGGTCCTCATTCGTCGAATGACTGTTCGCTATTCCGAGTAAACCGCTTGAAATCGGCGATCCATCGACTAAGACGAAACAGTGGGAGTGCTTGCGTAAACCCTGAGTGTGTAACGAGTTGCATGTAAGTTGAGAGCTGGCCCAGAGAGCTTCCGCACAAGCCCCTGTTTTGAAGGGGAAAGGTTTCAGCGCGTTCGTAAGGGGCACAAAACCGTGGTTTTTTTGTCCCTCGGATTTGTCCCTCGGAGAGGAGTGAAGATTGGTACAGACCTCTCCTGCCGGGCCTGGGAATCGCGCGAGTCTTACTCCTGCGCGTTCGCCTTGGTTTCAGCCGCGACCCTACTTAGATGAGCCGTATAGACCAGTCGATTCGCGGAGTTTTTCTTTTATTCCGGGGAACGGCGCCGCGAGGATTATTTCAACTTGGGGGATCTTCCGATTCGCAGGGGTGCGAGACGGCCCTATGGCTTTGCGTCGCGCTCGATGGCTGCTAGTACCAGGCCCTTGGTCAGCAGCTCGGGCAGAACATCCGGCGCACTGCCCGTGGACGCGGGGTAGAGGACGTAGGTAGGAACTCCGGCGCGCCCCACCGAGGCGAGCTTCTGTGTGATCGCGGGATCGCTGTTGGTCCAGTCGGCTCTCAACAGCGTGAAGTTGTGCGCGCGCAGCGAACTCTCTACATCCGCCGAGCGCAGAACCGCCCGCTCGTTCACCTGGCAACTCAGGCACCACGCCGCCGTAAAGTCGATAAACACGGGATGCCCCGCCGCCCGTGCCGCATCCAGCGCCTGCTCCGAGTAAGGCTGCCACACCACTTCATTACTGTTCGCCGCGACAGCACTCACCGGCGTAGCTCCCGTCACCTCCGCGCCGGTCCCCCGTGCGCCCCGTGTCTGCGACAGCGGAATCGCCAGCCCCAGCGCGATAATTAGAATTGCGGCAATACCGCTCGTCCACTTCGCCGGCCATCGACCCAGCGTCCATCCAGCAATTGCCAGCAGCAGGAAGCACGCCAGCAGCAGAGCCATCTGGTTCACGCCATCGCCCGCCGCGTACAACTGGCCATACACCCATGCCAGCCAGATCGCCGTCGCAAAAAAGATCGCTGCCGTAATGTGTTTGAAGACCTCCATCCACATGCCCGGCCGCGGCAGCAGTCGAGTCCAGGCCGGATGCCAACTTAGCAGCAGATACGGAGCAGCCAGCCCGAGCGCCAGCGCCGTGAACACCGCAAACGTCACCCCCGCCGTCTGCGTCAGCGCAAACCCGATCGCCGCGCCCATAAAAGGAGCGGCACACGGAGTAGCCACCACGCTTGCCAGCACCCCGGTAAAGAAGCTGCCCGTGTAGCCCTGCTTCTGCGCAAGCTCTCCGCCCACGCTCGTCAGCGATAGCCCAATCTCGAACTGCCCCGCCAGCGACAGCGCCAGCAGGAAGATCAACGACGCAAGCAGCGCGATAAAGCCCGGCGACTGTAGCTGGAATCCCCAGCCCACGTGGCTTCCCGTAGCGCGAAGCACAAGCAGTGCGGCCACAATCGCCCAGAACGAAGCCAGAATCCCCGCCGCATACATCAGCCCATGACGACGCAGATGCGCGCGGTTCTCTGCTGCCCCGGAGCCCGCCGTTTGTAGCAATGCCAGCCCCTTCAGAAACAGCACGGGAAAGACGCATGGCATCAGGTTCAGCAGGATGCCGCCCAAAAACGCCAGGCCAATCGCGCTTATCGCCGTAATGCTGGTTGCAGAGTCATTACTCGCAGCAACAACCTCACCCGGCACCACTGGCGCGTTCACGTCGTACGCTACCGTGTCGGAGAGCTTGACGACTCCATGCAGTGTTGCGGGCATAGTCGCGGCATCAGGCGAGCGCTGAATAAAGAGCCGCACTCCATCGCGCAGCGGCTCGATCTTCTGCTCCGCCGCATTGACGATCGCATCGGACGGCAGGGCCTCGTTCGCAGCGGCTTCCGTGGGATAGGGATAGAACTCCGCGTTGCTCTCGCGCTTGCCATCGATCAGCGTCAGCGCAAACTGCTGTGCGCCTCCGGTGACAGAGAAATTCGCGCCAGCAGGCAGCGGCTTCGGTATTAAATTCAAGGCCTCGCCCAGCGAGCCCACCGCCGGCCCATGCGTCGCTCCGGGCTGCACCGTGAGTCCAATCCCAAGATGCGCCTTGCCGGGAATGCAGACCTGCGCGCACACCAGCCAGCTCACCTGCGCATCCAGATGCACCGGACCCGACTTCAGCGTCGAGGCAGCAAAAATGGTCACCGGGAACGCGACCTCATCCTCGTAGCCGAAGTCCATCAGCGGGCCAAGCGGCAACCGCTTCGGACTTGGAAACTGCATCTGCCCGGCGGTAATCCCAGTGGGCAGCGTCCACGCGATCTTCGGCGGCTCGCCGGAGTCGCCTGGGTTGATCCAGTAGACGTGCCAGCCTTTGTCGAGCGTAAGCGCCAAACCCACCTGTTGCATTCCGCCGGGTGCAATCGCGGGGCCCAGCGCAACCAGCTCCGCCTTAAGATGCTGCGCCTTCACCGGGCCGGGCCCGCCGTCGCCAACCATCGCAATCTGTGCGCGCACATTCACTCCGGCAGCTAAACCGAAGGTCGCCAGCAGCAATGCGCAAGTAGCTTTCAGGATCTTCACAGGTATGATTGTATTTCTTCACCCTCGCTTGTGGATCGAGTTCGCCTCCAATCATTCCAACCTGATCGCCGTCTTCTCAGTCGTTGCGACCCTTGGAGTTGACATCCGCAGCTGCCGCCACGAAGATTTATACCTGCCCTGGAGGGACCGAGATGAAGCTCCTTTTTCTGACCGCCGCAACCCTGTTCCTCACCGTTACTACCCTCAGGGCGCAGAACAAAGTGCCGCCCTACACTATGCTCTACGTCTTCGGCGACAGTTACTCCGACTCAGGCTCAGGCTACCTCGACACCAACGGCCTCACCGCCGTCGCCTACCTTGCACAGCAGCTTCATCTGCCCTTCACCTTCTACGGCGATCCCAACAGCAAGGGCAAAGGGCTCAACTTCGCCATCAGCGGAGCGGGTAGCGGAGCAGGCGCAGGCCGACGCTATCCCACCGGCGAGATGCTCGGCATCGGCATGAAGAACCAGGTCGATCAGTTCGTCGCCTTCACCAAGACCAACGACATCCCTACGATCGACTCCGACAACACCATGTTCTTCTTTGCCGGAGGCCTCAACGACCGCGGCAAGCCCGATGGCTACACCCGCACCAACATCGAGTCTCAGATTGACGAGCTATACGACATCGGAGCGCGCCGCTTTATGGTCGCCCTGCTGCCCACAAAGATCCCTCAGTTCGCCACCGCCGGGACGCAGTTCAACCCCGACCTATCCAAAATTCCTGATGAAGAGAAGGCCAAGCACCCCGGCATTCGCATCGCCATGTCAAACTGGGGCGGCTTCATGGACGAAGTCATGACCAACTCCGCCAAGTACGGTATCAACGATACCAAGTCGCCTTGCGCCGGCCGCAACATCCATCATGAAGACACCACCCCCTGCGCCAACCCGGATGCCCACTTCTTTTACCACGAAGGCCACCCCTCCATGGCCGTCCACAAAGCCGTCGGCAACATGCTCTACCAGGAAGCCCTTACCAAGGCCCCATAACCAAATTGGCCGGCAGCGCCACAACCTGCAACTCATAACTGCCGTCTCTGGTGTTCCACCATAATGCAACGGTCCATCACCACGCGGATTCCGCCCTCTTCTGCGCGTTTCGCAGCCTCCATATTTACAATCCCAAGCTGCACCCACAGGTTCTTCAGCCCCAGCGCCAGCATCTCGTCCACAATCGCCGGAATCTGCGATGGCACACGAAACACGTTCACTATGTCCGGCTTCACCGGCAACTCCGCCAGCGACGCATAACTGCGCTCGCCAAGCACAGTCTCGATGCTCGGGTTCACCGGATAAATCTTGTACCCATGCTGCTGCATATATGCAGAAACATAATGGCTGGGCTTCGCCGGATTCTCCGACAGCCCGACGACCGCAATCGTCCGCGCCTCGCCTTCGCCTAACATCGTTTCAACCGCATCCGGTTCGTTCATCCCACTCTCCGTCATTGTCGCTCAGCGAATAAAATGCCTCGGCCTCTAAACCGTGTCGTCGCCCTCATCCACCGCCGCCGGGAAATTCCCCTCGCGCCGCATCCTCAGAAAGCCGCGGATAAACGGCTCCAGGTCGCCATCCAGCACGCGGTCCACGTCGCCCACCTCCACGCGTGTGCGCAGGTCCTTCGCCATGCGATAGGGCTGCAACACATAGCTGCGAATCTGCGAGCCGAAGCCGATCTCCAGCTTCGAATCTTCAATCTTGCGCGTGGCCGCCTTCTTCTTGTCCAACTCGTACTCATACAGCTTCGACCGCATCATCTTCATCGCGCGGTCCTTGTTCTTGTGCTGCGAGCGTTCGTTCTGGCAGCCGGTGACCAGCCCGGTGGGGATGTGCGTGATGCGCACCGCGGAATCGGTGGTATTGACATGCTGCCCACCCTTGCCGCCAGACCGATACGTATCGATACGCAGGTCCTCCACCTTGAGGTCGATCACAATCGTGTCGTCAATCTCCGGGCTCACAAAGACGCTGGCGAAGCTCGTATGCCTCCGCTTGGCGGAATCGAACGGCGAGATGCGCACCAGCCGATGCACGCCCGACTCGCCGCTGAGCAGGCCGTACGCGAACTCGCCAGTGATGGTGAAGGTGGCCGACTTGATGCCCGCCTCGTCGCCATCCTGAATCTCGTGGATCTCGGTGCGGAAGCCCTGCCGCTCCGCCCAGCGCAGGTACATGCGCATCAGCATCTCGGCCCAGTCCTGGCTCTCCGTGCCGCCCGCGCCGGGATGCACCGTGACGATGGCGTTCAGCGGATCGGTCTCACCCGACAACATCGTCTTCGATTCCAGCTTTTCCGAGAACTCCACCAGCGCTGGAATCTCGCGTTCAAGATCGGGCTCGGTGGCCTCGCCTTCCTTCGCCAGCTCGAAGTACGCCTCAATGTCGTCTGTCCGTCGCAGCAACTCGGCGTCGTCGGCCAGCAGCGTCTCCAGCCGCTTGCGCTCGCGCATCAACGGCTGCGAACGCGCCCCATCCGCCCACACTGATGGGTCGGCGATCTTCTCTTCAATGACTGTGAGTTCGCGCTTCAGCCGCGCCGAGTCAAAGATACTCCCGCAGCTCGCGAACCCGCTCGCGCACCGGGGAGTATCGGTATTCCAGATCGTCGATCATGCTGCTAGTTTACGGTATCCGCAAGCAGAATCCGCAGGTCGCGCAAATTGTGTCCCGTCGGCCCAGTGACAACCGTAGCTCCAACCCCGCTCAGCCAAGTAGACGAATCAAACTCCGCCAGTGCGCGCAGCGCAGCCTCGCAACGATTCTCCCCGTCGAGTGTGTGTTCATCCACAATCGAGCCTGCCGCGTCGCTGTTGCCGTCGATGCCGTCCGACCCAGTCGAGAGCACGGCAATCGGTCCATCCTCAGCGCGAAGCTGAGTGGCCATGTAAAGCGCGAAGTGCTGATTCCGCCCGCCGCGCACACTCGCGGAAGCTTCATTCACGCGGACCGTAACCTCGCCCACCGAGATCAGACAGACGCGCGAATGTTCGTGGCGCAGTTTGCGCATTCGGTCAAGAAGGTAATCCGCAGCAGCGTCATAGCTCCAGTCGTCGCATGCATTGTCGATGACCGCATAAAATCCGAGCCTCTCTGCATGACTGCGCGCAGCCTCTGCCATCTCATCGCTATCCACCAGCTTGCAGATGCGCGCGGTCAATTCATTCGGTTTTGGCGTCTCCGGCAAATCCTTCGAAGCAAAGAATCGCCGCACCGGCACAGGGAATTTCTCCATCAAACCATACCGCGCAAGAATCTCGCGGCACTCCGCAACGCTGGTCGTATCGCCCACCGTAGGCCCGGAGCCGAGTGCATCCAGGTGCGCCGGAGGCACGTCGGAGACCAGTAGCGAGAGCGTCTGCGCCGTGCCCGCAGCCAGCGCCAGCCGTCCTCCTTTCACCGCGGAGAAGTGTTTGCGCGCGCAGTTCATCTCCACGATGGACGTGCCGCTATGCACCAGCGCGCGATGGAACGCAATCGTATCGTCGAGTGAAATTGCCTCGTCCAGCGGCAACTCCATCATCGCCGAAGCTCCGCCGCTCAGTAGGAAGATGCACAAGGTATCGTTTGCGGAGATGCTATTTCCCGATGCATTCCCCAGCGCGTGCAGTATCGCCAGTGCGGCGCGCGCCCCGGCAAACGATGCCTCATTCGGCAGCGGGTGTCCTCCGCAAAAATACTTGATCCTCGATGGCAGATTCGCCGGCCGTTCCACCGCGATCAGCACACCTTGTAGATCGCACGAGCCCGGCAACCGCAGCCGCGCAAGCAGTGCCTGTAGCATCGCCGCAGCAGCCTTACCTACAGCAACGACACGCACTCGGCGCAGGCGGTCTAGCGCAATTGCTTCGCCGCCTTCCACCAACAACCGTGTGCCCGCAGCATCGGCAACCACACGCAGCTTGCGCTCGAACGCACGCTCTATGCTGCACTCCGCAAGCGCCTGCTCAAAAAGCGTGCGCGCAATGCCTTTCAGATTTGCCACGTCCGTACTCATTCGGCCACTTCAGCGAAGGCGTAAGGGCCTTCGGGTATGAGCGCGATGCTCGCGCCTGTCGGCTGTCCATCGAAGAACGCGGTGACTGCCTGGTTCACATCGGTGAAGCAGTGCTTGCCCAGCTCTCCGATCTGCTCCGGCAAGACGCCGGGAGTATAGAGGAACATCTCGTTTCTCAGTCCGGCCAACGCGATCTTCTCCAACTGCCACTGGTCGATCACAACCGGCGCGCTCGCAATCTGGTTCAGGAACTGCTGCGGTCCTGCGTAGCTGCGCAGCATCGCGGCAAACTCCGGCGAGCCGATCCCCTCGGCGCACTCACACAGCAACAGAATCCTGCCGCCGGGCTTCACAATATGGTGCGCGGAGTGGAAGCCCTTGAGCGATTGGTAGAACGTAAGATCGAGCGGATGTCCGGCGGCGCTCACAATGGCCGCATCGAAAAACTGAGGCACCAGCGTCCTTGTGGACGACCGCACGAAGTCGACTCCCGCGGCGTGGGCCTGCTCCGGCGAGCCGGCAAAGACGCCGCAAATCTCGCGCTGCTGGGTCAGCGCAACGTCGAGCAGAAAGTCGTGCCGCGCCATGCGCACAACCTCCAGCAGTTCAGCGTGCAGCGGGTTGCGCTCGACGAAGCCCTCGTTGGCCAGCGGCTCGCGCATGAAGCGCGGCGAGTGCAGCACCTTAATCGTCTGCTGCGCGGCCAGGCCCGGCGCAATCAGCTTGCGTCCGCCGGAAAAACCAAGCATCCAGTGCGGCTCAATGAAGCCCAGCGTGATATGCAGCTCCGCATCCAGAAAGCGGCGGTCGATATACACGGGCGTTCCGTTTACGGTCTTACCCAGGGAGCGATGCTCGTCCAGCGCGCGCGCGTCGTGGTTGACGACACGATAGCGCGCTGCAATCTCCGGCCCGACTATCGATTGAATCTCTTCATCCGTCGCGCAACGGTGCAGGCCAGTCGCAATCAGGATCGTGATGCCGTCCACCGGAATGCCCGCTGCGTGCAGCCGCTGCAGCAGCGGAGGCAGAGTCAGGTTGTTGGGTGCGGGCCGCGTAATATCGCAAACGGAGATGGCCGCCGTGCGCTTGCCTGCCGCAAGCTCCACCAGCGGCTTCGATCCAATGGGGTGGTCCAGCGCCGCGTCAATCGCCGCTGAGGCATCCGCCAGCGCTCCAGCCGAACGCCCCTCGACCACCGAGTAACGCGGCCCATCGGGAAGCGCGACTGTCAAACCCGTCTTGCCAAAGGCGAACGCTGCTTGCATAGGTGCCAGCTCCCGGATCCGAAGCATTACTTGTCGGTGAGCGCGGCCACACCCGGCAACGTCTTGCCTTCCAGGAACTCGAGGCTCGCGCCGCCGCCGGTGGAGATGTGGGTGATCCTGTCGGCGACGCCAGCCTGGTGTACCGCGGCAACCGAGTCTCCGCCACCTACGATGCTGGTTGCGTCGTTGTTGGCCGCCACAAGCTCGGCAATCGCATTCGTCCCATGCGCAAACGGCGCAAGCTCGAAGACGCCCATCGGTCCGTTCCACAGAATGGTGCGTGCTTCGGCAATCTCCTTGGCAAATAAATCGATCGTCGCTGGGCCAATGTCCAACGCCATCAGCTCGGCGGGAAACGCGCCTGTGCCACTGAATATCTGCGTCTTGGCGTTGGCGGCAAACTTGTCGGCCAGCACATGGTCGACGGGAAGCAGCAGCGTGACGCCCTTGGCCTTGGCCTTGTCCAGCGCTGCCTTGGCGACGTCGATCTTGTCCGCCTCGATCAGCGACTTGCCTGTGCTCTGGCCCAGCGCGTTGAGGAAGGTATAGGCCATGCCACCGCCGATCAGCAGCGTGTCGGCCTTGTCCAGCAGGTTGTCAATCACATCGATCTTGCCCGATATCTTCGATCCGCCGATGATGGCCACAAAGGGCCGGTCCGGCTGGGTCAACACCTTGCCCAGAAAGTTCAGCTCCTTCTCCATCAGCAGGCCTGCGGCCGATTGCGCCACAAAGTGGGTAATGCCCTCAGTGGAGGCGTGGGCACGATGCGCGCTGCCGAACGCGTCGTTCACGTACACATCGCACAACTCCGCAAGCTGCTTGGCGAAGGCCGGATCGTTGGCCTCTTCTTCCTTGTGGAAGCGCAGGTTCTCCAGCAGCAGCGTCTGCCCAGACTCCAACTCGCGCGACATCTCCTTGGCAATCTCGCCAACGCAGTCCGGAGAAAACGCCACATTCTCCGACTCGCTGAACACCTGGTCCAGTAGCACACGCAGCCGCGTGACGACGGGGCGCAGGCTCATAGACTCCACCGGCTTGCCCTTGGGACGTCCCAGATGTGAGCACAGAATCACTTTGGCCTTGTGGCGCAACGCGTACTCCAAGGTAGGCAGCGTCTCGCGGATGCGCGTGTCATCGGTGATGGCGCCATCCTTCAGCGGGACGTTGAAGTCGACGCGGATGAGCACGCGCTTATTGGCAAGATCCAGATCGCGAATCGAAAGCTTGGGCATATAGATAGATTATGTTGTTTTGACCGCGATGGGAACCCGCAGATGTAATAGCGGTCACCGCACATCGCGCAGGGACGTGTCTTGCAGCTTTGCCGGCAGCGCATCGGGCATTGGGCACGCCGCATTGCACTCCATGCCGTCCAAAAAATCAGGCGAAGTCTCCTGGCAGCCCAAAATCTCCTCCGCGCATCCAACTGCATCAACACCGGGAGCAAGCTGCCTCGGAGTATTCTTGTGTTGTATGCAGAACCCAGACGGAGGGTACCGATGCGAATGAAGATTGCTGTTACCGCCCTTTTCCTACTCTCTGCCGTTGCAGCCCGCGCCCAGGCCGTTTCCATTTACGCTACCTCTTCCTCGAGCCATTTCTCAAACGTGCAGACCGGTTTGGCGTTGACCAGTTCCGGCGCTCAGGAGCAGTACGCCAACTTCTGGACCTCCGGAATCGGCGGCGGGCTCACCTTCAACTTCCTCCCCATGGGCCCGGTCAAGCTGGGATTCGATTTCCGTGGCTCTACACGCCCCGGTACAGCAGGCTCAGATACCGCGCTAGCCGGTTTGAAGGTTGCGTTCAATCCGCCTGTCATTCATCTCAAGCCCTACATTCAGGCCTCGGGCGGTTATGTGGCAACCCGCACCCTCAACCTCTCCACCAACCCCACTAATCCCAGCCAGACCGTCGGTGGAACCTTCACCAATCAATATGCAGCCTGGGAGATACTCGGTGGCATCGACGTTCCGGTTGCTCCCATTCTTGACTTGCGCCTCCTGGAGATCGGCGGAGGCTCAGGTACGAACATCCTCGGCACCACAGGTACCCCGAATATCTCACTCTTCACCTTCAATTCCGGCATCGTGCTTCATTTCTAAGCATCTCTTCAACTCCACACACTTTCAGGGACGCAGAAATGCCCGGGCGTGTTACCGCGTCCGGGCTGGCTGTATCTGGTTCAGTTAGTCTGTGGACTAACTAGGGCTATTCGTTCTCTGCCTGCGCCGTCTCCGCGGTCGACTCTTCACCGCCGCTGGTGGTTACCGGCAACGAACCCGGCTGGCCCTTGACGCGCACAACCGTGATCTTCTCGAAGCCTTCCTTGAAGGTGGGCGGCTTCAGCCGCTCGGCCATCTTGTGCATCACCTCGTCGCTCACCTGGCGGTCGCGCTTGGCATTCCGCTCCAGGCACACGGCCAGCGGCACGTCGAAGAACACCGCCTGCACCTCGTAACCGAAGCTCTTGGCCATCTTGATCCACTGCTTGCGCTCGTGCGCGCTCAGGTTGGTGGCGTCCACGTAGTTCCACGGCATCTTGGCGATCAGCCGCGCGCGCAGCAGACTGCGCAGTGTGGAGAAGACAAGTCCCTGGTAGCGCTGCTCGGTGATGTCGTCAAACAGCAGGCTGCGCAGCAGGTCGCTCGATAGCGGCGTGACCCCGCGCCGCTTGTACCACGTCGTCTTGCCCGATCCGGGCAGGCCGATAGCAAGCACCACATAGCCGCGCGGCTCCTTCGGAGAGACAGCCGTCTGCTCCTCCGGCGGTGTGCCCAGTGAATCCGGCTGTGTCTCCACCACCATCGTCTTTTCGGGCGCGACAGGTGAAACCTGCGTCCGAGGGGGACGGCCCGGGCGAACCGGCTTCTCAGCCTGCTCTGCCTGCTCCGCCGCTGCACCCTTTTGTGGCGGCTCGGCGGAGGTTGCGGGCAACGGTTCGGGATAGTCGGGCCGTAGCGGAGCCTGTTGATTCGAGGGCAGTTCCTGCCCACTCTTCCCCGTGGACTCCGATTCGTTCGGACCACGTCTGGAACGTCTTTTCATGATGTCGCGCATCCAATCGCGCACGTCGCGCATAGACACGCTTATAACAGGAGCGTAGTGGCTGCGGCAAATCACCCGCATCCACCCTGACACCCCACCCCCGGTACGCTGCAACTCCGGCAATACCAGCCACGCCATGTGGAACTACGCGGCACTCGACGTGGATACGCTCCCATTTCCGATCCAATTTGGCATATTGCTTGTGATTTCCATCACACAACATGCGTGTTTGCAGGCCAATTCGTTGCACCGCCCCAACCCAGGTGCTAGCATTGGATTGACGACCAAATCAGATATTTCATCTTTCACAGGCGTTGAAGTGCTCCAATCAGACTCCCGAAAGGGCCTTCAAATCCTCACAAAGAAACCCACAGGAGCAAGCAAAAATGGCGGTAAAGGTAGGTATTAACGGCTTCGGCCGCATCGGACGCAACGTCTTCCGCACTGCAATTGGCAACCCCGAGATCGAGTTTGTCGCCGTGAACGACCTCACCACCCCGGCCACGCTCGCCCACCTGCTCAAGTACGACTCCATCCTCGGCAACCTCCCCAACAAAATCACCCACGGCGAGGACTTCATCGCCATCGACGGCAAGAAGATCAAGGTCTTCGCGGAGCGCGATCCCGCCAAGCTCGATTGGGCCTCCGTCGGCGCGCAGATCGTCGTCGAGTCCACCGGCTTCTTCACCGACGCCAACAAGGCCAAGGCCCACCTCGGGACTACCGTCAAAAAGGTGATCATCTCCGCGCCGGCATCCAACGAGGACCTCACCGTCGTCCTCGGCGTCAACGAGAATAAGTACGAGGCCGCAAAGCACAACGTCATCTCGAACGCATCCTGCACCACCAACTGCCTCGCGCCCGTGGTCAAGGTACTCAACGACACCTTCGGCATCGCATCGGGCATCATGACCACCATCCACAGCTACACCAACGACCAGGTCATCCTCGACTTCCCCCACAAGGACCTGCGCCGTGCCCGCGCCGCCGCCATCAACCTGATTCCCAGCTCGACCGGGGCAGCCAAGGCCCTCAAGCTGGTCATCCCGGAGATGGCGGGCAAGCTGGACGGCTTCGCCATCCGCGTTCCCACACCCAACGTCTCGGTCGTCGACCTCACCTTCGTCGCCGAGAAGCCAATCACCGTCGAGAGCATCAACGCAGCCGTGAAGGCTGCCGCGGAAGGCCCGCTGAAGGGCATCCTCGCCTACACCGAAGAAGAGCTGGTCAGCTCCGACTTCAAGGGCGACCCGATGTCGAGCACCTTCGACTCCAAGCTGACCAAGGTCGTCGGCAATACCGGCAAGATCATCGCCTGGTACGACAACGAGTGGGGCTACTCCAGCCGCGTCAAGGACCTCATCCTCTTCCTCGTCAAGAAGGGTCTGTAGTCCTCACGCAACTTCGCTTCACAAACAGCATTAGCTTCACAATCAGAAGAGGGCATCCCTCAAAGGATGCCCTCTTTTTGCTGCCCATCCTTGCTTGTCATTCCGCAGCGAAGCGGAGAAATCTGCTTCTCCCCCGCTCCTCCAAGTAAGTTATCCTCCCAACATGCAGCAGCGAGAGTTCATCTTCTATGTTTACGTCCATCGTGACTCAGCCGGTCAAATCTTCTATGTCGGCAAAGGTACAGGGCCGCGTGCATGGAGCGAGGATCGTCATCCGCTTTGGGCGGGTGGCCCAGGTCTGAATAAGTCACGAAATCGGGTGCCCCACGTCTCGATTTTGAGACGTGGGTTTTGGTGGCAGCAAGAGAATTCGCGAGGGCCCGGTACCCCATTCATCGCGCCTCTGTCTCACGCGGCAGTATTGGCCCGCACTTCGAGGACGGTGCCTTCAATCTTTTGCAGGCAGGCGAGCATCTCGAAGAGGTTGCGTGCCTGCGGGTTTCCCTCCGCGCTCAGCATCCGCATCAGGCTCTTGGGCGACTTCGACAGCGCGCGCCCGAGCGCGACAAATCCGACCGTGCCGTTGATGTACTCGCGCAGGACGCTCTTCGCCGTGTCGAGATCGCCAGCCACCATATTGCCGACCGCCTCGCGCAGAAACTCGCGGCGGAACTCCGTGTCGGCGAGTTGTTCCGTAATCGTCTCTCTGAAGCTCCGTGTGAGTGCCATCTATTTATCCAGCTTTCTCATCTTGAAATCATTCTCCCGCTTTCTCTTCTTGTACTCGGCCCAAAGCGCGTGGGCCGATTGAATGTCTGCCTGCTGCCTTCTCTTACTGCCGCCGCCAAACAGGATCACCAGTTGCTCGCCATCCTTGCCAAAGTACATACGGTAGCCGGGGCCAAAGTCGAGACGCAACTCGGAGAGTCCTGCACCAACGCTCTTCGCCGCCGAGAAGTTCCCGTTCTCCATGCGGAGTACCGCGGTGATGATGCGTACGCGAGCCGTGGTGTCGAGCTGCACAATCCAATCTCGATAGGGAACATGGCCGCGCGCGTCAACGTACTCCCGCACCTCGATCATCGGACAATAGTAACGTAAATGTTACCTGTTGGCAAGCCCCATTCATCGCGGTTGTATCGTGATCGGGGCCCCCGGTGAGCGATCTTTGCTCAGTGGGGTGAGGATGGGTGGGATGAAGGTACGAGAGCCGCCAGCGCTTCCATCGCATCGCTCGGTTCGGGGCGCACGCGGAAGTCGGCGTGGCCTTCGCTGAATGCAATCGTTCCGTCCTGACCCACAACGAAGACGGCGGGCAGCGGTAGCCTCCAGCTGGATTCGGGCGCATCCTTATACATGGCCCCGGAGTTGACGAAGGGTATGTTGACCAGGATTCCCTTGTAGTAATCGCGCTGTGCTGCGGGCACGCTGTAGGCGATGCCGAACTTCTCTGCCAGCTCCGAGCCCGTGTCGGACAGTATGGGAAACGGCAGGTGGAGCTGCTGTACCGTGAAGTCGTTATGGCGCTGCGTCTGCGGCGAGATCGCCACCAGGAACGCGCCCAGGGCCCGCACCTCGTCGTGAAGATCGCGCCAGCGCTCCAGTTCCGTAATGCAGTACGGACACCAGCGTCCGCGAAAGAACTTAATCACCAGCGACCCCAGCGCCAGCAGGTCGGTGGAGTGGACAGGCTTTCCGGTGAGCGCATCGGGCAGGGTGAACTCCGGCATCGGCGCTCCGGGAGCGAGGATACGGTCTTCAATTCCCGTGGCGAACAGCTCTTCATTGGCGTGCTCGGAGACGGCCAGCCTCTCCGCCTGTACCAGCGCGCGCGTGTTATGCGTGATGCGGTCGAGCGCCTCCTGCAGTGGATGCAGCGTCATCTTGTGTGCGGTCTTCACACTTCTATTAGAGCATTTCTCAAATTCATGCGGATTTAGAAAGAGTGTGTAAGGTGGCTTTGTCTTGAGGAACAAAGCCACTCTGCTGCGGTGACTTCTCTCTACACCAATTCGAGAAATGCTCTATCGCGCTTTTTTTATCTTCTCATCGCGACTGCGCAGGTCGCATACACCGCGCAAGCTCACGCCAGCACTTCGGCCTCGTCCTTGTCGGACGCAACCGCATCGGGCAGGCCGTGCGTGGGAACCAGCATGTCTTCCTTGCGCATCACCAGACTGGTGGCGTTCAGGCTCGCCAGCTCGAATCCATGGCCGTGGGTGATGGCGTCCGTCGGACAGGCCTCCACGCAGTAGCCGCAGAAGATGCAGCGGTTGTAGTCGATGTTGTACACCTTCGCGTATCGCTCGGACGACGAGATGCGTTTCTCTTCGGTATTATCGGCGGCCTCGATGTAGATGCAGTTGGCCGGGCAGGCCGCCGCGCACAGATAGCAGGCCACGCACTTCTCCAGCCCGTTCTCGTCGCGCTGCAACTGATGCTTGCCGCGGAAGCGCTCCTGAAACTGCGCGCCGCGCATGGGCCCCTTGCCGTCGGGGTAGTTTTCCACCTCGGTTGGCTGGAAGATCTGCCCCAGGGTGATGCTCATCCCCTTGGCAATGGCCGCGGCATTTTTCACGATCGACATAGCTTGAGTATACGACGGCGGCGCGGCGCTCCGGTAGACATCCATCGGGCCGCAACACCTGCCCCTTGGCAGCACAGGCCCGGATGTGATTCACTTCCACGCATGGCCAAGAACACTTCTCGCCGCAACTTCCTCCGCACGGCCCCCGTGGCCGCCGCGGCCGGCTTCACCCTCTCCAATCAACTGATGTACGCCGCGCAGGCTGCGGCAGCGCCGTCTCCGGGCGCCGATGTTGCCGCCGCGGCAGCACCGTTCAAGCTCTTCACCGGCGCAGAACTTGAAGCCGACGCCAAAAAGCTGCACGCAGCTCCCGGCAATGCAAACCTGGTAAATCAGGCAGCGGGATTTCCCTGCGCCATTGTGATGACCACCGAAGTCCACGCCAGCGCCAAGGAGTTCGAGTGGCACGAGGGGCGCGACCACATCATTCAGATCATCGACGGCTCCACGCTGTATGAGGTGGGCGGCACGCCGCAGAACGGTCGCAATACCAAGCCCGGCGAGTGGCTGGCGCCAGCATCCACGGGAAGCAAATCACTCATACTGGGCAAGGGCGATATTCTGCTGATCCCGCGCGGCACGCCGCACAAGCGCAGCACGGAAGACAGTGTCACCTTCTACCTGCTGTCGCCCTACGGCAAGATGACGGCGTAAGGCTACTCAATCCCCAGCTTCTTCCAGATGGAGTCGACGCGCGCAACAATGCTCGGCTCCATCTTCAGCATCTGTGGCCAGGGCCGCGTGAACCCTTCGGCCGCCCACTTGCGCGTTGCATCGATGCCCATCTTCGATCCGTAGTTGGGCAGCCGGCTGGCGTGGTCCAGCGTGTCCACCGGCCCCAGCGTGAACTGGATGTCGCGCTCAGGATCGATGTTGTTGGCCACGCGCAGCGTTACCTCGGCCAGGTCCTGCACGTCGCAGTCCTCATCCACCACGATCACGCATTTGGTAAACATCGCCTGCCCCATCGCCCAGATGCCGTTCATCACCTTGCGCGCGTGTCCCGCGTATGACTTCCGGATCGACACGATCATCAGGTTATGGAACACCGCCTCGGGCGGCAGGCACACATCCACAATCTCCGGTAGCGTGAGCCGCATCAGTGGCAAAAAAATGCGCTCCACAGCCTTACCCATCCATGCGTCCTCCATTGGTGGCTTGCCGACAACCGTCGCCGCGTAGACCGGGTCGTTGCGATGGGTGATGCAGGTGATGTGGAAGACGGGATACTCGTCCTGCATGGTGTAGAAGCCGGTGTGATCGCCGAACGGCCCCTCCGTGCGCAGCTCGCCCAGGTTGACGTAGCCCTCCAGTATGTACTCGGCGTGCGCAGGTACCTGCAGATCCACCGTCTCGCACTGCACCAGCTCCACCGGCTTGCCACGCAGGAAGCCCGCGATCAGGTACTCCTCCACCTCGGGCGGCGCGGGGACGATGGCGGAGAAGGTGGTTGCAGGATCGGTGCCAATCGCCACCGCAACCTCCATGCGCTCCTCGCTGATCTTGGTCAGTGTCGTTGCTGGAATCGTCGCGGCATTCTCCGCGGCAACAGTTCCGCCAGCAGTCCGCGCCATCAGGTCGACACGCGCGGATGCGTCGTTCGCGCCACTCTCCGCCGCAGCGCGCAGGCGATCGCGAAGGTGCTCTGCTGCGTTTTTCTGCCGCTGCCAGTGCATTCCGGTGGTCTCGCCGTCGTATACCTGCATCCTGTACATGCCTACATTACGTTTCCCCGGCTGGCCGCCGGAACCGCGGGGATCGCGCGTAACGACACACGGCAGCGTGATGAACGGTCCGCCATCCTCCGGCCACGTCGTCAGCACCGGCAGCGTCCGCAGGTCGATCCCGTCGCCGCCATCCTCCACCCGGCGATGGATCACCTGTTTGCATGGCGCGTCCTTGGCGGAGATCGTCTTAGGGAAGAAGCTGCCCACCTCGGCCAGTTTGGGCAGCAGCTTCAGCTTATCCATCAATGTTGTCGGCGTTTCCGGATGCAGCAGCGTCTCAATCCGCCCGGCAATCTCGTCCAGCGAGTCCACCTCCAGCGCCAAGCGCATGCGCCGCTCCGAACCGAACTGGTTCATCAATACCTTCGCGCCGGGAAATCCCGTGACGTTTTCGAACAGAAGCGCAGGCCCGCCCGCCTTGGCCGTCCCCTTGCCCAGCTTCGCGGTACGGTCTGCAATCTCCGCCATCTCCAGATACGGGTTCACTGCCTCGCGGATGCGCCGCAGTTCGCCAGCCTTGTCCAGTTGCTTGATCCAGTCGCGTAGGTCGGTGTAGGGCAATCGAGCGCTCCTGCTTCGGACCAGCCGAAGCGTCTTCCATGGTAACCAATTCAGGCATCCTGCATTTGCACGGACGATCCATCATCGCTCATCCGCTGGCTATCGCGCGCGCTAACCGGCCGCCACAGCCGGCAATGTTACCACCACAACTTTCCGCCCCGAATCCGCATCCTAACCGTAAGCAGTTCCAAGGAGAACGAAAAGATGAAGAAGCAAATCCTCACCGCAGCATGCGCCCTCTTCCTCACCGTCGGCGTGGCCAGCGCCGGTGCCCAGATCCGCATTACCGTCGGTCCGCCCCGGCATCCTCGCGAAGTCATGCCACCACCCCCGCCCGAGCACCGCGACTGGGGCTGGCACGCTGGCTACCAACGCTGGGACGGAACCCGCTACGTCTGGGTCCCCGGAGCCTATGAGCAGCCGCCACACGCCCGCGCCCACTGGGTTGCTGGAAGTTGGCAGCATCGCCGCGGCGAATACGTCTGGGTTGAAGGCCGCTGGCGCTAGCATTTTCTCTTTGCGGTGGAGGGATGAAGCGTCGTCATTCTGAGCGTAGTTCAGAGTCTCTGTATTACGTTTGAGAGACGACGCTCCACTCCATAAGCCTTGGCGGGCCGTCGCATAGAACTCCCGCATAAGGGCCATATGGCCCATTGGCCGCCCGTCAAGGTATCATCGTTAGCATGAACTTATCCGCGGAAGACCGCGCCCGCCGCATTAAAATCCTGCTCTTCGATGTCGATGGAGTTCTCACCGACGGCCAGCTCTACTTCCTACCCAAAGATGGCGGCCAGCCCGGCCCCGACGGCAAGCCGCATGGCCTGGAGTTCAAAGGCTTCACAGCGCACGATGGCCTCGGCATCAATATCGCGCGACTGGGCGGACTGCGCGTCGGCCTCATCACCAAGCGTGAGTCGGCCACCGTTGCCATCCGCGCCAGCGACCTGCGCCTGGAGTTCGTCTACCAGGGGCAATCGCACAAGATGACCGCCGTGAACGACATCCTACAGCGCGCCGGTTGCACCCTGGACGAACTCGCCTTCGTCGGCGACGATGTCATCGATCTGCCCGTCCTGCGCGTTTGCGGACTGGCCATTGCAACCGCTAACGCACGTCCCCAGGCCAAGGCTGCCGCCCATTACATTACGCCCAACCCAGGCGGACAGGGCGCGGGACGCGACGCCATCGAGTTCATCCTCGCCGCACAGGACAAGTTGGAGTTTGCCATCGAGGCCCTGCTCGACGCCGACAACCCCGCCGCCCACGACACCTTCATCGGCGCAGGCAACATGTAGTCGCGCAACCCCGCGCCTAGAATCGAATCCAATCACCATGTCTCACACGAAAATGCCCGACATCACAACTCGCGACACCGTCATCCTCGGCTCCGGCTGCGCAGGCCTTACTGCCGCCATCTACGCCGCGCGCGCCAACCTCAAGCCGCTCGTCCTGGAAGGCCACGAACCCGGCGGACAGCTCTCCATCACCACCCTGGTGGAGAACTTTCCCGGCTGGCCAGAAGGTGTCCAGGGCCCCGACCTCATCGAGAACATGAAGCAGCAGGCCGTCCGCTTCGGCGCGGAACTCAAGATGGCCCACCTTGTCTCCGCCGACCTCAGCAAGCATCCCTACGTCCTGGACCTCGGCCCCGGCAAGGAGCCCATCCACACCCGTACGCTCATCATCGCCAGCGGAGCCAGCGCCCGTTGGCTTGGCCTGCCCAGCGAGCAGGCGCTCATCGGCCACGGTGTCAGCTCCTGCGCTACATGCGACGGCTTCTTCGCCTCCGGCAAGGAGATCGCCGTCATCGGCGGCGGCGACTCCGCCATGGAAGAGGCGCTCTTCCTCACCCGCTTCGCCACCAAGGTCACGCTCATCAACCGCACCGACCGCTTCCGCGCCAGCAAGATCATGATGGAGCGCGCCATCGCCCACCCCAACATCCAGCTCCTCTCCAGCACGGTGGTGGATGAGGTGCTCGGCGTCGAGCAGAAAGAGGTCCGCGGCCTCAAACTGCGCAACGTCAAGACCGGCGAGCTCAGCGAACTCTCCGTCGCCTTCCTCTTCCTCGGCATCGGCCACATCCCCAACGCCAAGATGTTTCGCGGCCAGCTCGATCTCGACCCCGACGGCTACATCCTGACCCACGGCAACGTCTTCGTCACCCGCGATGGCAAGGATGTCCCCGGCGTCTTCGCCTGCGGAGACATCCAGGACCGCCGCTATCGTCAGGCCATCACCGCCGCCGGAACAGGATGCATGGCCGCGTTGGAAGTCGAGAAGTTCCTCGAAGACCACGGAAGATGACGAAAAATCAGCTATGCTGCTCGTATGAAATATCTGGTACTTGTGCTCGTGTCTACGTTCCTGCTCGGTTCGATTGCAAGAGCTGAGGATCATATCTGGTCGAAACAAGGAACTGTGCTTTCATTTTTTCAGGGCTACGAAGGGATTGGTCACGTCAAATCGTCACGTGTCTATTCGCCAGACCATCAGAAATACGTTCTGCTCGACTTCAAGGCGGATAAAGGAGACGGCGCTACTATCCCAGACGTTGCTATCCCAGTCGTAAGTATTATTGCTGGCAAGCAAATAATTCCCGTAGAACTTGATGAAGAATGGGTGCAGGTCGAGGTTCTATGGTCGCCAGATTCGAAGAGTCTGGCACTGACAGGAGCCTTCAATGCCTACACCAACTCGACGAAAATCCTGCATTTGACTGCTGACGGTTCTCAAGCAACTCCGCTCAGTGAACTTCAAAAAAATATGGCGTTGCTCTATCCTCCATGCAAAGCGCTGGATGCTCTCACAGACGTCTGTAATGCAGATGAGGATGGAGCTAGCTTCAACTACGCCTCGGTTGCATGGGCCGATCCACATACAGTGGTCATCATGGCGGAGGTTCCCTGCTCATCCTTTGAGGGTGGGATTATGTGCCAAGTCGAGGGCTATGAACTGGACACGAGAACCGGACGGATCGTTAGTCGCATGACAGCGCGGCAGCTTAAGCAGCGTTGGCAAAGCAGTCTTGCTTTCAACCTGCACATTCCATCTGCGCCCGAATGGCAATCCTCAACACAGAGCCATCCGCTTCCGTGACCACTTCCCTCGCAATCCGCGATAGCTCTGACGGCTGCACCCTCCCCGTGCGCGTGCATCCCGGAGCTCGGCGCAACGCCATCACCGGCATCCACGACGGCGCGCTCAAGGTCTCGCTCACCACGCCGCCCACCGATGGCCGCGCCAATCAGGCGCTCATCGCCTTCCTCGCCGGCGAACTCCGCATCCCGCGCGCTCGCGTTACCCTACTCACCGAAGCTGCCAGCCGCGCCAAGTCCCTGCGCATCGCAGGCCTCAGCGCCGCCCAACTCCGCGCCGCCCTCGGAGGCATACTCGCCCCGGCCGAGTTCACCGAAGCGCAGATCGCACGAATGAAGCACAGCATCGCCCAACTCGACCACGGCGAAGCAGTCTCCAGCGAGCACGTTGACAAGATGTTTTCAGACTGGCGACGTCGACGAACGACTCCTTGAACCGCTTCCAATAAAAAATGCCCAAGCCTCGATGTCGAGACCTGGGCACTTCTGTTTCACAAATCTGAATCAGCAGACTATCGATTACTCCTCGGCCTTAGTTTCGGCTTCTGCCGCGGGAGCTTCGGCAGCCTCGGCAGCGTTCTGCTCTTCCATCTGCTTGGCAATCTCTTCGCGCTTCTTGGTGCGTGCCGCGTCGCGCTTCTCGCGCTTGGCATCCAGTTCCTGCTCCGCGCCCAACAGCTCGATGTACGCCATCTCCGCCGCATCGCCCTTGCGAATATAGCTACGCGTGATGCGCGTGTATCCGCCGTTGCGGTCGCCGTAGCGCGCGGCCACCACGCTGAACAGCCGGTCCACACTCTCCGGCGTCATCAGGTAGGCGAGCGCCTGCCGCCTGGCATGTACCGTGCCCCGCTTGCCCAGCGTAATCATCTTTTCCACCAGCGGCTGGGCGGCTTTGCATTTGGTGATGGTGGTTTCGATACGGTCCATCAGAATAATTGAGGTGACCAGGCTGCGCAGTAAGGCGCGGCGGTGGCTTGTGTTGCGGCCAAGTTTGTATCCTGCATTGCGATGACGCATGGTGGAGTCTCCTTCGACCCGGCTTCAGCCGTCGGTCGGTACTGCGGTTGTTCGCTTGTCAGCGAGGTTGTTTGTACGTCCTCATCGAGCCTCGCCCTATACGGCAGGCATGGCAACTCCGGCGACAGACGATCCGCGAAGCTAATTGCCTTCACGAAGCCAATTTTCTATGGATTGGCGTTGCCAGCGATGAGGAACACACAAGGCCGGATGAAACATCCGCGGCCTCTGGAACTCTTCAAGTGTAGCGAATCCCCCGCCGCGCTGTAAACCCGGCCTAGTTACCAGGCGATGGTCAGTTTGAACTCCGGGCGAACGATGTTACCGAAAACGCCCGGCTTTTCGGCAAGTTCATGGCGAACTTTCCCAAGAACTCGCTGTTGCTGGAATCGCTGCCGGCAACAGCGGATTCTTTAAGCTGGGTGCTCCAGCTTGCGAGCCTCGTCTTTTGAATTAAGGCCAGTCGAATCGGCGGGGGTAACCTCTCCCAGGGAATCGTTCACGATCTCTTCGGAAACCTCTTTCTGGTTCATTTTTACGGACCGCGTGGTCTTCTCTTCATGGCTCATATGGGCTTCCTCTCTCAAGTAGGATGCAAAACGCTCCCAACCGAACAGGCATCTACCGGTTGAGCCCGCCCTGGTTTCGGTAACCTCACTCATCCCCTTCAAATGGCCCTGCCGGGTTACCATCGTGCTTCACTCCGCGCCGCTTTCCACTGCTAGACTTATCCTTACTTCTTCCCCTCGGTCGCCCATGTCCATCGTTCAACTTCAGAACATCCGCAAGGTCTACGACACCAAGGTCGCGGTGGAGGACCTCTCCTTCACCATCGAGCCGGGGACGATGTTTGGCCTGCTCGGCCCCAACGGCTCCGGCAAGACCAGCTCTATCCGCATGATGATCGGCATCACCGTGCCCGACTCCGGCACCGTCTCGCTCTTCGACAAGCCCTTCACCCGTTCTGCGCTGGGCCGCGTTGGCTACCTGCCGGAGGAGCGCGGCCTGTACAAGAAGATGAACGTTCTGGCCCAGTTGACCTTCCTCGGCCAGTTACACGGCCTCACCGCAGCGGTGGCCGCCCGCCGCGCAACCCTGTGGTGTGAGCGGCTGGACATCGTCGAGGCCATCCCCAAGAAGACCGAAGACCTCTCCAAGGGCATGCAGCAGAAGATCCAGTTCATTGCCGCGCTGCTGCACGATCCCGACCTCATCCTGATGGACGAGCCCTTCAGCGGCCTCGACCCGGTCAACGCTTTCCTGCTGATGAGCACCCTGGTCGACCTGTGCAGCACCGGCAAGGCAGTCCTCTTCTCCACCCACCGCATGGACCAGGTGGAGAAGTTCTGCAACAGCATCGCGCTCATCCATCGCGGTCATCTCATCCTCTCCGGCTCCATGCGCGAGATCAAATCCGGCTATCCGCGCAACCGCATCCTTATCCACTTCGAGGGCGGCGACGCCTTCCTGCAGCACCCGTGCATCGAGAGTGTAACGCGGTACAACGGCCACGCCGAGATCAGGCTGCGACCCTCCGCAACGCTGGCCGACGACGCCCAGTCGCTACTGACCCAGGCCATCCAGCACGCCCGCGTATCGCGATTCCAGGTGATGGAACCAACCCTGGAAGAGATCTTCATCGAGAAGGTGCAGGAGACGCTGCCCGTCAAGACTGGCAAGCTCTCCATGGCCCAGCTTGAAAAAGAGGGCGGAGGCGACATCGATGCATAACGTATGGCTGATCGCGCGCCGCGAGTACGTCGAGCGAATCCGCACGCGCGGCTTCCTCATCACCACCGTCATGATCCCGCTCATCATGGGTGGATTGCTCTTCGGCAGCGTCTTCGTCAATTCAAAATCGGTGTCCGAAGCCCACATCGCCATCGTCAGCTCCGATTCCCAACTCGCCCTCGACCTGCAATCCGAACTGCAACAGCAGCAGGCAGTACGCATGACCCAGCCAAACTCGTCCAAAGTGACCCGGCTCACGGTCGATGCCATGAGCATCGGCCCGGACACGCGTGCCATCCTCGATCAGGAACTTAAATCCGACGATCTCGACGGCTACCTCTGGATCACAGCCGCACCCACTCTTGCCAATTCAGAGCCGGGCCGCCCCACCTTCCTCTTTACGCCACGATCGCCCGAACAGGATTCCCTGCGTGGCACCCTGGCCGCCGCGCTCGGCCCGATCCTGATGCGACGGCAGCTTGCCAACCGGGGCATTCTCGCCTCCGACGCCAATTCCATCCTCCAGCCGGTCGACATCCGCGTCACCCAGGCCCCGCATGTCGATAACCGCGAGTCGTCCCAGATCGGCGTCTTCATCCTCTTCTTCCTCATGTATATGGTCATCATGCTGTATGGCATGAACGTGGCCCGCTCCATCATCGAGGAGAAGACTTCGCGCATCTTCGAGGTGATGCTCGCCACCATCCGCCCGGAGGAGATGATGGCCGGCAAGATACTCGGAGTCGGCTCCGTAGGCCTCACGCAGGTCGCCATCTGGCTCACCGCTGCCCTGCTTATATCGGCGGGCGGCCAGGGCATCCACGTCACCCTCACCGTTGCTCAGGTCGTCTACTTCTTCGTCTACTTCATCCTCGGCTATGCCTTCTACTCCTCCATTGCCGCGGGCCTGGGGGCCATGACCAACTCCGAGCAGGAGTTGCAACAGCTCAACCTCTTCCTCGTCCTTCCCCTGCTCGTCTGCTTCGCCACCTTGATGAGCGTCCTGACCTACCCAGACAGCACCATGGCACGCGTCCTCGCCCTCATCCCGCCCTTCACCCCGCTGCTGATGTACCTGCGCGTCTCGCTGGGCCATCCCAAGCACTGGGAGATCTTCGCCTCCATCGCGCTCACCTCAGCCTCCATCTACGCCATCGTCTGGGTCAGCAGCCGCATCTACCGCGTCGGCGTGCTGATGTACGGCAAGCGCCCCACCCTGCCCGAACTGCTCCGCTGGCTCAAATACAGCTAGAATTCGGATGTTAAATGGGTGCCCCACATCGCCGATTTTGGGTGGTGGTTCAGTTTAAGTCCGCGGTGAATGAAGTTACCGATAACACCGTATTTCAAGGAACCGAGCATCGAAGGCATGAAACCGGGCCTTCACAAATTGATCGGGCCGGTGTCATCTTTGCGGCTAGTTTCATTATCAGAGAGTGGCGACGGGAGCCGCCGAAATCCGCCGAGCCACGCATCTTCAATTGTATGGGGATCATTATGCCCCAATCTTGAACATAACGCGGCTCCCGCCGAGTACGCTGTTAGGCGCAAACTAGGAATCGTGAAAACGAACCAGTTCATGCAACCATCAGCAGTATCGGCGCAACCGCTGCCCGAGAGCGCCGACCATGCTGACGTGTGCTCCGCAAACATGAGGGGGATTGCCCGGAACGCGAGCCAGGAGACACCAATAACCCATATCCATTTTGCCGAAACAGCCTGCCATCTGCGATAAACCAAATATCCCAAGGAGCATGCGCACATCGCACTCAGGAGGTACTCCTTCCCCAGAATCGCAGAGAGCGTGTGAACCCGGAACACGGATGAGATTGTCGATTCTACGATGGCAGTTCCAAATACTGCCAGCAGGGTATTCATCAGCAGTGTTCCTGCCACACTCAGCCACTTTAGCATCGACTTCCCCCGATATCATTGTCCTCGAAATTCCTTCAACCGGGAAGGATGAACTGGGCTTGAGTCACGGATGCCAAATCCACGAACTGTCCGCGAAGTCAGCTTGTCGGTAACTTCAATCAAATTGACCTAACACCCGATTTTGAGATGTGGGCTAACTTGGCACGCCCCATCATGCCTCTCAGCTAGAATTCGGATGCGGCAATTTTCGCGCCGCACAAGGGGAGAAACATCCGTGAGCGTAGTGGCAGGGGTCGACTTCGGCACGCTGAGCGTGCGCATCTCCATCTTCGATAAGCTCCGCGGCAAGCTCGGCTCGGCCGTCGCCGAGTACCCGTTGCATAGCTCGCCCACCGACCCGCAGCTCAAGACCCAGTCGCACGACGACCAGATGTCCGCCCTCGCCCGCGCCATGCACGAGGCGATCCAGGTCAGCGGCATCGACGGCCACGAGATCAAATCCATCGCACTCGACACCACCGGCTCCAGCGTCATCCCCGTAGGCAAGAATCTTGTCCCCCTCGGCGAATACTATCTTTGGTGCGACCACCGCGCGGCAGGTGAGGCGGCGGAGATTACGCGCGCCGCCCGCGCCGCAAATTTTGAAGGGATCGCCTGGTGCGGCGGCGTCTACAGCTCCGAGTGGGGATGGTCCAAGCTACTCCACTGGCTGCGCCACAACCCCGATCTGCGCCCCAGATTCGTCACCGCCTTAGAACACTGCGACATGGTTGCCGCCACCCTCTGCGGCATCACTGATCCCAACGAAATACCACGCAGCATCTGCGCCATGGGACATAAGTGGATGTGGAACCCGCGCTGGGGCGGACTGCCGCCGGAGGAGTTCCTCGTCTCCATCGACCCGCTACTGGCCGGTGTCCGCGACAAGATCACCGGCCGCTACAACACCTCCGACAAGATCGCCGGGCACCTCTGCGCAAAGTGGGCCGATGCCCTCGGCCTCACCGCAGGAATCCCCATTCCTACCGGAGCCTTCGACGCACACTGGGACGCCATCGGCGCCAACATCCGCCTGGGCGACGTGGTCAACGTCATCGGCACCTCCACCTGCATCATCGGCCTCAGCGACCAGCAGACCCTCGTCCCCGGCGTCTGCGGTGTCGTTCCCGGCTCGGTCGATCCCGCGCAGGTAGGCATCGAGGCGGGAATGTCCGCCGTCGGCGACGTCTTTGCCGCCATTGCGCGCCGCGCCGGAACCACCGTCGCCGCGCTCACCGAACAAGGCGCGCACCTCAGGGCCGGGCAGACCGGCCTCCTCCGCCTGACCTGGGACAACGGCGACCGCACCGTTCTGGTGAACCCAGCCCTGGGCGGCGTCACCTTCGGCTGGAACCTGCACCACACCGCCGCCGATGAGCTATTCGCCGCCGTCGAAGGCTCCGCCTTGCACACCCGCATCATCTTCAACCGCATGGAAGAGAACGGCGCGCCCATCCGCCGCGTCATCAACGGCGGCGGAATACCCAAGAAGAACGCCAAGCTGAACCAGATCTACGCCAACGTCCTGCGCAAGCCCGTCCTGGTTCCCGAGGGAGACGTCACCTCGCTCGGCTCGGTCATCATCGCCTTCCTTGCCGCCGGAGATTTCCCCACCATCCAGGCCGCGCAGAACGCGCTTTGCCCGCCATTCAAGACCTTCACCCCCGAGCCCGCCGAGGCCGACCGCTACGATCGCCTCTTCCCCCTCTTCCGCGATGCCTACTTCGCGCTTGGCACACCGGATGCTCCGCCCGCCGCGCTCGGCCGCATCCTGCCCGAGTTGCAAGCTATCCGCCGCGACGCCATCGCCGCCACCCAGTAGTCCCGCCCCCTCAAAGCCCCCGCGTCAGCACATACGGGAAGAACGACAGCGTCCCATCGGAGCGCTGAATATTCATCGTCAGATTCGCCTTTCCGTTGATGGTTGCCTCCACCGCCGTCCCCGTCGCATTCCGCCGGGAGAAGTCCACATGGAACGTCTTGACCGGCCCACCCCACTGACTCTCGGTGGTAAAGTCTTCTGTGAATCGCTGCAGCGGGTAGTCCTTATACGTGTCCGGATGCTGCTGCCAGTTCGGATCGTTATTGAAGATTCCGTAGGCCTTCGGGTAGTCTCCCGCCTGCACCGCCGTCAAAAACACATTCATCCTGTGCTCTACCGGCAGGTTGGTGAAGAGCCATCCGTGCCCCAGCAGATATCCCCCCACCGTCAGCACCACCATCACTACGAGTAATATCCCCGAGCCCGCCATAATGTTGCGCCGGCGGTTTTCCTTCTGCTCGTCATACTTCGGTGCATTCAGCAGCGTCATCGATCCAATCCTCCGTACACAACTCCCACTTATATTAGACACCGCGGGCACGCCCAAAGTGTCCGCAGGCAGGCACTGTTACCGCCACCCAAAGGCGTCCGGGAAGACCTCGAACTCGGTAGTGCCCTGGATCAAATATACCGAGACCACGTCGAAGCGCACCGGCACCGCGGCACGCTCCGTTTCGGACAAGGTCCGCAGGTAGGCACGGGCAAGCCCACGCACCATATCGCGCTTGTCCTCATCCACGGCACTCTCGGCCGGGTTGTTGTCCCGCTGAGTGCGCGTCTTCACCTCCACCAAGCAGAGTACGCCCCCATCCCATCCGATCAGGTCCACATCTCCAAGTACCCGGGCGCTGGTCCAGCGCCGCGCCACCACGCGGTATCCCCGCCGCCGCAGCTCGAAATAGGCCGCCCGCTCGCCATCCAGGCCCGTAGCCAGATGCGGGGGCATCGCCGATCCGCGCCCTATAAGCGCCCACAGGCCATAGATCCGACTCAGCGACCACTCCTGCGCGTCGATCCACAGCCTCGCCATCGTCCCCGCTGCCGCCATGCAGGCGATCATACCCCCGCGCGCTGAGTCTGGGCGAACAGTGCATCGTCTCACCTCTCGAACCAGTACCTGGCACCTGAACCTACCCCATTGCCCCCGCCCCTCATTCCTGCGATACTTGTTCGTGCCCCACACGCGCGGCCAATCCAAACAACTAAATATGAGGAGGCGCAGATGTCAGCAAAATACATCTTTGTAACGGGCGGAGTTGTATCTTCACTCGGCAAGGGTCTGGCCGCAGCCTCCATCGGCTGCCTGCTGGAAGCGCGCGGCATCAAGATCAACCTGATGAAGTTCGACCCCTACCTCAACGTCGATCCCGGAACCATGTCACCCTTCCAGCACGGCGAGGTCTTCGTCACCGACGACGGCGCGGAGACCGACCTCGACCTGGGCCACTACGAGCGCTTCACCCACGCCAAACTCTCCCGCGACAACAATCTCACCACTGGCCGCATCTATGAGCAGATCATCACCAAGGAGCGCCGCGGAGATTACCTGGGCAAAACTGTCCAGGTCATCCCCCACGTCACCAACGAGATCAAGAACGCCATGCGCAAAGTCGCGGCGGACTGCGAGGTCCTCCTGGTCGAGATCGGCGGGACTGTAGGCGATATAGAGTCGCTACCGTTCTTGGAAGCCATCCGCCAGATGCGCCAGGACCTGGGCCGCGACAACACACTCTTCGTCCACGTCACACTCATCCCCTGGATCGCCGCCGCGCAGGAGCTTAAGACCAAGCCCACCCAGCACTCGGTCAAGGAGATGCTCTCCATCGGAATTCAGCCGGACATCCTGCTGTGCCGCAGCGACCGCGCCGTTCCCCGCGAGATGCGAGCCAAGATCGCCCTCTTCTGCAACGTGCAGGAGAACGCCGGGATCGCTGCGCGCGACGTCTCCAGCATCTACGAGGTGCCGCTCAACTTCGCCGCAGAGGGAGTCGACGCCCTTGCCCTCGAACTACTGCGCATCGACGCCAAGGCACCCGACCTCGCCCGCTGGCAGGAGATCGTTCGCCGCGCCTATCATCCCGCGGATGAAGTATCCATCGCCATCGTCGGCAAGTACGTCGAGTACGAAGACAGCTATAAATCACTCAAGGAAGCTCTCGTCCACGGATCACTCGCCCACAACCTCAAGCTCAAAGTCACATGGATCGAAGCCGAAGGGCTGGAGACGCATGACGAACCCATCGGCGACGCGCCCGGCAAGCCAAATCGTGCCTACGAGGAGCAACTCTCCGGCTTCGACGGCATCCTCGTCCCCGGTGGCTTCGGCAAGCGCGGCATCGAGGGAATGCTCAACGCCATTCGCTACGCGCGCGAGTCAGGCACGCCCTACTTCGGCATCTGCCTCGGCATGCAGACCGCATGCATCGAGTACGCGCGCAACGTCTGCGGCCTGGCCGGCGCCAACTCCGGCGAGTTCGATCCCGCCACGCCACACCGCATCATCTATAAACTCCGCGAACTCACCGGCGTCGAGGAGATGGGCGGCACCATGCGCCTCGGCGCGTGGGCATGCAAGCTCGAACCCGGCTCACTCGCCGCCAAGGCATACGGCACCACCGAAATCTCAGAACGCCATCGCCACCGCTACGAGTTCAACCGCGAGTACGAACCCATCTTGACCGGAGCAGGGCTGAGACTAACCGGGACCACCCCCGACGCCACCTACGTCGAGATCGTCGAGATTCCAACGCACCCCTTCTTCCTCGCCTGCCAGTTCCACCCTGAGTTCAAATCCAAGCCACTGGAGCCCCACCCCATCTTCCGCGACTTCATCGCCGCCAGCTACAAAAACCGCCAAACACACAAGCCGTCCGCGACGACTGAAATATCCGTCAACGCATAGGTTTATTCTTACTCGCTGTTCTTCGCCTTTGAATCGCCGTCGTCATTGTTAGGTTTCTCAGTCTCGCAGGAAAGGAACCGCGTCCATGCTTGATTCCTCGCTTACCCGCCGCCGTTTCCTCGCCAACGCCGCCGCTCTTGCCACCGCTGTAGTGCTTCCCCGCTTCGCCTTTGCCTCCGCCCCTCCGCGAATGATCACCGGCGAAGAGGCCCTGCATCGGCTGATGGCTGGCAACGCTCGCTTTGCCTCAGGCAAGCTCCTCAGTCCCGGGCGCACGCCCGCACACTTCCGTCCCCTTGCTGCTGGCCAGAACCCCATCGCCACCGTGCTCGGCTGCGCGGACTCACGCGTTCCCCCGGAGATTCTCTTCGATCAGAGCATCGGAGACATCTTCACCGTCCGAGTTGCCGGCAACTACGCTAACGGTGCCGGTGCCGCGGTCAATGGCAGCCTGGAGTACGGCGTCGAGGAACTGAATGTGCCTCTGGTTTTGGTGCTCGGCCACACGCAATGCGGTGCCGTCAAGGCCGCCATCGCGCACTTGCATGACGATGAACTCCCTGCCGAAATCAAGGATCTCGTCGCCGCTGTCAAGCCCGCCGTAGCCGAGTCAAGCGGCACTAGCAGCGATCTGCTCATCAACTCCATCCGCGCCAACGTGAAGCGCGGCGTCGCCTACCTCAGCACCGTGGACCCTATCCTCTCCGAGCGCGTGAAGAGCGGTAAGCTGAAGGTCGCGGGCGGCGTCTACGATCTGGCCACAGGCAAGGTCACCCTGCTTACTTAGCCTGAGCCGCCGTGCATTTAGCCAATTGCATACCGAACGCAACCGCCGGGTGCCCCATTCATCGCGCCTTCGTCTCTCACGATGAGTGGGCATTGGCCGCGCGCATCTTCATCACCTGATCGTCTTCGGGCACTGGATCGCGCACTTTGTACATGGTCGAAGCAGTGAGAAGAGAGCTAGATTCCTTCGGCCTTACTTAGTAAGCAGAATCGACCGCGCATACCGCTGGCTTAGTCCCTTATCGAATGTGACTAAAGGCAGGGAAGCTGCTGCTGCAAACGCTATTAGATAGGAATCGCCCCATTCCTTCGGCGAAGGAGTCTTACGATCTGCATGAAATCGAAACTCTATCTCGATACCAAATGGCTCTTCCAAATACGTGGCGCCGCCTGCCGTAATCCACCGATCGTAGGCGGCCCACGCTCCTACCTGATCGACTAGTTCTTCCCGCGCGACGCTCTGTGTTGTTACCAGCCGTAGGAAACCAAGCTGCGTCATCCGGCAGAAAGCTAGCTCTTCTTGTTTGTGTAACGTCTTGTACCAGGCCCATGCAATCGCATGGTGGTCATGCGTCCGCAAAGAGAGGGACATCCATACATTCAGATCAGGGAAAATCAATGAGGTCATAGATCATTTCATTCGTAAGGTGCAGCGATCCCGGCTTGCCTTTATTGAAGATGGGCTCGCTCAGCCGTCCCACTTTTTTCTTGACTGGTTCACGCAGAATCACCTCTGCGCCGCGCAACAGCAGTTGTTTGACCGTACCACCCTCAGCCGCCGCACGCGTCTTCAACATGCGGTAGGTCGTATCCGGGATGTCGACCGTGGTTCTCATAAACCCATCCTACCATATTTATGGCTGAGCTAGTGAACAGCCGCCGTGCCCCGCCCGCATCCCCACTACCTCATCCAGAATCTGTTCCGCCACATCGCGCTTCAACATCTCGGGAATCTCCACCGCGCGCTCCGCCGTCACGAAGACCGCGGCATTCCTCTCCGCGTCGAACCCAATCCCCGCCCGCGACACATCGTTCAGCACAATCGCGTCCGCGCCTTTGACCCGCAGCTTCTCCCGCGCGCGCGCAATATCCGCGTCCATCTCTGCCGCAAACGCAATCACCAGCGTTCCCGCCCCGCGCGCATCCACCACCTCTCGCACGATGTCTTCTGTCGGTTCAAGGTCGAGATGCAGCGCGCCCTTGCGCCGCAGTTTTTCCGCGCTCACCGTCGCCATGCGGAAGTCCGCCACCGCCGCCGCGCCCACCACCACCGTCGCCTGTGCCATGTGCTCCATCACCGCCGTGCGCATCTCCTCGGCGCTGGTCACCGGTACAAACGCGCAACCCGCGGGTGGATCGAGCGCAGTCGGCGCGCTCACCAGAACCACCTGCGCACCTCGCCGCCGCGCGGCTTCAGCGATTGCATATCCCATCTTTCCACTCGACCGGTTCCCCAGAAACCGCACTGGATCGATCGCCTCGCGCGTACCTCCCGCCGTCACCAGAATTGTCTCGCCCGCAAGGTCCTGTTTGCTCTCATGCACCACGCCCGCCAGCGCGTCCATCACCGCCTGCGCAATCGCCTCAACGCTGGCCAGCCGCCCGGCCCCGGTCATCCCGCACGCCAGATAGCCGCTGTCGGGCTCGACAAAGATCACGCCCCGCTCGCGCAACAGCCTCACATTCGCCTGCGTCGCCGCGTGGTTCCACATATTCACATTCATCGCCGGAGCCACAATCACAGGCGCGGTCGTGGCCAAAATCATGGTCGACAGGAAATCGTCCGCCAGCCCATGCGCCATCTTGGCCAGCACATGCGCCGTGGCGGGTGCAATCACCAGCGCCTGCGCGCCCTGAGCTTCCGATATGTGCTCAATCTGTCCTTGTTCGTCTAATCCGGAAGCCGGCTCTGCCGCCAGCCCCGTCGGCGAACTGTCTTCGCCCCATCCGCTCCACATGCTGGTGATCGTCCTGTGCCCGGTCAACGAGGAGAACGTCAGCGGCCGCACAAACTCCTCGGCCGCGCGCGTCATCACCACATGCACGTCCGCGCCGCGTTGTTGCAGTTCGCGCACCAGTTCGGCGGCCTTGTACGCGGCCACCCCGCCGCACACTCCCACCGTCACCCAGGGTGCTACGCCGTTCTTCGCCGCACCGGCCATGGCTCGCTCCATTCCCGCTATACCAAGAATATCAGCGCAGCCACGCGCCTGTTACGCCGGATAGCTATACGCGTTCACCAGCTTCGATAGCTGCTCCCTCACAGCTTTGTGCTTCGGATCGTCGGCCAGGTTGGTCAACTCCATCGGGTCGGCATGAACGTCGAACAGCATCGCCCCATTCGCCGAGTCCTTGCCATACTCCGCGTAGCGCCACTGCTCGGTGCGTACCGCGGTGCCGTGGTTCGTCCTTCCGTCCTCGCTCCAGATGCTGTATCCCGGCTGGTCCCAGTTGGCGCGCGGATCGTGCAACAGCGGCACCAGGCTCGTCCCTTCCACGCCCGCCGGTACATCCAGATGGGCCAGTTCGCACATCGTCCGAAAGATGTCGATCGACTGAACAATGCGCGTACACGACCGTCCATTGCCCTTCGCCCCAGGCATATCGATGATCAGCGGAACCCGCGTGCTGCCCTCAAACAGCGAGCCCGCCTTCGACCACTTGCCCTTCTCGCCAAGCTGGTAGCCATGGTCGGCCACAAACACGATCACCGTGTTATCGCGCAGCTTCAGCCGCTCCAGCTCCGCCACCACGCGCCCCAGGTTCCAGTCCGCCCACGAGATCGATGCCAGATAAGCGCGAATCACCTGCTTCGCCTCCGACTCCGACGCTCCGCGCCCGATAAACAGGTCGGCATTGCGCGGACGGATCGCCGCCTTCGGAAATCCCGGCGGCACCGTCGGCCACGCCGCAAAGTCCGGTGGAAGTTGTATCTTCTCCGGATCGTACAGGTCGAAGAACCGCTGCGGTGCCTGCGGCGGGCTGTGCGGTTTGCTGAATCCGCAACCCACAAAGAATGGCTTGCTGGGATCCGCCGCCACCTGGCGCAGGAACTTGATCGCCAGGTCGGCCACCATGTAGTCGCCCGAACCTTCGCCGTTGACGCCCTCCAGCACAAGAATCTCATCGGAGTGCTCTGCCTTGGCGTTCGTCGGTAGTGGCGGCAGAGTACCGTTCGGCATTGGGATGCGCGCAGGTGGAATCTCCATCTTCACCCCAATCTGCGTCGCATGCATCGACTCAACGTCCCCGTCGAACACCGTCCACGCCTGCGGATCGTCCAGCCCGGCATGGAACAGCTTGCCGCTGCGCAGCGTGGTATATCCGTTCTGGCGGAACAGATGAGGCAGCGTAATCCACTCCGGATGTGCTTTCACCACCGCCTCACCATTGCCCAGAATCCCCGTCTCCCGTGGCGGATGCCCCGTAAACAGAGACGAGCGCGAAGGGTTGCATAGCGGAAACTGGCAGTAGTTGCGGTCGAAACGAACGCCGTGCGCGCCCAGCGCGTCGATGTTCGGGCTATGCACGTTGAACCGGCTATGGTAGCTGGCCAGCTCTGCACGCATGTCGTCCGACATAAAAAACAGCACGTTCAGCGGCCGCTTGCTCCGTGCCGCCGCACCGCTCTTGCTGGCCACGGCTGGCGTCTTCTTCGCTGTGCTCTGTGCGGATGCAGGCAATGTCGCAGCCAATGCCGCACCCGCCGCTTTGCCTAGAAAACTGCGCCGGCTCGTCTTGCCACTACCCTCTTCGCTCATCGTGAATCCCTCTACTTGAACCGCGCACCAAGTCTATACCTCAACGCACCAGCCACGCGGAAGCAGCAATCGCCACTCCCAACGCGCCCAGCCCCAGCCCGCCCACAAAAAAGCTCCGCCGCCGCATAAGCAGCGTGATCGAAGACAGCACCACCGAGATCTGCAGCAGCGCCTCGCCCAGGTCGAAGCGCACTGCCTTGGATTCAGCCTTCGTCACCTCATCCTCGAAGCCCTTCGCCGTCTCCTGCTCCTCTTTCAAATCCTCGCTCCACTTGGCAATGTGCGCCTTGTACTCCGCCATCTTTGCCGCCGTCGCCTTGGCGTCCACCGTTGGCTGCAACGCCATCTGGTCCAGCACAACCTCCAGGCTGTCCTGGCGAATCTTTTTCGCCTCGTAGAGGTTCCACTGGTCGCCTGCGCGAGACTGCATCAACACCGCCTCGGTATGGCTGCGATGCCCCAGCACCGTTACCATCGCCACCAGCACCGCGAGGATCGAGATCGTCAGCGCAATCCTCGTCAGCGACTCCTCCCCGCCTTCTTTCATCTGTTTGGAAAATTCCTGCATCTCGGTCGGTTCCATGCGCCCTATTCTAGCCCGTCCACGCCTCTCAACTACCTGCTTGCCCTTCTTCTCATGCTCTCTGCCGCGCATCCGTTTGCAGGCGCCAGGGGAAGATTCACCACTATGCAACTTCCATCCCAGAAACTTCGTCTTTCTATCAGAAGGCTTTATTTAGCTCGATCTTTACAAAGTTCCGCTTGTGAGCAACTTTCTCCACGAACCGGGGTTTTTCAAAAAAAGCAAGAAGTTGGTCCTTTCCCCTGTTGGGCCCTCCGTTATGTATCTTGCACGTTAGAACGATTTCACTTTGGGTCGTTTCAGCACCGTTGAAACTTTGCGTGGTCTTCATCTGGGAAAGCCACATTTAAATTTTTTCTAGATAACACATACGGTGAAGCCGCTGGCAAGCGGCCCTCAACCTGGGAAGGGCTTTTATGAAGCGACTCATCTCCTCTTCGCTCACCATCTTCATCACCTTCTGCCTGCTGGTAGCCACGGATCGCAGGGCCTGGGGCTATGTCGATCCCGGATCGGGCTTGATCGCCCTACAGACCTTCGCCTCCGTCGGTGCGGCCTACGCCTACGTCATTCGCCGTCGTATCCGCACCTTCTTCTCGCGCAAAGAGAAAGCCTCCGCAGAGGTCCGGCCGACTACGGCCGAGGCGCGTGACCCCAGCGAACTCGCATGACCGCTGCTTCACCCCAAGCCACATTCCGCGATCCAGCAGGTTCGCTCAGCCTGAAAGCAGACCAGGCCGTTCGCACCATCGCCCCCGCGTCGCGAGCGGAAGTGCTAGACCTGCTCCAATCCGCCTTCTGCCAGGCCATGCAGCAGCGCGGAGACCTCATCGCGGCTGAAATAGACGACTCAGGCCCGCAACTCATCCTTCGCCATCCCAGAATCGCCGTCCCTACCTATCCGTGGGAGTGGACCCCCTCCCAGTGGATCGTCGCCGCCGAACTCACCCTGGACCTCTGTGAAGAAGCCCTCGCAGCTGGCTGGATACTCAAGGACGCCACTCCGCTCAACATCCTCTTCAACGGCCCCCGTCCCATCCTCGTCGATATCCTATCCTTTGAAAGACGCGATCCAAGCACTTCCATCTGGCTGGCATACGGACAGTACGTCCGTACCTTCCTGCTCCCCTTGCTGATGGATCGTCTGCTCCATTGGCCGCTCTCCCTCAGCCTCTTCCGCCGCGATGGTTACGAGCCCGCCGAATGCTTCTCCGCCCTCCCATGGCGCAGCCGTATGTCCAGGACAGCCCTCTGGCCCATCACGCTGCCAGCCCTGCTCGAGCGCCGCAAGTCCGCCAACCCAGCACAAAGCTCCGCCGCGCCGTCAAAAAAATCCACCCTCCACACGCTCGAAGTCGCAACCCACATCCTGCGTCGCACCCTGAAAGCCCTTCGCCGCCGTACTCTCCGCGCCGCGCCGCCGCTCGCCTCCTCCAACTGGAGCGACTACCCGCAAACCCTCACCCACTACACTCCCCAACAGTCCCAGCAGAAGCACGACTGGGTGCGCCAGGCTCTCGTCTCCGCGCAGCCTGTACAAGTCCTCGACATCGGCGCCAACACCGGCGACTTCAGCGCGCTGGCCGCCTCGCTCGGAGCCAGCGTCGTTGCCCTCGAGCGAGATCAGGCCGCCGCCGACCGCCTCTTCCGCATGGCCCGCCAGCGCAATCTCTCCATCCAGACCATCCACGCCGACCTCGCACGCCCCACTCCTGCCGTCGGCTGGTTGAACGCCGAATCTCTCGCCCTGCTGCCGCGTCTCGAGGCGCAGTTCGACCTCGTCCTCATGCTTGCCGTCATCCATCACCTCCTGCTGATGGAGCAGATCCCACTGCCGGAGATTCTCGCCCTCTGCCATCGCCTCACCCGCCGTCATCTCATCCTCGAATGGGTTCCGGTGCAGGACCCCATGTTCCAGAGCCTTCTGCGCGGACGCGACCACCTCTACGGCTCGCTCTGCGAAGACGACCTCCTCGCCGCCTGCGCCAACCGCTTCCGCCTGATCGACCGTCATCCACTGGGCAACGGACGCATACTCCTGCGCTTTGAGAAGATAGAAGAATGCTGAAGAAGTTCTGCCAGTCTCTGGGCCTCGCCTCCCTCATCCTGGTCACAAACTACGGGGACCTCCTGAGCGGCGGCGCAGACGTCCGCATGCACACCCCATTCCCGCTCGCCCAGGTATGCACTGCGCATATCGCGGACCTCCTCCTGCTCACCCTCCTACTCTTCCTGCTCCTCGCCGTATTCGCACGCACCCGCTTCTATCCCTGGCTACGCCTGATCCTCGCCATCGTCCTTCCGCCGTATCTGATACAGCGCACCCAGTCCATCAATTCCTTCGATCTGATCGAAGGCCTGGTCGCGCTCTTCCTTGTCCTATGGACCGCAATTGTTCTTCTGCTTCTCCTTCGCTTCGCCAAGTGGTATGGCCGCCTGATGCGCGCCGGCAGCTTCGTTACTGCTGCGCTCGCCGTCTTCGCCCTCGCCAGCATCGCGCAACTCCTCTGGGTCGCAACATGGAAGCCCTTACCGAACCACATCACCGCCGACTGGGTGTCCTCGCCCCAACCGCCGCGTCAGCATCCCCTCCTGGTCTGGATCGTCTTCGACGAGCTCTCCTACGACCAGCTCTTCGAACACCGCGCGCCCAACCTTGCCCTTCCCAACTTCGACGCCCTCCGTGCCCAGAGCACGCTCTTCACCAACACGCGCTCCATCGGTATCCACACGGTCAAGGTCATCCCCTCGCTGCTCACCGGCAACATCGTCGACGGCATCCGTTACACATTCAGCAATCGCCTCTGGGTCCATCACAGCGATGAATCCGGACGCCAGCTCATCGACGGACCCAGCTCCGTCTTCGGCGACGC